>DATJXV010000160.1:0-24874 GCA_035499955.1 Casimicrobiaceae bacterium
AAGACATCGCGGGGCTCAAGCTGCGCGTGCTGCAGTCGCCGGCGGTCATCGACAGCTTCACCGCGCTCGGCGCCATACCCACGCCCGTGCCGTTCCCCGAGGTGTACCAGTCGCTTGAGAAGAAGCGGGTCGACGGCCAGGAGAATCCCGTCACGGTCATCGCCGACAGCAGGTTCGACAAGGTGCAGAAATACCTCGCCTTGACCAACCACGTCTACAACCCGCAGTCGGTGCTGATCAGCCGCAGAACCTGGGACGGGATGAGCGCCGCGGAGAGAAAGATCGTGCAGGAGGCCGCGGCCGAAGCGACGGCCTACCAGCGGAAGGTGTCGCGCGAGCGCGCGAGTGCCGCACTCACCGAACTGCGCAAGTCCGGCATGACCGTCACCGAGCTTCCGCCCGGCGAAATCGCGCGCATGCGCGAGAAGCTGAAGCCGGTTGTCGAGAAGTACAGCAAGCAAGCCGGAGAGGCGGCGGCGAAGGAGCTTGCCGCCGAGATCGCCAAGGCACGGAAGTAGGTGCGCAAGGCAACCCGCCATGGCCAAGGTCCGCATTGCCGTTGCCGGCGCCGGCTCGATCGGCCTGCGTCACATCGAGGAGATCGTCGCGAGCCCGAACTGCGCGCTCGCTTCGATCGTCGACCCCGGCCCGAAGGCGCCGGAGATCGCGGCGAAGCATCGCGTCGCGCTCTACAAGTCGCTCGCGGAATGCTTTGCGAAGGACAGGCCGGAAGGTGCGGTGATCGCGAGCCCCAACGCCATGCACGTCGAGCAGGGGCTCGAATGCATTGCGGCAGGCGTGCCGTGCCTCGTCGAGAAGCCGGTCGGTCACACGCTCGAGGAAGGCATGCGCCTGGTCGAGGCCGCGGAGAAGTCGAGGCACAAGCTGCTGGTCGGCCACCATAGGCGCCATAGCCCCATCCTGCACAAGGCGGTGGAAATCGTGCAGTCGGGCGTCCTGGGCCCGATCGTGGGCGTCATCGGCAGCGCCGTGTTCTACAAGCCCGCGGGCTACCACGAACCTCCGTACGAATGGCGCAGGCGGCGGGGCGGCGGGCCGATTCTCATCAACATGGTGCACGAGGTCGGGAACCTGCGCTCGATGGTGGGCGAGATCGTCGCGGTGCAAGGGTTCGCATCCAATGCCACGCGCAAGTTCGAGGTCGAGGACACGGTCGCGATCAACTTGCGCTTCGCGAGCGGCGCCCTCGGCACTTTCCTCCTTTCGGATACGGCGGCGTCGCCCAGGAGCTGGGAGCAGACGTCGCGGGAGAACAGGGACTACGCGACCTACGAAGACGAGGACGCGTACGTGATCATGGGCACGATGGGATCGCTCGCGGTGCCGACCATGCGGCTTCGGACCTACGCGAGCGAGGGCGACCGTTCCTGGTACAAGCCGTTCGAGTCGCAGACCCTACCGCTGACGCGTGCCGATCCCCTCGCGCGCCAGATCGAGCACTTCGGCAAGGTGATCCGCGGCGAAGAGGAGCCGCTCGTCACCGGCCGCGACGGCCTCATGAACCTTCGTGTCGTCGAAGCGATTTCGGAAGCGACGAGAACCGGAAGGATCGTCGACATAGCGCTCAACTAGGAGAAGTCCATGAAGAAGATCGTGATGCTCCACGGCATCAACCACGCGATGTTCGGCAAGCGCGACCCCAAGCAGTACGGCACGATCACGCTGGACGAGATCAACGCCGCACTGGTGGCGCTCGGCAAGGAGGTCGGCGCCGAGGTCGAGGCATACCAGTCGGACAGCGAAGGCGACATGTGCCAGCGGGTCCACAAGGCGTTCAAGGACCAGGTGGACGGCGTCATCATCAACGCGGGCGCCTGGACGCACTACAGCTATGGCCTGCGCGACGCGCTCGCGATCCTCACCTGCCCGTTCATCGAGGTCCACATGTCGAACGTGCACGCCCGCGAAGAGTTCCGCCATCACTCCGTGCTGAGCGAAATCGCCAAGGGCATCGTCGTGGGCCTGGGGGTGGACAGCTATTTGCTCGCGTTGCGGGCACTGACGGGTTCCGCGGGTGCGGCGAAGCGATAGAGGGCATCAGCATGATCATCCGCAACGAGAGGGACGTCACGGCGGCGGTGCTGAGCGAGATCGAACGCTCGCGCGACCCGCGCTTCCGGGAGATTATGTCATCGGCGGTGCGCCATCTGCACGGCTGGGTGCGCGAGGTGAAGCTCACCGAAGGCGAGTTCCAGAAGGCGGGCGCCATCATCGCCAGGCTCGGCCAGCTCTCGGACAAATCGCACAACGAGGTCGTGCTGATCGCGGGATCGCTCGGCGTTTCAGCGCTCGTGTGCCTCATCAACAACGGCGAGCGCGGCAAGCGCGAGACGACCGCGAATCTCCTCGGTCCGTTCTGGCGCGCGGGCTCGCCGAGGACGCAGAACGGCGCCTCGATCGTGCGCTCGCCCACGGCGGGTGATCCCATGTTCGTGACGGCCTTTGTTGCGGACCTCGATGGCAAGCCCGTAGCCGACGCGGAGGTCGACGTCTGGCACACGTCGGGCGAAGGCATCTACGAGAACCAGGACCCGAACCAGGCGGACATGAACCTGCGCGGCACGTTCACGACCGACGCGGAAGGCAAGGTCTGGTTCCGCAGCATCAAGCCCGTCGGTTATCCCATTCCCGTCAACGGCCCGGTGGGCGACCTGCTGCGCGAGCAGGGGCGCCACAACCTGCGCCCGGCGCACATCCATTTCCTGATCTTCAAGCCGGGCTACAAGACGCAGTTCTCGCAGGTGTACTCGAGCGACGACCCGAACCTCGAAACCGATGTCCAGTTCGGCGTGACGAAGGCGCTCATCGGGCACTACGTGCGCCACGAGAACGAAAGGGCGCCGGACGCCGATGTGCGAGGTCCCTGGTATTCGCTCACGCACCACTTCGTGATCGAGCCGGGTGAGGCGAAGCTCCCCACACCGCCGATCACGGGCAAGGCAGGCCCCGACGCCAAGCCGGTCTCGGTCGTGCTGCCGCGCGAGGCGCGATGAGAACGCTCGTTGCCGCCTTCCTGTTCCTCATGACCGCTGCGGCAGGGGCGCAGACACCGTACCCGACGCAGCCCATTCGCCTCGTCGTTCCATTTCCGGCGGGCGGCGCGATCGACATCATTTCGCGTACCGTTGCCGCGGCCGCCGGCAAGGAGTTGGGGCAGCCGATCGTGGTGGAGAACCGCCCGGGCGCGGGGGGCAACATCGGCACCGAAGTCGTGGCCAGGGCCAAGCCCGACGGCTACACGCTGCTCGCGGGAACGTCGGCCACGCACGGCGTCAACCCGGCGCTGTATCCGAAGATCGCGTACAGCGCGACGGGCGACTTCGTGCCGGTTGCTTACTGGGGCGGCGTGCCGAACGTGCTCGTCGTGTCGAAGGCGAGCGGGATCACCTCGCTCGAGCAGCTCGTGGCGATGGCGAAGAAGGACCCGGGCAAGTTGAGCTTCGGCTCGGCCGGCAACGGAACGTCGCTCCACCTTGCGGGCGAGCTGTTCCAGCGCGCCGCCGGCGTGAAGCTCCTGCACGTGCCGTACAAGGGCGGCGCGCCGGCGGAGACCGATCTTCTGGGCGGCAGCATCACGATGATGTTCGACACGGTCGCCGTGTCGTTGCCGAACCTGCGCGCGGGCAAGCTCGTCGCCCTCGCGGTGGCCGCGCCGGGTCGCTACTTCGCACTGCCCGACGTGCCGACGTTCGCCGAGAAGGGCTTTCCGGCGGTCGAGAGCAGCACGTGGACCGGCCTGTTCGCGCCCAAGGGGACGCCCGCGGAGGTCGTGAGCAAGCTCGCGGCCGCATCGGTCGCGGCGATCAAGCAGCCGGAAGTCGACAAGACCCTGCGCGCGAGCGGCGTCGAGCCGCAAGTCATGACGAGCGAGCAGTTCGCGAAGTTCGTGGACGCCGAGCTCGCGAAGTGGGGCAAGCTCGTGCGCGACGCGCACATCACGATCGAGTGATCGTCAGGGCGCGGCGCGCATCCGGTGCAGGCACGGCGGGCCGAGCTCGCTCAGCCGGTTGATGCCGAGCATCGCCATGTCGCGCTCGATCTCGTTTGCGAGCAGCGCGATGGCGTGGCGCACGCCGGCGTCGCCCGCGATTGCCGCGGCGTAGTTGAAGGGGCGCGCGACGAACACGAAGCGCGCGCCGAGCGCGAGCGCCTTCAGCACGTCGGTGCCGCGGCGGATGCCGCCGTCGTAGATCACGGGCATGTCACGCGCCGCATCGACGATCAGTGGCAGGACGCGCAGCGGCGAGACGGTCCCGTCGAGCTGGCGCCCGCCGTGGTTGGAGGCGACGATCGCGTCGGCGCCGCGCTCGCGGGCGATCTGCGCGTCGCCCGGGTGCACGATGCCCTTGATGACGAGCTTGCCGGTCCAGCGCCGGCGGATGCGGTCGATGTGCGTCCAGTCGAGGTGGCCGCGTTCGCCGAATTCGCGCGCCACGCCCCGCGACAGCATCGCGACGCCGCGGCTCGCGTACGAGTTCTCGAAGTGCGGCATCCCGTGGCGAATCAGCGTGCGAAAGAAGGTCCCGAACAGCCAGCGCGGTCGCAGCGCACCGTCCCAGGCGAGACGAAGGCTCGGCCGCAGCGGGCTCGTGAACCCGGCTCGCAGGTTGTGCTCGCGGTTCGGCGTGGCGGGCGTGTCCACCGTGACCATGAGCGTCTCGTAGCGCGCGCTCGCCACGCGATCGACCAGCGCGTCGATGCGCTCGACGTCGCCCGGCAGGTAGGCCTGGAACCAGGCGCTGCGCGCCGCCGCCGCGACGTCCTCCAGGCGGATCAGCGACGAGCCGGACAGCACCATCGGAATGTTCGCGGCCTGCGCGCAGCGCGCGAGCACGATGTCGCCGCGATAGGCCGTCATCGCGCCGATGCCCATTGGGCCGATGCCGAAGGGCTGCGCGTACGTGCGGCCGAGAAGCTCCGTCGCCGCGGTGCGCTTGCCTACGCCGACCAGCACGCGCGGGAGGAATCCCCATTCGAGGAACGCAGCGCGGTTGTCGCGCAGGGAGACGTGATCCTCGACCCCTCCGCAGACGTAGCTGAAGAGGGGCCGAGGGAGATGATTTCGAGCCGCAGGCTCGAAATCATCGAGTCGAAGTATTCGACGCAGAGGGCGGCCCATGGGCCGCTAGTTTATATGCCGCGCTGTTTGCGCCATTCCGCGAAGGCTGCTTTGGTCTCCTCGCTCGGCGGATACGTCCCGGCGAGCTTGGCGCCGCCCTGCACGCGCTCGAGGATGAACGCCTCCATCTTCTCCTGCTCTTCCGATTGCTCGGCGACCTCGTCGGCCAGGTGCTGCGGAATCACGACCACACCTTCCTCGTCGCCGACGATCACGTCGCCCGGGTAGACCGCCACACCGCCGCAGCCGATCGGGATGTTCTGGTCGATCGCGTGATGGTGCAGCAGATTGAGCGGCGCCGCGCCGCCCGCGCAGTACACCGGGAAGTCCATCTTCGCGATCTCGTGGCTGTCGCGCACGGGGCCGTCGGAGACCAGGCCCGCGGCGCCGCGCACACGAAGGCGCGTCGTGAGGATCCCGCCGCCGGAGGCGACGCGCTTCTCCTGCCTGCAGTCGAGCACCAGCACGTGGCCCGGCGGCACGCTCTCGATCGCCTTGCGCTGCGGGTGATTGGGGTCGTCGAACGCGCTGATCTGATCGAGGTCCTCGCGCGCCGGGATGCTGCGCATCGTGAACGCGGGTCCGACCAGGTTGCCCGACGGACTGGACAGGCGCTTGATGCCCTGAATGTACACGTTGCGCAAGCCGCGCTTGAAAAGTTGCGTGCAAAGCGTCGCGGTGCTCACCTTGGACAGGCGCTCGTGTGTCTTGGCGGAAAGTTCCATGATGTCCTCCGGAATGAACGTTAGTTGGCCTGGGCGCCCGACTTCTTGACGAGGGCGCCCCAGCGCGGGATCTCGGATTGCATGAGCTTGGTGAGCTCCTCGGGTGAGCTCGCGACAATCTCGATGCCCATCGTGTCGCGCAGCTTGTCGCGCGTGGCGGGGTCCTTCAGCACCTTGACGATCTCGGTGTTGAGCTTGTCGATGATCGGCTTGGGCGTGCCTTTCGGCGCGTACACCGCCTGCCAGGACGACATTTCGAAGTTCTTGACTCCCGCTTCCGCCATGGTCGGCGTATCCGGCGAGAGCGGGGAGCGCTTCGCGGTCGTGACGGCGAGCAGGCGCAGCTTACCGCCCTTGACGAGGGGCAGGCCGGCGGTGAGCTGGTCGAACATGAACGTGACCTGGCCGCCTACCACGTCCTGCATCGCCTGCGGCGTGCCCTTGTACGGGATGTGGTTGAGCTTGACGCCGATCAGGTCGCCGAACAGCTCGCCCGCGAGGTGCGTCGACGTTCCCGCGCCGGAGGAGGCGAAGGTGCGCTTGTCGGGATTGTTCTTGAGGAACGTGATCAGTTCCTGCACGTTCTTGACCGGGAGCTTCGGGTCGACGTAAAGCGCGTTCGGGATAAAGCCGACGAGCGTGACCGGCTCGAAGTCCTTGACCGGGTCGTAGGCGAGGTCCTTGTACAGGCTCGCGTTGATTGCGTGCGTGCTGATCGTGCCGCCGAGCAACGTGTAGCCGTCCGGCTTGGCCTTGGCGACGAAGCCGGCGCCGAGTGCGCCGGCCGCACCGGGCTTGTTCTCGACGATCACCGGCTGGCCGAGCACGGGCGCGAGACCGGCCCCTATGGTGCGGCCGATCACGTCGGTCGTGCCGCCCGGCGTGAACGGCACGATGTAGGTGATCGGCTTGGTGGGATACGCCTGGCCGAGCGCGGTCAGCGGGAGCGACAGCGCGAGCGCGGCGAATGCAATGCGTAACTTCATTTGGAGTCCTCGTCAGTGGATTTCGGGTTCGTCGACCGCCTTGCCTTCTTCTTCGAGGAAGTCGAAGTCGCAACCTTCGTTGGCCTGGGTGACGTGCTTCAGATACAGCGTGCCGAAGCCGCGGGTGTAATGCGGCTTGGGCGGCTTCCATGCGGCGCGGCGGCGAGCGAGCTCGGCCTCGTCCACCTTGAGCGTAAGCGTGCGGCCGGGTACGTCCAGCTCGATGAGATCGCCGTCCTTCACGAACGCGAGCGGGCCGCCGACGTGCGACTCCGGCGCGACGTGCAGCACGCACGCGCCGTAGCTCGTGCCGCTCATCCGCGCATCCGAGATGCGCACCATGTCGCGCACGCCATCCTGCAAGAGCTTCTTGGGGATCGGGAGCTGGCCCCATTCCGGCAGCCCCGGCGCGCCCTGCGGCCCGGCGCTTTGCAGCACGAGGACGCTGTCCTTGTTGACGACCAGCGCGGGATCGTCCACGCGCGCCGCCATGTCGTTGTAGTCCTTGAACACGACTGCGGGACCCGTGTGCTTCAGGAGCTGCTTCTCGGCGGCCGCGGGCTTGATGACTGCGCCGTCGGGGGCGAGGTTGCCGCGCAGCACGGCGAGCCCGTCGTGGTCGACCAGCGGGTCCTCGCGCGTCCGGATCACGTCGTCGTTGTAGACGGCGGCGCCTTCGAGGTTCTCGCCCAGCGTCTTCCCGTCGATCGTGAGCGCCGAGAGGTCGAGGAGATCGGTGAGGCGCGACATGAGGCCGCGCAGCCCGCCCGCGTAGTAGAAGTCCTCCATCAGGTACTTTCCGGACGGCCGGATGTTGGCGAGCACGGGGGTGCGGCGGGCGAGGGCGTCGAAGCGGTCGAGGTCGAGCGCCACACCGGCGCGGCGCGCGGTCGCGATGAGGTGGACGATCGCGTTGGTCGAGCCGCCGAGCGCAAGCACGGTCGTCACCGCGTTGTCGATCGCGCGCCTGTCCACGACGTCGCGAATCAGGAGGTCCTCCCACACCATCTCGACGATGCGCTTGCCGGACAGTGTCGCCATCTGCGCGTGGCGCGAGTCGGGCGCGGGGATGGACGCGGCACCCGGCAAGGTGAGGCCCATCGCCTCCGTGGCGCTCGTCATCGTCGACGCCGTTCCCATGGTCATGCAATGGCCCGGCGAGCGCGCGATGCCGTCCTCGACGTCGCGCCAATCATCCTCTGTGATGTTGCCGGCGCGAAGCTCGGCCCAATACTTCCAGGTGTCGCTGCCGCTGCCCAGGAACTGGCCGCGGTAATCGCCGCGCAGCATGGGACCGGCGGGCACGAAGATCGTCGGCAGGTTCATCGACAGCGCGCCCATGACGAGCGCGGGCGTGGTCTTGTCGCATCCTCCCATCAGCACCGCGCCGTCGGCGGGGTAGCTGCGCAGGAGCTCTTCGGTCTCCATCGCGAGCAGGTTGCGGTAGAGCATCGTGGTCGGCTTCTGGAACGGTTCGGCGAGCGAGATGGCGGGCATCTCGATCGGGAAGCCGCCGGCCTGCCAGATGCCGCGCTTCACCTCTTCCGCGCGCTGCCGGAAGTGGCTGTGGCAGGAGTTGATCTCGCTCCACGTATTGATGATCGCGATCACGGGCTTGCCGAGGTAATCGGAGCGGTCGTAGCCCATCTGCGCGGTGCGCGACCGGTGGCCGAACGAGCGGAGGTCGTTGACGCCGTACCAGCGGTGGCTGCGCAGCTCGTCGGGCTTCTTGCGGTTCTTGGCGGTCATATGATCAGGCCTGTACGTAGGCGGTTTTGACGACGGTGTAAAACTCCTTGGCGTACGCGCCTTGCTCGCGCGGCCCGTAGCTCGATCCCTTGCGTCCGCCGAACGGCACGTGGTAGTCCACGCCTGCCGTGGGCAGGTTGACCATCACCATGCCGACGGCGGCATTGCGCTTGAAGTGGGCCGCGTGCTTGAGCGAGCCCGTCGCGATTCCCGCGGTGAGGCCGAACGGCGTGTCGTTCGCGACCACGAGCGCCTCGTCGTAGTCCTTCACCCGCACCACGCTCGCCACGGGGCCGAACACCTCCTCGCGGTTGATGCGCATCTGCGGGGTCGTCTCGGTGATGAGTGCGGGCGACATGTAGAAGCCCTCGGTGTCGCGCTTCAACCGCTCCCCGCCGGCGACGAGCTTGCCGCCTTCGTCCTGGGCGATCTTCACGTAGCCCAAGTCCTGCTCGAGCTGGGTCTGGTCGACGACCGGGCCGATGTCGGTGCCGGCCTTGAGCGCGTCGTCGATCTTGAGCGCGGACATGCGCTTGATCAACGCCTCCACGAAGCGGTCGTGGATGCCTTGCGTGACGATGAGGCGCGAGGCCGCCGTGCAGCGCTGGCCGGTCGAGAAGTACGCGCTTTGCAGGGCGACGTTCACGGCGACGTCGAGGTCGGCATCGTCGAGGATCACCTGCGGGTTCTTGCCGCCCATCTCGAGCTGGAGCTTCTTCATCGTCTCGAGCGCGGTGCGCGCGATGTTCTTGCCGGTCGGCACGGAGCCGGTGAAGCTGATCGCATCGACCTCGGGATGCGCCACCATCGCGTCGCCGACCACCGTGCCACGGCCGTTGACGAGGTTGAACACGCCGGGCGGGACCGCCGTGCGCGAGATGATCTCGGCGAGCGCCCACGCACTGCCGGGCACGAGGTCGGCGGGCTTGAACACCACGCAGTTGCCGAAGGCGAGCGCCGGAGCGATCTTCCACGCCGGGATCGCGATGGGGAAGTTCCACGGCGTGATCATGCCGACCACGCCCAGCGGCTCGCGCGTGATCTCGACGTCGATGCCGGGGCGTACGGAGGGAACGAGCTCGCCGTGGGCGCGGATCGCTTCGCCGGCGAAGAACTTGAAGATGTAGCCGGCTCGGGCCGCCTCGCCGATGCCCTCGGGCTTGGTCTTGCCTTCCTCGCGCGAGAGCAGGGTGCCCAGCTCTTCCTTGCGAGCGAGGATCTCGCTGCCGATCTGGTCGAGGATGTCGGCGCGGGCCTGCACGCTCGCCAGCGCCCACTTCGGGAACGCGGCGCGCGCGGCGGCGATCGCGGTCTGCGCCTGCGCGTGGTCGGCTTGCGCGAACTCGTCGATGACGTCCGCCGTGTTGGACGGATTGATGTCGGGCGCGGCGCCCGCGCCTCCTACCCACTGTCCGCCGATGAGATTGAGCTTCTTCATGATCACTCCGTGGCCGAGATGTTCTTTTCGACGATGATCTTGCGGTACCGCTGCGTTTCGCTGTCGATCAGTGACTGGAACTGCGCGGGCGTGCCGCCCACCGGTGTGGCGCCCTGGTCGATGAGGCGCTTCGTCATGTCGGGCGAGGCGACGATCTCCTGCACGTCCCTGCTGATCTTGTCGATGATGGGCTTCGGCGTGTTCTTGGGCGCGAGCACGCCGATCCACGAGATCGAGTTGAAGCCGGGCACGCCGCTCTCGGCGAGCGTGGGCACGTCGGGCAGCGCCGGCGAGCGCGCGCTGCTCGTCACCGCGATGGGGCGCACCTTGCCGCTCTTGATCGCGCTTCCGCTCTCGAGGACCGTGAGGAAGGTGAGGTTCACCACGCCGCTCATGAGGTCCTGCATCGCGGGACCGCCGCCCTTGTACGGCACGTGCCGCAGCTTCGTGCCGGTGGCGTTCTCGAACAGCGACGCCGCCAGATGCGTCGAGCTTCCGTTGCCCGCGCTGCTGTACGTGAGCTCGCCGGGCTTCGACTTGGCGAGCGCAATGAATTCCTGTGTCGTCTTCACCGGCAGAGAGGCGTTGACCAGCAGCACGAGCGGCAATTCCGCGACGAGCGAGATGGGCGCGAACGCGGTGTCGGGGTCGTACGGCAGCCTCTTGTACAGCGACGGGTTGATGGCAATCGTCTGCGCGTTCGCCATCATGATCGTGTAACCGTCGGGCTTGGCGCGCGAGACGATGTCCGCCCCGATCATGCCCGCGGCGCCGGGCTTGTTGTCGACGACCACCGCCTTGCCCCACTTCTTGCCGAGCTCCTGCGCGATCCAGCGCGCGCCGGTGTCGGTGCCGCCGCCCGGCGGAAACGGGACGATCATCGTCACGGCCTTCGCGGGATACGCGTCCTCGGCGTAGACGGGCGCGGCGAGGGCGGCCATCGCCATCACGGCGAGCGCGATGCGAGCGTACTTCATGAATTCCTCCTCCTTTGTCTAGCTTACGCGTGTACCGCGGCCACCCGGCGTTATTCCTGCCTCATTCCGGCTGGATCTTCGCGTCGTGCGCGACCTTCGCCCACTTCGCCATCTCCGACCGTTGGAAATCCGCGAGCTGCTGCGGGGTCCCCCCGGCGGGCTGGATGCCGGCTTCCTCGAGCTTCTTCTTCACCTCGGGCGTGGCGAGGGCCTTGTTGTACTCGGCGTTGAGCTTCGCCACGACGTCCTTGGGCGTCTTGGCGGGCGCGAAGACGGCGCCCCACGTGCTCGTCTCGTAGCCGGGAAGGCCGGCTTCGGCCATGGTGGGAAGGTCCACCCCCGGAACGCGCTTCGCGGTCGTGACGGCGAGCGCGCGCACTGCGCCCGACTTGATGTGCGGCTGCACGGCGGCGAGCGTGTCGAACATCACGCTCACCTGGCCGCCGATCAGGTCTGGGTGGGCCGCCGTGCTGCCCTTGTACGGGACGTGCGTCATCTCGATGCCGGCCATGCTCTTGAAGAGCTCGCCGGACATGTGCGGCGCGCCGCCCAGGCCGCTCGACGCGAACGTGAGCTTGCCGGGGTTCGCCTTGCCGTAGGCGATGAGCTCCTTCACCGACTTCACCGGCAAGTTCGGGTTCACCACGAGCACGAGCGGAACGACGTGCGTGAGGATCACAGGTTCGAAGCCCTTCACCGTGTCGTACGGCAGCTGCTTGAACATCACGGGATTGATCGCGTGGGCGCTCGACACGAGCAGCAGCGTGTGCCCGTCCGGCGCCGCGTGCGCGACGAACTGCGTGCCAACGACACCCGTGGCGCCCGCCTTGTTGTCGATGACGACGGGCTTGCCCCAATCCTTGGTGATCTCGGGGCCCGTGAGGCGCGCGACGAGGTCGATGGCGCCGCCCGGGGACGCGGGCACGATGACGGTGATGGCCTTAGACGGAAAACTGGCCGCAGCTTGCGCCGACGCGGCGCCTCCGTGGGCGAGCGCGACGGCGGCAGCCATCGCGGCAACGATGGAACGTGTGAACACGAAACTCCTCCTTGAACTACGCGTTAGGTAACGAAATGCCGAGCTCGCTCGCGCATCGCGCGAGCGAGCTCCACGTGACGTCGTCGTAAGCGACGCCGTGCTTGCGCGCGGCCTCGATCGATTGCGCAGCCTGATCGCCCGGGAGGCGCACGGGGCGGTCGGCGCGGATGGGACGATTGGCGCGGCATTGCTCCGCCAGGAAATCCATCTGCTCGGCGAACGCGTCGCGCCCGGCGAAGAACTCGGGGTCGATCACCTGCAGGAACGTGCTGCCGCCCCAGCGCGTCGGCGCGTCGCGGCGTCCGTGCCCGGACAGGCCCTGCGACAGCGCCTCGATCATGAGCGCGAGCCCGAAGCCCTTGTGGCCGTATTCCTGTCCGCCCATCAGCTGGAGCGAGCCGGGCGGTTGCGCATTCTCGAGCACGGCGGGGTCGCGGGTGGGCACGCCGTGGGCGTCGAGCAGCCAGGGATGCTCGAACAGCTCGCCGGCGGCGAACTTCTGCCGCGTCATGGACGTGGTGGTGATCGATGCGCAGATGTCCACGAGCACCGGATGGCCGGCGATCGGATAGCCCACCGCGAACGGGTTCGGCGTGAACAACGGCTCGGTGCCGCCGTACGGTGCGACGCGCTTGCCGGCGGGATCGGAGTTGGCGATGATCGCGACCAAGCCCCGGTCGGCCGCCTGCTTCGCGAGCGCGGCGAGGCAGCCGATGTGGTGGCTCTTGCGGATGGCGACGGTGACGACGCCCGACGCGGCGGCGCGCGGCATCGCCGCCTCGATTGCTTCGTTCACGAGCCAGATCCCGGGCAGGTAATCGCCGTCCCACAGCATCGTCGCGCCGGAATCCTTGACGATCGTGGGCTCGCCGGTCACGCGCATCGTGCCCTTGCGGATCTCGGCGAGATAGAGCGGAACCATGGCGAGCCCGTGGGTGCGCCGGCCCATCATGTCGGTCAGCACCATCAGGCGCGCAATCGTGGCGGCCTTGTCGTCGTCCATCCCGGCGGCGCGGAACGCCGCGATTGCGAACTCAGTCAGGCGGTCGACGGGAATCGTTGGAGCGGACATCGCGTGCCTCCCGTTACTGGCCTTCGATCGACGTGCCGGAGTCCTTGACGACCTTCTCCCAGCGCGAGCGCTCCTTCGTGACGAATTCGGTCGTCTCCGCGGGATTCATCGTGACCACGTCGGCGCCGAGCTCCTTCAGTTTGTCCCTCACCGCCGGCGACTGCACGATCTTCACCAGTTCGGCGTTCAGGCGCGCGACGTTCTCCTTCGGCATCTTGGCCGGCGCCATCACGCCCTGATAGGTGCCCGATTCGAAGCCCGGCACGCCCTGCTCGGCGATCGTCGCGACGTTGGGCAGGAGCGGACTGCGCGCTTTGCTCGACACCGCGATCACGCGCAGCTGGCCCGACTTGGTCATAGGCAGCGTGGCCAGCATGCCGTTCAGCACGACCTGCGTCTGTCCCGCCACCGTGTCGGTGAGCGCCTGCGCGCCGCCCTTGTACGGCACGTGCGTCCACTGGATGCCCGTGGCCTGCGCGAGCTGCACGGTGGCGAGGTGGTTCGACGTGCCGGTGCCGGGAAGCGCGACGTTGAGGCGCTGCTTCTTCGAGAGCGCGACGAGCTCCTTCAGGTTGTTCGCCGGCACCTGCGAGTTGACGACGAGGAGGTGCGGCGAGTAGGCGAGCATCGCCACGCCCTGCAGGTCCTTGGCGAGGTCGTAAGGCATGTTCTTGTAGATCGACGGGCTGATCGCGAGCGACGGCAGGTCGCACAGCAGGACTGTGTTGCCGTCGGTCGATTGCGCCACGGCCGCGGCGCCCAGGTTGCCGTTGGCGCCGGGCTTGTTCTCGACGATCACCGGCACGCCGAGCGCGGCGCCCAGCGGCTGCGCGACGACGCGGGCGATGATGTCCGACGAGCCGCCCGGAACGTTCGGCACGATGATGCGAAGGGTCCGGCTCGGCCACGCATCGGCGGCGAGGGACGGTGCGGCAAGGCCGAGCGCGAGCGCGGTCAGAGCGGCGACTACCGTGCGGCGGGATTGCATGCTGTTCCTCCTTGTGGATGGATCGATCCGGCGCGAATCCCCCTCGCTGCCGTTACTTCTTTCGATGGTTCGACTGTCCAATGGTCTGCATGGTAGCGCTATCATTTCAGCGCTGTCAAGCCCCCGCGAAGTTATTTTTTTGGGCTTGCGACGTTTCCTAGGTGGTGCCGCGGTCGACGATCGCGAAACCAACGTCGATAACGCTGTCCATGCCGCTCTGGCCCTCGATGCGGCGCAGGATCAGCTCGGCGGCCTCGCGGCCGATGGCTGCGCGGTCGATGCGGACGGTGGAAAGCGCGGGGAAGGTGTGCTGGGCGAATTCGAGGTCGCCGAAACCCATCAGCGCCAGGTCCTGCGGGACGGCGAGCCCGCGCGATCGCGCCTCCTCGAGGGCGCCGTGCGCCAGGAGGTCCGAGCTGCAGAAGACGGCCGTCGGCCGCACGCCACGGCAGAGGAGGTCCGCGAGTCCGCGGCGGCCGAGAGTGAGGGTGGAGGGCGCCGGCACCGTCACGACCTCGACGTCGCCCATCCCCTGGGCCCGGAGCTCGGCCAGGAAGCCGCGCTGGCGAGCCAGCGCCCGCGCGTCGTCCGCCCAGATCATGCCGAACGCGCGGTGCCCGCGGGCCAGCAGGTGGCGCGCGACCGCTTCGCCCACCTGTTCGTGGGAGAAGCCCACCAGCATGTCGATGGGCGTCGGCGTCATGTCCCAGGTCTCGACGACCGGGATCTTCGCGTTGACGAGGCGCTGCCGCACCTCCGGGGAGTGGTTGATCCCCGTGAGGTAGATCGCGTCGGGGCGGCGGCTCAGCACGGCGCCCAGGAGCGCATCCTCGCGGGTAGCGGGGTACCCGGACAGGCCGAGCAGCACCTGGTAGCCGGCCTCCCACAGCCGGTCGGTCAGGGCTTGGACGGTGTCGACGAAGATCGCGTTGGTAATGGAGGGCACGAGCGCCGCGACCAGCCGGCTGCGCTTGGAGGCGAGTCCCCCCGCCAGAAGGTTCGGGACATACCCCGTGCGCGCGATGACCTGCTGCACGTGGGCGAGGGTGTCCGCGGTGACAAGCTCGGGGCGGTTGACCACCCGCGAGACCGTGATCGGCGAAACGCCCGCCAGCTTGGCGACGTCGGCGAGCGTGACGCTTCCGGTGGCGCGGGTGGAGGGGTTCGGTCGGCGCGGCTTGAGGAGTTGTGCGGGCTTGGTCGACATGGGGTCGGTGAAATCGGAAAGGCCATATGATAGCGTTAACAACATTGGGCGTCTAGGCCCACGCCGCGCGGTCTGGAACAATGCCTACCGTGCCCCGCGCCGAACGCCTCCTCGCCCTGATGCAGGTCCTGCGCCGGCACCGCCGGCCGGTCAGCGGCGCGCGGCTCGCGGAGGAGCTCTCGGTGAGCCTTCGCACCCTGTACCGGGACATCGCCTCCTTGCAGGCGCAGGGCGCCACCATCGACGGGGCGCCGGGTCTGGGGTACGTCCTGCGTCCCGGGTATCTGCTGCCGCCGCTCATGTTCGCCGAGGACGAGATCGAGGCCCTGGCGCTGGGCTCGCGCTGGGTGTGCGATCGTGCCGACCCGCGCCTCGCCGCGGCGGCGCGCAACGCGATCGCCAAGGTCGCCGCCGTCCTGCCGCCCGAGTTGCGCCGCGACCTCGAGACCTCGGCGCTGCTGGTCGGGCCCGGGGCTGCGCGGGCGAGCGCAGCGGACCTTGCGGCCGTGCGCTACGCGATCCGCGGCGAGCGCAAGCTCACGGTCGGCTACCGCGACCGCGAGGGACGCGAGACGTCGCGAACGATCTGGCCGTTCGCGCTCGGCTTCTTCGACCGCGTCGAGGTCATCGTGGCTTTCTGCGAGCTGCGCGACGGCATCCGCCACTTCCGCACCGACCGCATCGTCACACTTTCGGCGCCCGGAGCGCGCTACCCGCGGCGGAGGCACGACCTCATGAAGGCGTGGCGGGCGCAGCAAGCGATGCCTGCTGACGGAAACTGACAGGAGCGGCTGCGACAATCGGCGGCACGAGTCCACGGGCTCGTTCCCACACACCCAAGGAGACCGCCGTGCCCGATCCCAGCCTCGTCATCCTCTACGTCGACAACCCGTTGCGCAGCGCCGAGTTCTACGCCGACCTGCTCGCGCGGCCGCCGGTGGAATCCTCGCCGACGTTCGCCATGTTTTCGCTGCACGAGGGCACGATGCTCGGTTTGTGGTCGCGTCACACGGTCTCGCCCGCCGCCGCCGACGGCGCCGGCGGAGCCGAGATCGCCTTCACGGTCGAGCGCGCTTGCGAGGTCGACGACGTTCACCGGCAGTGGAGCGCGAAGGGACTTGCGGTGGCGCAAGCGCCCACCGACCTCGACTTCGGCCGCACGTTCGTGGCGCTCGACCCGGACGGCCATCGCCTTCGCGTGTTCGCGCCAGCGTAGGGCAGACTGCTATATTTGGCGGATGCCGGAGCGGCCGACGCGCTTTTCCGCAAGCTTCCGCCGCTTTCTGTGGACGCGCCTGCTCGGCAGCGCCGCGAACCAGATCCTCATGGTCGCGCTGGCGTGGCAGATCTACGATTTGACCGGCAGCGCGTTCGACCTGGGCCTTGTCGGGCTCGCGCAATTCGTGCCGGCGCTCCTGCTCACGCTTCCGGCGGGTCACTGGGTCGACCGCGCGGACCGCCGGCGCGTGCTTGCCGCCGCGCTCCTTCTGCAGGCCGTGGCGGGCCTCGTGCTCGGCATGGGCAGCGTGGCGGGCTGGGTCGACCGCGCGATGATCTTTGCGATGTGCGTCGTGATGGGTGTGGCGCGCGCGCTGCAGATGCCCTCGCAGCAGGCGATCGTGCCGGCGCTCGTTCCCATCGAGCAGCTGCCGCGCGCGTTCGCGGCGTCTTCCACGCTGCTCAAGATCGCGGTGATCGGCGGCCCGGTGCTGGGTGGCTTCCTCTACGCCTTCGGGCCGCAAGTGGCGTACTTCACCTGCCTCGCGTTTCTCGTCGTTTCGATCTCCTACATCGCTACGATCCCGCGCATCCGCCCCGCCGGCGAGGCATCGCCGATCTCGGTCGCTTCGCTGCTCGCCGGCGTCGCCTTCATCTGGCGCAAGAAGCAGGTGCTGGGCGCGATCTCGCTCGATCTTTTCGCCGTGCTGCTCGGCGGCGCGACCGCGCTTCTGCCGATCTACGCCAAGGAAATCCTCGCCACGGGGCCTTGGGGCCTGGGCCTGCTGCGCGCGGCGCCCGCCGCGGGCGCCTTGGTCGTCGGTCTCGTCCTCGCGCAGCGGCCGCTCGCGCGACACGTGGGGCGGCGCATGTTCGCCGCGGTCGCGATCTATGGCGCGGCGATCCTCGTGTTCGCCGTGTCGCGCGACTTCGCGCTATCGTTCGCAGCGCTGGCGGTCAGTGGCGCCGCCGACATGGTGAGCGTGGTCGTGCGGCAGACGCTCGTGCAGCTCGACACCCCCGACGACATGCGCGGACGCGTGAGCGCGGTCAACAGCGTTTTCATCGGTGCGAGCAACGAGCTGGGCGAGTTTCGCGCCGGGACCATGGCGGCGTGGATCGGGCCTATCGCCGCGACGCTGGTGGGCGGGGCCGGAACGCTGCTCGTCGCGGCGCTGTGGATGCGAGGGTTCCCGGCGCTTGCACGGCGCGACCGCCTGTTCGACCGCGGGACTTAGCCGTCGTAACCGGGACGGATGTTCCCTGATGGCTTCAGGCGAGGAACGTTGGGTCCTTAGCGACCATCCAGCGCCGCATGGCGTCAAAGAGCATCTCGTCTTCACCGCCGGCGATCTGCGCCGCGGCGAACTGCTCGGCGGCTCGAGAAGCTATGTTTGCTGGGACGAGCCTGATATCTGACCTGCCGGCTTGCACCGCGACTTGCACCTCGCACGCACGCTGCAACTGGTAATGCAACTGGAACGCGTGGGCCAGCGTTGGGCCGCATGTCAGAAGTCCGTGATTTCTGAGAATCATCACGTTCGATGACCCGAGGTCGCGAGCGAGGCGACTACATTCGTCACGATCCAGAGTAATGCCTTCGAAGTCGTGGTAAGCGATGCGGTCGTGAAAGAACACTGATGTGAACGATAGCGGCAGCAGCCCATGCTCCTGACATGAGACAGCCTGCCCAGCGGTTGTGTGCGAGTGGATGACGGCGTGCGCGTCAGCGCGGTTGGAGTGCACAGCCGCGTGAACTACGAACCCGGCCGGATTGATTCGTCGCGGTGGTGTGCTGAGTACGCGACCTTCCACATCAATCTTGACGAGATTCGATGCGGTAATCTCCCGATACATTAGCCCGAAGGGATTGATAAGGAATGTGCCGTCCTCGCCGGGGACACGGACTGTAATGTGGTTGTAGATGAGTTCGTGCCAGCCAAAGTGGTCGAATAGCCTGTAGGCCAACGCGAGGTCCTGTCGTGCAGACCACTCGGCCGGTTTCATCTCCGGCGGCGACGGGTAGGTGAGTCTGCGATCCGAATCTGTGACGTTCATTGCGATCCCTCGCATCCGCCGATGGCGCAGGCGACAGATGTAAGTGCCCGCAATTGCATCGTAGGGGAGGTCAGACTGGCGCGTCAAACGGACCTCGTAGCCGTGGCCACGAGGAAACGCGTTGACTGCTATCGGCCCCAAGACCGGCCATCGCGCAACGTCACCCATCGGCAGTCGCTAACCGAGCCTAATCGAGCGAGAAGCGACGGATTCCGAATCGAGCCCGTGGCCCGACTAGCTGCTTTGCTGACCTACTTCAGCTTGTACGTTCCGACGTTGCGATTGCAGTAATCGAAGGTCTGCGTCCCCGGCTTCATGCCCGGAGGCGCCTTCACGTCCCGCACTGTACCCGTCGTCACCATGCCATCGTACTTGCCCGTGCCAGCGATAGCCTCCCTCTGAAGCTTTCCGTCGGCGTCGTACCAGAAGCGTGTCAACCGCTTGGCGCCATCCTTCGCAACGCCGACGCAAGCCGTACTGCCGTAGCGCTTCCCGTCCAAGGAAGCCGTCATGCCCAAGCACTGACTCTCGTCCCCGTCGAACATGCCGCCCGGCGGGTCACTGATCGACCTGCCTAACTCGCTGTAGCTCCATGCCGATTGCGTAGGTGAGTATTCAACGTATGTCACGGTGCGCGTAAAGCACGTCGTGTAGTCGTAGCTGCCCTCCTTGGCCAGGTCGGCGGCGAAAACACACATGGAGAGGGCCACTACAAAGGCAACCAAGAAAGGGATGCATCTGGAATTCGTCATCGGCGCTACCCCTTGTTTCGTTTACGGACGCGTAGATCGGGCGGAAAAGTCGCTCTTGACGGCGGCGATTGCGCTGATCATTTGTTCAAACCGAATGTCTCCGTCAGAAATTCTTTGACAGCCGCTGTGGTCGCAGCGGCGGCCTTCTCGTCGTAGAGGAGCGTCCCGCCTTTGACGTTGCAGGAAACGGCAGGATCGTAAGGCTTGCCCGTGGCAGTTTCGACGAGCTGACCGCGGTCGCCTTCTGTCAGCGAACAGTTCACCCCAGTACGCGCCTGCGGCAGCTTCATCGGCTCCTTGAGGTAAAACCAATCGAAGCCGTGCTGCGCACCCGCATATTCGGTGAGTGTCACGTCTGCGCCGGCCTGCTTGAGGCGGGCGACATAAGCGCGGCAGGGGGCTGCGAGTTCGATGTTGTCTTCCGCGCCGTGGAAGATGCGGATCGGCTTGCCCGTCACCTTCGTGTCATCGCGATAGGTCACCCCGCAATTCCCATAAAGGGGGATGTGGGCGGCAAATTGAACATTCGGTGGCCCATACGCCTTCCAGAAGCGTTCGTTGCTCGTATACAGCGCAACAAGCCCACCCATCGAGAATCCCATCACCGCGATTCGGTTGGGATCGATCCGCGGATGCTGCGCCAGTTGCCCCAAAGCGCGATAGGCATCTACGATCACCCACAGAAAGGCCTCGTTCGACGGGTCCGGCGGCAGGCCGGTAAGGCCACGCCCCGAGAAGCTGTCAACGATGAATGTCGCCACCCCCATGTTGTTCAAGTCCTGCGCCCAGCGGTCGACTCCGGCGTTGACGCCGCCAGAAGCGTGCATAAGGATCACCGCGGACAGCTTGTCGGAGCCGGGGCGAGGGATGCGTAATTCGCCTGCTATGACTACGGGCGTCCCCGCCTCCCCACGCAGGAAGGCGTCGCTCGTAAGGGTCATTGACTCGAACGGCCGCACCTCGACACGTAGCTGCGCATGAGCCAAACCCGCGAGACCGGTGATGCCGAGGACTGTCAGCGCAGTTACAGCCCAAGACGACCAATGCTTCGAATCCGCTTGTGAATTGGTCATCACATTCCTCCATTGCGATGAAGCTGTCCAAAGGCTGAGCCTCCAGCTTGCATCGACGTGATCCGCCGGCACAGGGCTGCATGCTGCGCAAATTGAAGCTGTAGAGCGGGGAGAGATCCCCCCGAAGTGAGGCGAAACCCATGGTTCCTTCTATCGAGTAACCTGGGTTGGACCCTACGACGGAAAGCCGCAGGGGAATGAATTCATTCAACGCCTACCGATCGCCTGGCGTGTTGATCCAAGTCAACGCGGCGTCCGCGACCGATGGAGGCGACGAAGAAGATTGCATCATCCTTCCGTCTGTGACCACCGCAAACTGCGCATTTGGTGCGCGAAGTTAAGTGCCGTCCAGACGCCGCGGAATGCCACGCTTCCTATTTGTTCGCGATGACAGCTTTCGGCGATTACGAACGTCAGCAGCGGGCCGTGAGTTGAGATACTTTCGTGTCGGTCAACGAGCGGCCAGGTCCGGCCAGTCAAGGTTGCGACTTAAATTCCGCAGAAGCGGTCAGTCGGATCCGTGATTACTGGAACGGCGACCCGATGTGGGGTGTCGGCTCGATTCATCGCCAAGGGCGGCGTGTTGTTGGCCTGCGGCGAGAACTCATCTGTTCTCGCGTCGCGCTGGCCGGACATAGTCGTCGGCGTCGTCATCGCCGGGGTGTTCTTGGTTTCAGCGCTGGGTGTACCTGCGCGAGTCCATCCGCGTCATGCGAGCACCGCCGGCGCGGTTGGCCGACAACCTCGGTGACGATGGGCGACTCGCTCGCCACCTTGTCCATTGATGGCAAGCCCGTCCGTCGATAGCGATGATCAACGAACTACCGTGACGGTGCAGTTGGAGTACGAAACCACCCTTTTGGTGACTGACCCCATGAGCCAGCGAGTGAATGTGTTTTTGCCGCGATGGCCCATCACGATGTGCGATGCACCAAATCGATCCGCGTGATACAGAATTTGTTCGGCCGGGTGGCCGACGGCCACATCAAAAGCGGCCTTCACGCCGGCTTGCAAAGCACGCTGGCGCAATGCATCGAAGCCTTTGGTGAAGCGCTCCTGCCCGGATTCCAGCAGCGCCTCCGTCTCCACGTCTTCCGCCGGCTCCGGGGGCTGCACTACGGCGAGGACGTGTATGTGGCCGTTGAACGCCTTGGCCCACGTCAGGGCGTAGTCGAATGCCTTGGCGGCCGCATCGGAGCCGTCATAGGCACACAGGATGAGACCGTTCATCTCGTTTCTCCTTGGGTTCCCGTCGTCTCCGGCTGTAGTGACGGGGCGGCGGTGGGCAAGAGGTGACGCGGCAGGAAGAACGCGTTGGCGATGAGCGTCGGCACCACGGCGCTCGCCACGACCGCTGCGATGAGGTACGAATACTGCGCCTCGTTGATGATGTGGTGGGTGAGGCCAAACAGGGCGGAGATGCTGCCGAACGTGAGCCCGGTCGACATCATGAGCGTGGTGTAGATGCCCTCCTTCGTCGGCGAACCGAACACCTTGGTGGTTGGGTAGACGCCAAGGATCTTCGATCCCATCTTTGCCAGCAGCAGGATGACGAAGGCGCCCGGCGCGGCGACGAGCGCTGGCACCGACACGAACGACCCGGCGCGGATGAAGTAGAACGGCGTCAGGAAGCCAATGGTCAGGGTGCGCAGGCGCCGCACGAGCGCGTGGTCCTTGCCCACGGTGCCTGCCAGCACCATGCCCATCACGTAAGCCGGCAGAACGGGCTCGCTGTCGGCCCACAGAGCCAGCGCGCCGAGGCCGAACATGCACAGCAGCAGGAACTTGGCCTCAAGCTCGGAGGGCCGGTCTCCGAAGCGCCGGAAAAAGCGTGGCGTCAGCCACGGCAGCACGGCGAACGCGAGAATGGACACGACCACGAACACCAGCGTCTTCATCGTGAACGGCGAGAACATGAGGCCCAGAGCCAACACCGTTGCGAGGTCATTGACGAAGCAGGCGGCCAGCACTGTCTTGCCGTAGTGAGTACGATTGAAGCCGAACTCCAGCATCACCGCGTACACCACCGCCACCGAGGTGGTCGACAGTGCGATCCCCGCCAGCCAGCTCGACGACGGCGTCCAGCCAAGGGCGAAATAGGCGACCGCCGTGCAACCGAAGAAGGGCGCGAGGAACCCGACCATGCCGATGCCGGTCGTCTCCTTCCACGCCTTGCGCATCACGTCGGGGTCAAGCTCGGCGCCCGCGAGAAACGTCAGCAGCACCGCACCGGTCGACGACAGAAACTTGACCCACGACTGGTCGGTGCCGAGGACGGCGCTGCCGATCAGGGCACCCAACAACAGTTGCGCCACGGTGCCGACCACTATTTCCGACATCGCGGTTGCGATGCCCAGCCAGATCGAGAGCAACGTCGCCAGCAACGCGAGGCCAAGCCACAGTGCCGCCAGCGCGAAGATGTCCGTCATGCCATGCCTCGCATTAGGCTCCGTTGATCAGGATGCATTCCATTGGCGTACGGGTGCAGAAGTGTGGGTGTTCTCCGAGAGGACCAGCGCCAGCAGTCACCCACCTCCGGGGTCACAATGAACTCGACCATGGCTGGGAGAACCTCATGCAATGTAAAGATGACGGTTAGGACCAGGGACACGAAGTCATGCGAGGTTATGAGCGACACGCTCCCGCCGTAGAGCCTCCACCAAGATTGGCGGCAAGCGTTCCGAGCGGGATGGTGGGGAAAATCGGGTTGAGGGTAATTCCCCGATTCACAGCGAAGCAGCGAGAGAACGCCCAATGCGCCTCCTTGTCGGTTAGTCGACCGGGGCGGGCGGTTCGTGCAGTAGGGCAACAAAAATGCCTACGACCCGCACCGGAGCCCCGGTCCAGCATCGTAGGCATCATCAGCCTTGCGGCGGTTAGAGGAGGAATGCCATCTCCCAGCGGTGATTATACCCCGCCGCGGGTTTGGCAAATCGAACTGGGGAACAGGGCGTCAGCCATGAACGAACGCGGTGCGTCCAGCGTAGACGGCAGAGGCCCCGAGGCTCTCCTCGATCCGCAGGAGCTGGTTGTACTTTTCGACCCGTTCGCCCCGGCACGGCGCCCCCGTCTTCAGGTGGCCGGTTCCGAGCGCGACGGTGAGGTCGGCGATGAAGCTGTCAACCGTCTCGCCGCTGCGGTGCGACACCATCGCGCCCCAGTTGGCCCGATAGGCGAGATTCACTGCCGCGACAGTCTCCGTCAGGCTGCCGATCTGATTCAGTTTGATTAGCACGGCGTTGGCAACGCCCTCTTTGATGCCGCGCTCGATGCGCTGCACGTTGGTGACGAAGAGATCGTCGCCGACCAGCTCGATCTTGCTGCCCAGCTCGTGATGCAGCAGTTTCCAGCCGTCCCAATCGTCCTCGGCGAGGCCGTCTTCGAGCACTGCCAACGGATACTTGCGTACCCAGTCGGTGTACAACGCGACCATTGCATCGGCGCCGACCTTTCGACCTTCGGTGCGCAGGTTGTATAGCCCGTCCTCGTAAAATCCGCTCGACGCAGGGTCGAGCGCCAACACGATGTCCTCGCCCGGGCGGTAGCCCGCTCCTTCGATAGACTTGAGGATCAGCTCGACTGCATCGGCATTGCGCTTCAGCGCTGGAGCGAAACCGCCTTCGTCGCCGACACCGGTCGAGTGCCCTTCGTCCTTCAGAACCGTCTTCAGCCGCTGATACACCTCGGCTGCCCAGCGGAGGGCCTCGGCGAAGTTGGGCGCGCCGACCGGCGCGATCATGAACTCCTGCAGATCGGTTCCCTGCCAGTTCGCATGGACACCGCCGTTAAGTATGTTGAACATCGGCACTGGCACTCGGTTCGCAGTGGACCCGCCGAGGTAGCGATAGAGCGGCAGTCCACAGGATGTAGCCGCAGCGCGAGCGACCGCGAGGCTTACGCCGAGGATGGCATTGGCGCCCAACTTGCCTTTGTTCGGCGTGCCGTCGAGAGCGATCATCGCGCGGTCGATTTCTCCTTGATCGAAGGCGTCCATCCCAATGATGGCATCGAGAACCGGACCATTGATGTTAGCGACGGCGATCCGGACGCCTTTGCCGCCGTAACGTGTCCTATCGTCGTCGCGCAGTTCGACGGCCTCGTGAGCCCCGGTGGAGGCGCCAGACGGCACGGCGGCGCGGCCGAATGCACCGCCCTCCAGTACGACATCCACTTCCACTGTCGGATTGCCTCTGGAGTCGAGGATTTCCCTGGCTCGCAGGGACTGAATCAATGCGTTCATGTCCATCCTCTCGCCGGTCTTGCAAAGCTAGATTGTCCCGCGGAGCGCCGTGACATTCCTTGCCGTATTGCAACGAGTTGAGACTATTCAGGCAACCTTCGCCATGTTTGGCGATGAAACGATGTGACGAAGGATTGCAAGATCGTGCTGCGCTAGTGACCGCGGCGGGCGTGGATCAACGCTTCAATGCCAATACCACAACCCTCGCACCG
>DATJXV010000161.1:0-21657 GCA_035499955.1 Casimicrobiaceae bacterium
GAGGCGGCCGCGCAGGAAGGCGAGCTGCGAGAGTGTCGCGCCGTGGCGCGGATCGAGCCTTAGAACCTGCGCGTACTCGGCGGCAGCGCGGGGCAGGTCACGAAGCTCGCGCTCGAGCAGGCTCGCGAGCTCGAAGCGCAGCGGCACCGACGCGGGCAACCGCGCCAAAGCCGATTCGAGCGTCTTGCGCGCGCGCTCGGGAGCGCCGATCGCGGCTTCGAGCTGCGCTTTCTGGGCGGCGAAGGCCTGCTGGGTCGGATCGAGGACCGCCGCCTTCGAGACGGCGTCGAGCGCCGTGAGCGCGCGGCCCTGCTCCTTGAGCGCGACCGCGAGGACGAACCACGCCTTCGCGCGTGTGGCATCGAGCGCGATGAGCCGGCGCGCGGTCGCTTCGGCGCGCGCGTGCTGGCCGCACGTCGATTGCGTCGCGGCGAGGTTGACGAGGATCTCGGGCGAGGCCGGGTCGAGCGCGGCGGCGCGCTCGCAGGCGTCGAGCGCGGGTCCGGGCTGCCCGGCCGCCTGCAGGACGAGGCCCAGGTTGGACCACGCGTCGGATTGCCTGCCGTCCGCCGCGAGCGACGCGCGGAGCCGCACGATCGCCTGCCCTACGTCGCCCGATTGATAGAACGCGAGACCGGAATAGTGCAGCGCGTGAGCGTTACGCGGCTCGATGCGCAGGATCGCGTCGTAGGCCGCGAGCGCGTCGGCGATCTTGCCGGCGCCCAAGAGCGCAGCGGCGCGCTGTGCGAGTTGGGAAACGGTCTCCAAGGGCAACGACGCTCGCGGCATCCCAAAGCTCGCTGTCTCCGCGAAAGCGGGGACCCAGGCGCGTTCCAGCGAAAGACGCTGGGTTTCCGCCTTCGCGGGAACGACGGAGTTTTGCGATCGTGGCGCGGCAAAGCCGAGCCATCACGATTCGCTCACTCGTCCTTTAGCGTGAAGTTTATTTCGACCTCACCCACGTACTTCTCGCCCTCGGCCTTGAACTTCCAGCCCTCGAGCGCGTTGCGCACCGCCTTGTCGAAGACGCGCGGCGGATCCGACGAGATGATGTTCACCTCGGTCACGTTGCCCTTCTCGTCGATGGACAGGCGCGCCACGACGCGTCCCTTTCCGATGCCGCCCCGGATCGCTTCGCGCGGATACGTCGGATCGTCGCCGGCGATGCGCACGATGCCGCGCCGGACTGCGGGCTTCGGGGGCGGGGGCGCAACCACCGGCGGCGCGATGACGTGCGGCTCGGTCGGCGCGACTTGCGTGACCGCGCTGATGGGCGGCGCCGTCGTCGTGGTCGGGACCGGGACGTCGGGCGGCGGCACGTAGGTGTCGATCGGCGGCGGCGGCGCCTTCGGCGTCTCGATGATCTTCTTCGGCGGCGGCGGGGGCGGCGGCGGCGGCGGGAGCTTGATCTCCTCCACGATCGTCGCATCCAGCGGCTTCTTGATGATCTTGATCACGTTCTGGCCGAGCCCCGACAGGAGCGCCCAGATGACCAGCACGTGGAGCAGGATCACAACGGCGATCCCCACCATGTGCCGGGTCGGATCTCGTTGCTGTTGCGCGTAATCCATGTGAACTCCGCATGGCGGGCGGCAGCCGGGTAAGCGCCGCCGTCAGCCTAATCGTTGATGAACTGCTCGCTGCCGACGATGCCGATCTTGGTGAGGCCGAGGCGCTGCGCGGACGCCATGACACCCGCCACGACCGCGTATTTTGCGCCCTTGTCGGGACGCAGGTGGATCTCGGGTTGTACCGCCATCGCGGCGGCACCCGTGATCTTCTCCTCGAGCGCCGCGCGGTCGGGCACCACCTCGCCATTCCAGTACACGACGCCGGCGCTATCGATGTCGAGCTTGACGACCTCGGGCTTGACGAGCGGCGGCGGCGGGTTTCCGACCGGCATGTTGAGGTTGACCGAATGCAATTGAATCGGCAGCGTGATGATCAGCATGACCAGGAGCACGAGCATCACGTCGATGAGCGGCGTCGTGTTGATGTCGATCATGACGTCCGGTTCGCCCGCGCCGGGCTTGCCCACGTTCATTGCCATAACGAAAGCTCCTCTCGCGCGGGGTTCAGCCGCCACCGCCGCCACGGGCGGGCGGCTCGGTGATGAAGCCCACCTTGGCGATTCCGGCGCGCTGCGCGACGTAGATGATGCGGCCCACGGAATCGTAGTTCGCGGCGCCGTCGCCCCGGATCTGGATCTCGGGCTGCGGGTCGAGCACCGCGATCTTCTTCAGGCGATCGAGCAGAGCCGCCGTCGAGGGCATCTTCAATTCGTTCCAGTAGATGTTGCCCTTGACGTCGACCGACAGGACGATGTTCTCGGGCTTCGTCTCGCGGATCTCGTTGCGCTCTTTCGGCAGCTGGACCGGGATCGACGTGGTCACGACCGGGATCGTGATCAGGAAGATGATGAGCAGCACCAGCATCACGTCGACCAGCGGCGTGGTGTTGATGGCGGAGACGACCTCCTCTTCGCCCGGCGTCGGGCCTACGTTCATGGCCATGGCTTTACGCCTTGGCCGGCGCCTGGGCACTCGACAGCAGAACCGCGTGCAGGTCTGCGCCGAAGCTCCTGACCTGGTCCATCGCCGCCTTGTTGCGGCGGATGAGCCAGTTGTAGCCGAGCACCGCCGGGACCGCGACCGCGAGGCCCATGGCGGTCATGATGAGCGCCTCGCCCACCGGACCCGCCACCTTGTCGATGGACGCCTGGCCGGCGATGCCGATGGCCGTCAGCGCATGGTAGATGCCCCACACCGTGCCGAAGAGGCCGACGAACGGGGCGGTCGAGCCCACGGTGGCGAGGAACGCGAGGCCGTCCTGGGTGCGGCTTTGCACGTTCTCGATCGCGCGCTGGATCGACATCGTGATCCACTCGTTGATCGAGACGTTGCCGAGCAGGCCGTCGTGCTTGCTCGTGGCCTCGATGCCCGACTCGGCGATGAAGCGGTACGGGCTGCTCTTCTTGAGCGTTTCGGCGCCCTGGCGCACCGAAGGTGCCTTCCAGAACTTCTTGTTGGCGTCCTTGGCCTGGATACCCATCCGGTGCTGCTCGTACACCTTGGTGACGATGATGTACCAGCTGCCGATCGACATGAGGATGAGGATCGCCAGCGTCGTCCTGGCAACGAGGTCGCCGCCCTTCCACAGTGCTTCGAGGCCGTAGGGATTGTCGACCACGTCGGGAGCCTTGGTGGCAACAGGCGCGGCGGGTGCGGCCGGCGCGGCGGCCGGTTCCGGCGCGGCTGCCGGTGCAGCGGGCGTCGCGGGGGGCGTTTGCGCCTGCGACACGGGCAGGGCGAGCGCCGCGGCAACGATCACGAGGGCCGCGGCCAGCGCGGCCAAGCGGGATTTCTTCAACATGGGGTCTCCAGACGTTTGGGTATTTCAGTCAAGAAAATTGGCGAAGTCCGTAAGGGTGTGGGACGAAAGCCAACGGCACGCCGGCTCTCCAACCTGCTCTCAGATCGGTAACTGGAAGCTTTGGATGGAGCCCGTTGCGGTGGACGCATTGCAGGCGGTGTCGTAGGGATGAACCCTCATGCGATCCGCCGCACGCAATATGCCGACGCAAGGCCCTTTCGCGCACATGCGCACGATTTGCCCAACAAAAGCATTGGCCCCGCCAATGGGCAGGGCCAAGCCTACTTCGAAAACCGCAGAATTCTACACAAAACCAAGGAAATGTCTATGGGTGGATTAGGGCAAAGGCTCTAAGGGCGCCCCGGAGGCGCAAGGCTGGCCCGGGATTTTCACGGCCGCCGGGAGCCGATTGTTAGCTTTCGAGCGCACGGGGCGACCCGTAAGGTTGTGCGCGACAGACTCGCGCCTTGCGAAGCCCGCGTGCCGCGCGCAGGGATCCGTTCCATCGCCGCGCCTGCCCGCTTGCTCCGCGATTCGAAGGGTTCGTCGCTTGCTCATTGAGGAGTCCGTCGCATCTGCCTAGGATCCGAACAACGAAGCACGCAGAGCCGCATCGCGATGCGAATCCGCATCGGCGGCCGGAGCCATCGAACCTTCCAACATCGCAGCCTCGGAGAAACGCATGAACGACTACCGACCCGATGTACCGCGCGCCGCGTTCGCTTTAGGCGCGGCGGCGTTGACGGCGATCACGCTGGGCGTGCTCGTCGCGGCGCCGGCCGTGCTGGACGCAGGCTTCGAGCCTGCCACGACCCTCGCCGCGGCCGCGCCGCAGGCCGTGGAAGTCGCGATCCTCCCGGCACGCATCGACGTGATCGCCGTACGACAGCCCAACGTGGCGTGGGCCATTCCGCAGGAAGCGGCCAAGCCCAACTGCAAGCCGGAGGTCTAGCCGACTGCCGCCAGCGCAGGTCGTGGCCGGCTTCTATTGCGCGAGCGGGAACGCGACCGCGATCTCGTAGTCCTGCGCCGCGCGCAGCTTCTGCTCGAGCTGCATGTAACGCGCCGCCTTCTTGGGCGGCAGCGCGCGCAGCGAAGCGTTGCTCGCCTTGCGCAGCGCCTTGATCTCCTGCTCCTCGATCGACATGAGGTCGTTGACGACCTGCTTGGCGTACGCGTCGGAGGGCGGCCGGTCGCGGTTGGCGAGCGTCTCGAGCGCGAGGTTGCGCTGCCGGTTGAGCTGCGTGAGGTCCTTCTGCAGGGTGTCGTAGATCGGCCAGAACTTCTTCGCCTCTGCGGGCGTGAGCGCGAGCGTCTGCGCGACGAGCGCGCGCTTGTCCGTCTTCGCCGCCTGCTGAAGGGCCTGCAGTTCGCCGGCGGCGTTGTCCTGTGCTGCCGCGAGCGGCGCCGTGGCGGCCGCGAGCGCGACGGCGCAGGCGGCGATGAGCTTGTTCATGGTCGGTCCTTGCACGGGTTGTCTATTGGAACGTGTAGCGGGCGCCCAGGTTGAACTGCGTGCCGGTGGCGCCGGTGCTCGCGTAGTTGAAATTGTAGTTGTAGCCGCCGTAGGCCGCCTGGACATCCAACGGCGCGATGCGGTTGAACACGTTGATGATCGAGCCGAAGATCTGCCAGTTCTTGAATCCGCTGTAGGCGGCGGAGAGGTCGAGCGTGGTGAACGACGCCACGGTGCAGTTGTTGAAATCGGGCTGCAGGCAGGTCGGCAGCTCCTTCGCCTCGATCGTGTCCATCGGCCCGATGTAGCGCACGATGCCGGTCACGTTCCACGGTCCCTGCTGCCACGCGAGCGACAGGTTCCACTTGTCCTGCGGGATGCCCGCCGAGCTCGAAAGGCCGGTCGGGCCGTGCGTGCCGGCGTACTGGTACGTCGTGCCGTCGTTGAACTCGCGCGTGAAGTGGAAGATGTGCGTCCACTCGAACGACGGCGTGAACATGCCGTAGCCCTTGAGATCCCACCGATAGCGCGCGGACAGGTCGATGCCGTCGGTCGACTGCTTGTAGTCGTTGAGGAAGGGCGTGGACACCGCGAGGATCGTCCCCGAGTCGGGGATGCCCGGCAGGTTGTCGGTATTGCGCGTCACGAGCGCGTTGGGGAATGCCGCCGGATTGTTGACGATGAGCTGGGCGTCGCCGCCGCTGATCACCTGCTTGGTGACGATGTTCCAGTAGTCAAGGGTGCCGCTCAGCCCCGGGATCGGCTCCCACACGAGGCCCACGGTCCAGCTGTACGACTTCTCGGGCTGAAGCTGCGGATTGCCGACCGCGATGACGCCGGCAAGGCCCGAGCCGCAGTCCGCGGGCGAGTTCGTGACCGGACAGCGCACGGGGTCGACGACCGACGTGAAACCGTTGTTCGCACTCTTCCCGGACTCGTACGGACCCGGCGCGCGGAAGCCGGTGCTGTACGTGCCCCGCAGAACCAGTTCCTTGACTGGCAGATACTTCACGCCGACTTTGGGCGCCCAGTTGCTCCCGTAGTCCGAGTAGTAGTCGTAGCGCAGCGCCGCGGTGACGTCGAGGTTGGTCAAGAGCGGCGCGTAAAGCTCGCCGTACACGGCGGTGACGTTGCGCGACTGCTGCCCGGACGAGTAGCCGAGACCCATGATGTTGCCCAGGTACACCTCGTTCTCGCCGGGGTTGTCGAGCTCCTCGCGCCTGAACTCGGCGCCGAGCGCGATCGCGAGCTGCCCGCCGTCGAGCTTCATCAGGTCGCGCGACGCCTTGACGTCGAACTGCAGGTCCGAGCTCAGCGTGTCGAAGTCGAGCTGCGGCGAGATGAAGCCGTAGATGCCCGGGTTGTTGAGGTTGGCGTTGGCGCCGATGCGGTAATAGCCGAACCCGCCTTGTCCGTTGAGCGCCGCGAGGAGATTGGGGTAGTTGATGTAGCCGCGCTGGGCTACGGAGCCGTCGTTCCTGATGTACATCGCGCCGGCGTCCCAGTCCCAGCCGTAATTGGTGCCCTTGATCCCCAGGAGGTAGCGCTGCGTGTCGTCCTCGTAGTCGGAATCGCGCCCGCCGATGTCGGCGCCGGCGTAATACAGGCGCGCCACGGCGTTGATCGAGTTGAACGGGTTGTCGGGATGCCCGACCGGGAGGTAGATGTTGGCCGAGCTGATCACGTTGCCGGTCGACGTGTTGTACCACGTCGTGCGGAACGGCTGCGGCGTGGACTGGGTGGACACCTTCGACTGGAAGTACGAGAGCTCGGCGTAGGCCTGCGTCGTGTCGTCGATCTGGTACGCGCCCTTGGCTAAGACGTTGATGTTCGTCGTCTCCGGCTGGATCTGCTGGTAGCTCTTCTCGTCCCAGCGGCAGAAGCCGTCGGAGTCGACGTTCTGCGCAGCGCAGCCCGGCAGCGACAAGAACGAGCCGATCGGCGCGCTGTTGGGGTTGCCGAGCACGGGCACGACGTTGCCGACGAGGCTGGAGGAGGCGTAGCCCGACAGCGGGTTGCCGGCGCGCGCGTCCGGCAGGCCCATGAAAGTGAGGTCGTTGGTCCCGATGTAGCGCGGGCGGTTCGTGGTCGCGATCGCCTGCTGGTGCTGGCCGTCGACCGTGATGAACGCGTTGTAGCGGTCCTTGGTGATGTCGCCGACGCCCGCGGTGACGGCGCCGCGCCATTGCTCGCCGTCGCCCTTGTAGGTGACGCCACCGGTGCCGGTCGCCGTGAAGCCGCTGTACTGCTGGCGCAGGATGATGTTGACGACACCCGCCACCGCGTCGGAGCCGTAGATCGCGGACGCGCCGTCCTTCAGGATCTCGATGCGCTCGACGGCGTCGAACGGGACCTGGTTCAAGTCGACGAACGACCGCTGGCCGTCGTCGGCGAGGCCGTACACGGCGAGCCTGCGGCCGTTGAGCAGCACGAGCGTGTTGTTGGCGCCCAGGCCGCGCAGCGACACGCCGGACGCCCCGGCCGCGAAGCCGTTGACGAAGGCGTTGCTGATCGTGCCGTTGTTGTTGGCGGTGATCGACTGCACCACGGCGGCGATCGTCTGCAGGCCCGAGGCCTGGATGTCCTCGCGCGTGATCACCTCGACCGGGGCCGCAGTCTCGGCCTCGGTTCGCTTGATGTTGCTGCCGGTAACGTTGACCTTGATGTCCTGCGCAAGGGCGCTCCCTGCAACAACGCCCGCGGCGAGCGCGAGCACCGTCGATCTGCGTGGCATGACCTTCCGTCCCCGTGAAAAAAATCCGGCGGGTTGCCCCGCCGGATTGTGCTAACCGCGAATCAGCCCGGCCCAGCCGCGGCCTACTTCTTCATCATCCCGCCCACCTGGTTGGCGACGTCGACGATGTCGAAGTTGTACACGAGGCCGACCGACCAGGTCGGACCGATGGCGCCGACGCCGTGCAGCGACGGGTTGTACGGCGCGCCGGTCTGGTTGCTGGTCAGGTTGAAGCCGGTGCCTGCGTAGGTGTTCATGTCCACAGGGGGCTTCGCGTTGAAGATGTTCACGCCGGACGCCTGGATCATGAGCTGCTTGTTCACCTGGTACTGGACGTTCAGGTTGAACCAGGTGAACGAGCCCGTGTTGCAGTACTGGCTCGGGGCGTCCACGCCGACCCAGCGCTGGCCGTTGTTGGCGTTGATGCCGTCCTGGCAGTTGTTGATGCCGATCGACGGGTCGGTCATGTCGTAGCTGCCGACGTAGTTCACGACACCCGTGATCGTCCACGGCCCCTTGGCCCATTGCAGCGTGACGTTAAAGCGGTCCTTGGGGTTGCCGGTGTCGCCGGAGATGATCTGCGGTCCGTGCGTGCCAGCCAGCTTGTACGTGATGCCGTCGAGCGAGAGGTCGTACGTGAAGATGTGGCTCCACTGCCCCGCAACCATGAACGTGCTGGTGTCGGGCAGCGTGAAGGTGTAGCTGCTCCCGAAGTCGAGGCCCGTGGTCTGGGTCCTCTGGGCGTTGATGAACGGCGACGTCGCGAAGGCGATCGGGCCGACCGACGACAGCCCGGTGCTGCCGTCGCCGAACGTCACCTGCTGCGGCGTGGTGCGCACCGCGAAGTCGAGCGGGTTGTAATTGACGCTGTTCGCGGCCGGGATGATCTGGTTCTTGAGGTTGATCGAATAGTAGTCGGCCGTCGTGAGCCACTTCGCGACCGGCTCGAGGATCACGCCGACCGTCCAGTTGTCCGACTTCTCGGGCTGCAGGTGCGCGTTGGACACCTGCAAGTACGTGGGCGCGAAGTTACAGAACGCCGGCACGTTCTGCGGCGAGGTGAGGTTCGGCGTGCCGTTGGGGTTGCTCACCGGGCACAGCAGCGGGTCGCGGATCGCGTTAAAGCCGAACAGCGCGCCGGAGTTGCCCGCCTCGATGGGGTTCGGCGCCCGGAAGCCCTGGCCCCAGGTACCGCGCAGGCCGACTTCCTTGATCGGCGTCCACTTGGCGCCGACCTTCGGCGTCCACTGCGAGCCGTAGGTGTTGTACCAGTCGTAACGCAGCGCGGCGTCGAGCTCGAGGGTCTTGATGATCGGGGCGCTCAACTCGCCGTAGAAGTTCCAGTTGGTCTGGCTGCCCGCCGCGTAGGCGGCGTTGATGCCGGCGACGGTGCCGTTCGAAACCGGGTCGGGATTGGGCGCGTAGAGGGAGTTGTAGTACATGCCCGTCCCGAGCGCGAGCCCCAGGGGACCGCCGTCGAGCTTCATCAGGTCGCGGGTGGCGGTCGCCTGAATGAAGTCGAGCTCGTTGGTGAGTCCGTTGTTCACCGTCGGCGCCACGAGGCCCTGTACCTGCGATGGGTTGCCGCCGAGCAGGTTGTACGGATGCACGGGATCGTTGAGGGCTGCGAACATCGCGTACGGGGCGACGTAGCCGCGGTAGGTCGCATCGGTCTTCGAGAACTGGTAGCCCGCCGCCGCCGTCCAGTCGAAGCCCAGTCCCGGGCCGCCGAGGGTCGCCACGAGACGCGTCGTGGTGTTGTCGAAGTCGGTCTGGCGCGAGGTTACGTCAGGCAGGATCGCCCGCACGTTCGCCGGAGCGCCGAAGGGGTTGCCAGGGTAGTTGGCCGGGACCGTGTACGCGGCAATCGGCGCGGAGATGTACGGCACCGGAACGTTGAGCCCGATGACCGTGTTACCGGCGAACGAGCCCGCTGAAAGGTTCGTCTGCCGCGTCGTCTGCTGCGAATAGCTGTCGAACCATGTGCCGGTGAGCACCGCCTGCCAATCATTCGGGAGGTTGATATTGAGACGGCCCACGACGTTGACGTTCTGCGTGGTCGGATAGATCTGCGACCAAGTGTCCTGGAACACGCACTGGTTGGCGCGCATCGCGGTGAAGTTGCAGCTGGGGCTCAGGAACGCGTAGTTCGAGGCGACGTTCGTCGACTGGCCGCGGTTCTGCAAATACGGCGCGCCCAGGATGTACGGCTGCGAAACGCCCGCGTTCGGCGCGTACGCGCCCGGACGGATGTCCTGGCCGCCTTGCGACGTCCAGTTGAAGTTGGTCCAGTCGCCCGACCGCTGGTCGAGCTTGATCTGGTCCTGGTGGCGGTATTCGAAGGTCAGGAAGCCGTTTACGGTGTCCGTGGGCGCACCGAAGCCCTGAGTGAGGGACGCGTGATATGTCGTGCCGCCGCCCTCGGTGGTCGAGCCGGCGTCGCCCACGAACTGCGTGCCGGTGAAGTTCTTCTTGAGGATGATGTTGACGACGCCGCCGATGGCGTCCGAGCCGTAGATGGCGGACGCGCCGTCCAGCAGGACTTCGATCCGATCGACCGCCTGGAACGGGATGCTCGACACGTCGACGAAGCTGCGCTGCGCGTCGTCGGCGATCGGGTACGGCACCATGCGCAGGCCGTCGATCAGCACGAGGGTGGCGCCCACACCCAGGCCGCGCAGTGCGACCCCGGAAGCACCGCCCGCGAACGCGCGGCTGAAGCCCTGGCTCAGGAGGCCCTGACCGTTGGCAGTGACGTCACGCAGGACTTCCGAGATGGTCGTATAGCCTTCGCGAACCATCTGCTCCTGGGTAATGACCTGCACCGGGGCCGGCGTTTCGGAGTCCACGCGCCGGATGTTCGTGCCGGTGACGTCGACGCGGATGGTGCCGCTAGGTTGGTCGGACGTCTGCGCGGCGGCCGGGTAGACCGCGAGCGACGATACCGCGCCGCTGGCCAGGATACAGGCGAGCGCAACCTTGTTCCGCTTGAATCTCATGTGAATCCCCCAGAAATGATTGATGCCTCCCTGGAGCGGACCTCCCGTCCGCTCGCGGCATACGGCGTAAACTTACAGCAGGCGTTCTCGCGCGGGCAACGAAAGCGGCCGATTGTTACAATGGCCGCCGTCGGTTTGTTGCAATTTCCCAACCTCTAAAGATTTCGCCGCGGGCCGGTTCGTCGCAACGCTGCCGTCTACAACGACCGTTCGTCGGCCGCCTTGCGCACCACCCTCCACCTATCGTGGCTTTACCGCACTGCGCAACGAATCGCAAAGGTTCTCCCTCGTGAGCGCCGCGTCGTGGCATATCGCTCGGGCGGCGCGAAGCGACGCGAATGACATCACCGCCATGGTGCGCGCGCTCGCCGAATACGAGCGGCTGACGCACCTCGTTCAGGGGAACGCGTCCGATCTGGCCGACGCGCTGTTCGGCGAGCATCCCGCGGCCGAGGCGCTGATTGCCCGCGAGGGCGAAAAATCGGGGATTGCGGCCGGATTCGCGCTGTTTTTCCACACTTTCTCGACGTTCCTCGGCCGCCGCGGGCTTTGGCTGGAAGACCTCTTCGTCTACCCGCGATTCCGCGGCCGGGGCCTAGGCAAGCGCCTGCTCGGCGAGGTCGCCGCAACCGCGCGCGCCCGCAACTGCGGGCGGCTCGAATGGGCCGTGCTCGACTGGAACGCCCCGGCCATCGCCTTCTACGAGGGAATGGGCGCCGTGCTCATGCCCGAATGGCGCCTTGCGCGGGTGACGGGTGATGCACTCGAAATGTTCGGGAAGTCGTGACATCATTGCATCATTTCCATTATGATTTGATGTATGCGGACCACGCTAACCTTGGATGACGACGTCGCGGCGCTCCTGGACCGGCTGCGGCAGGAGCGTCAGGTGCCGTTCAAGACCGTCGTGAACGAGGCGCTGCGCGAGGGCTTGCGGCAACTGCGTGCACCGATCCGCGCGCGGACGCCCTTTACGACCCGCAGCGTGGATCTTGGCCGATGCCGCTTCGCGAACGTCGACAACATCGCGGAGGTCCTCGCGGTGGCCGAGGGGGATTCGTTCGCGTGATCCTGGTCGATGCGAACCTGCTTGTGTACGCTCACGTAAGCTCGTTTTCTCAACACGAGCGCGCCCGAGCCTGGCTCGACGCCCAGCTTGGCGGCACCAGCCCCGTGGGGCTCGCCTGGACCAGCATCGTCGCCTTTTTGCGCATCGTGACCAACCCGCGAATTTTCGAGCGGCCCGCTGCCGTTGCCGAGGCCTGGGCTCAGGTGCGGGAATGGCTGGCGGCGGAAGTTGCGTGGATACCCGCACCTACCGGGCGCCACGCTGAAGTACTGGGCGAAGTGCTGATCCAGTCCGGCGCGCAGGCGGCACTCGTCCCGGACGCCCATCTCGCCGCACTGGCCATCGAGCACGGCCTCATCCTGCAATCCGCCGACCGCGACTTCGCGCGGTTCCCGGGACTGCACTGGAAGAATCCGTTGGCCGCAACCTGATCTGCGCGTGCGTGCGCACGCAATTCCACCTGCCGAGCGCCATGCCCCTCGACTCACCCCTCCCCGCCTTCGACGTCCGGGCCGACTTCTGGTCCCTCCGCTTCGTCGAGGAGCGTTCCGAAAGCTACGCCGTGCGCAAGAACGTCGCCATGCCGTTCTCCGCGTGCACCGACCGCGGCGTGATGGCGACCGTCTATGCGGACGGCGGCTACGGCTACGCGGCGACCGGCGACACCTCGCCGGCCGGACTGGCGGCCGTCCTCGAGCGCGCCGCGCGCTGGGCGCGGCTGACGGCCCGCACGGCGCTCTTCGACTCGAGCACGCTGCCGCGGCCCGCCCCCCAGGGGCGCTACGAATCGCCGGGATACGCCGACCGCATGCCTTCGAGGCGCGAGTGGTACGACCTCCTGCACGCCGAGTCCCAAGCCGCGGGGCTCGACCCGCGCATCGTCGACTGGGAGGCCGGCGTGGAGGTGCGCACGGCCGTGCACCGCCTGGTGACCAGCTCGGGCGGCGACGTCGTCCAGCACTACCGCTTCCTGATGCCCGGTCTGTCCGTGACGGCGCACGACGACGGCGTCACCCAGACGCGCTCGCTCAACGGCTACCGCGGCATCTGCCAGCAGGGCGGCGTCGAGATCCTGGCGCGCTTCGCCTTCGCGGACGCCGGGCGGCGCGTGGCCGAGGAGGCGCTGGAGCTCGTCGCCGCGCCGAACTGCCCGAGCGGCACGATGGACGTCCTGCTCGTGCCCGACCAGATGATCCTGCAGATCCACGAATCGATCGGCCACCCGCTCGAGCTCGACCGCATCCTGGGCGACGAGCGCAACTTCGCGGGCACAAGCTTCGTTACGACCGACATGTTCGGAAGCTACCGCTATGGCTCGAACCTCTTGAACATCACCTTCGACCCGACCCGGCCCGAGGAGCTCGCGAGCTACGCCTTCGACGACGACGGGACGAAGGCCGAGAAGGTCCATCTGATCCGCGACGGCATCCTGCTGCGGCCGCTCGGCAGCGCGGTCTCGCAGGCGCGCGCCGGGCTCCCCGGCGTCGCCAACGCGCGCGCGGACAACTGGAACCGCCCGCCGATCGACCGCATGGCCAACCTCAACCTCGAGCCCGGCGACGCGACCTTCGACGACCTCGTGGGCAGCGTTTCGCGCGGCGTGCTGATGGAGACGAACTGCAGCTGGTCGATCGACGACTCGCGCAACAAGTTCCAGTTCGGCTGCGAGCGTGGCCGCCTGATCGAGAACGGCCGCATCGGCGGGGTGGTCAAGAATCCCAACTACCGGGGCATCTCCGCCGAGTTCTGGCGCAACCTCGCCCACGTCGGCGACGCCGACACGATGCAGGTTCTGGGCACGCCGTACTGCGGCAAGGGCGAGCCGTCGCAGGTGATCCGCGTCGGTCACGCCTCGCCGGCGTGCGTGTTCACGGACGTGGATGTGTTTGGCGGAGAGGGTTGAGGCCGCGCATGGAACGCTACTTCGATTCTCTTGCCGCCATCGTCCAGCAATCGCTGCGCGGCGGCGAGCGCTTTACCGCGACCTTCGACGCCGAGGACACCGATTTCGTCCGCCTGAACCGCGGCAAGGTGCGGCAGCCCGGGACGGTGTCGCAGCGCTACCTGTCCGTGCGCCTCATCGAGGGCACCCGGCACGGCGAGCACACGCTTTCGCTTTCGGGGGACCTCGGGCGGGACGGCGCCGCCGTCCGCGACGCGGTGTCGAGCCTGCGCGCGGCACTGCCCGACCTCGCCGACGATCCGCTGCTGCTCCTGCCTTCCGACGTACGTGGAAGCCGCAGCGTGCGCGATGGCGCGCTGCCGCCTTCGGAGGCCGTCGTCGACGAGGTGCTGCGCGCGGCCGACGGCGCGGACCTGGTCGGCATCTACGCCGCCGGTCCCGTCTTCCGTGGCTTCGCGAACTCGGAAGGGCAGCGCAACTGGCACGTCACGACCGCGTTCAACCTGCAGTGGAGCCTGTACCACCGCGCCGACAAGGCGGTGAAGACCGGCTACGCCGGATTCGCGTGGGATCCCGCGGTGTTCGGGCACAAGATGGCGAATGCGCGCGAGCGCCTTGCGCTCATCGGCCGCCCATCGCGAAGCCTCGAGCCCGGCAAGTACCGCGCCTATCTCACCCCGTCGGCCATGGAGGAGATCGCCGCCACGCTGTGCTGGGGCGGCTTTTCGGCGCGAGCGCTCGCCACGAAGCAGAGCTCGCTCGACAAGATGCAGGATGGTGCCGCGCTCGCACCCAGCGTGTCGCTGGTCGAGGACACCGAAGGCGGCGTGGCGCCTGCGTTCCAGGCCGACGGCTTCGCCCGTCCTTCGCGCGTGCCGCTGATCGAGCGTGGCAGGCTCGTCGGCTCGCTCGTGAGCCCGCGCACGGCGCGCGAGTTCGGCCTCGTCGAGAACGGCGCGAACGGCGCCGAGATGCCGGAATCGCTCGCCATGGCGGGCGGCACGCTCGCCGAGGACGACGTGCTTGCCGCACTCGACACGGGCCTCGCGGTCGGCAACCTGCACTACCTCAACTATTCCGACCGGCCCGCATGCCGGATCACGGGAATGACGCGCTTCGCGACGTTCTGGGTGGAGAACGGCAAGGTCGTCGCGCCGGTCGACGTGCTGCGCTTCGACGACACGGTCTATCGGCTGCTCGGCGCCAACCTCGAAGCGCTCACGACGCAGACCGAGTTCATCCTCGATGCCGGCACGTACCAGTCGCGGCAGCTTGCGAGCGTGCGTCTGCCGGGAGCGCTGGTGAAGGAAATGGCCTTCACGCTCTAGGAACGAACGCTCCCTTCGCGAGGTAGCCCGCGCCGAACATCGTGCTCTCGATCGCGAGATCGGGAACGTAGCGCGTAAGCAGCTTCCACGGCGCGCGAAGGTTGCGCTGCGTGGTCATGTAAGGCGCGTTGTGTAAGCGCACGTAGAGGTTGAGCGGCGCGAGATACCAAGGCAGCAATTTCGAGCCCGCCACCGCGATCCGGGCGCCCGGCTTGCACGCGGCGAAGACGTTGGCGAGCGCCTGCTCCGATTGCAGCACGTCGTGCGTGAAGTTGAACGCCACCGCGTCGAACGCGTTCGGCGCAAGCACCGCATCCTCCATGCGCGCGACGATCAGCTCCGCGTTGCGCCACCCGGCGCGCTCGATGCGCGCGCGCGCGATCTTCGCCATCTCCGGCGACAGCTCGACGCCGACCAGCCGGCCGGAGGGGCCGATCGCCTCTTCCAGGAGCGCAAACGACAGGCCCGTGCCGCAAGCGACATCGAGGACCGCGTCGCCTGGTCGCAAGCTCAGGTTCCAGACCGTGCGATAGCGCAGCGGCAGCGTGCGCAACGCGGAAGCGTCGTAGCTCGCGGCATGCCCGCGGTATTTCGCGAGCGCGCGCTGCGCGTCTGGCCCCACCAATGGCGTTATCGAGGCACCGGCACCGGCCGCGCGAACGGCGCCGGCGCGACGAGCCGCTCGCCCTGCCAGCCCTTCGGGATCGACGCCAGGAGCCGCTGCGTGTAGGGCTCGCGCGGCCGGCGGTAGATCTCGTCGGAGTTGGCGATCTCGACGATCTCGCCCTGGTTCATCACCATCACCTGGTCGGAGATGTACTTGACCACGGCGAGGTCGTGCGAGATGAAGATGTAGGAAAGGCCGTATTCCGCCTGCAGGTCCTGCAGCAGGTTGAGCACCTGCGCCTGCACCGAGACGTCGAGCGCCGACACCGATTCGTCGCAGATCAGGATGTCGGGCTTGAGCGTCAGGCAGCGCGCGATCGCGATGCGCTGCCGCTGCCCGCCCGAGAACTCGTGCGGATACTTGTAGAACGAGACTTCCGGCAGCCCGACCTTGGCGAGGAGCTCGAATGCGAGGTCGGTGCGCTCCTGGGCATTCGCGCCGATGCCGTGGATCTCCATCGGCTCGGTGAGGATCTGCCCGACGATGAAGCGCGGGTTGAGCGACGCGTACGGGTTCTGGAAGATGATCTGGATGCGCCGCTTGTACGGCATGAAGTCCCTGGCCGACATGCCGAGGATGTCCCTGCCCTCGAACAGCGCCTCGCCCGTGGTCGCCTCGTGCAGGCGCATGAGCGTCATGCCGACGGTGGTCTTGCCCGATCCCGACTCGCCCACGAGCCCCAGCGTCTTGCCCTTCGGCAGGTCGAAGGAGACGTTCTTCACCGCGACGAACTCGCGCTTGCCGAACAGTCCCTGCCGCCCCCAGAAGCTCTTGCCGAGGTTGCGCACGGACAGCACGATCTGATCGGTCGCCGAGACGCCGCGCTCGCGGTCGGGCGGGTCAGGCGGAGGCTCGCCGCCGCGCATGAAGTCGTCGATGACCGGCAGCCGCGCGGGACGGCGGTCGAGCTGCGGCCGGCATTTCAGCAGCGCCTTGGTGTAGACGTCGCGCGGGGATTCGAAAACCTGCTTCGCCGGCCCCTGCTCGCGAATCTCGCCGTGGCGCATGACGACCACGTGATCGGCGATCTCGCCCACGACGGCGAGGTCGTGCGTGATGAACAGCACCGACATCTGGTGCTTGCGCTGCAGCTGCGCGATGAGCTCGAGGATCTGCTTCTGGATGGTGACATCGAGCGCCGTGGTGGGCTCGTCGGCGATGAGCAGCTTGGGCTCGCACGCGATCGCCATCGCGATCATCACGCGCTGCTGCTGGCCGCCGGACATCTGAGACGGGAAATAGTTGATGCGGCGCTCGGGCTCCGGGATGCCGACTTCGGCCAGCACCTCGATGGCGCGCCTGCGCGCCTTCGCTCCCATGAGCCCCATGTGCAGGCGCAGAACCTCCTCGATCTGGAACCCGACGGTGAACACCGGGTTGAGCGAGGTCATCGGCTCCTGGAAGATCATCGAGATGTCGGCGCCGCGCAGCGCCTGGATCTCGCGCCGCGACAGGCTCGCGAGGTTGCGCCCGCCGTACATGATCTGGCTCTTGGGGTCGACGATCGAGTTCTCCGGCGGCAGCAGGCCGAGGATCGCGAGCGAGGTCACCGACTTGCCCGAGCCCGACTCGCCGACCAGCGCGACCGTCGTATTGCGCGGGATCTCGAAGCTCACGTTCTTCACCGCCTCGAACGTCGTGCGCTTGTCGAGGCGGAACGAGATGGAAAGGTCGCGAACGCGGACCAGCGGATCGAAGTTGGTCGTGCCCACGTCCATCAGTTATTCCCCTTCAACTTCGGATCGAGGGCGTCGCGCAGCGCGTCGGTGAACAGCGAGAACGCGGTGACCAGCAGCGCCATCGTGCCGCCGGCGGCGACGAGCTGCCACCACTTGCCGAGCAGCAGCTCGTTCTGCGCCTCGTTCAGCATCGAGCCCCAGGAGACGACGTCTACCGGGACGCCGAACCCCAGGAAGGACAGGATCACTTCCGACTTGATGAAGGCGACGACGAGGATGGAAAGCTGCACGAGCACGACGTGCGAGACGTTCGGGAAGATGTGCTTGAACATGCGGCGGCGGTTCGACGCGCCGATCGCGTCGGCCGCCTGAACGTACTCGCGGCCCTTGTGCTTCAGGTACTCCGCGCGGATCAGGCGGAACACGCCGGTCCATCCGGTGAGGCCCAGGATCAGCACGATGGTCATCGTGCCCTTGTGCTGCAGCACAGCCGCCACCGCGAGGATGAGCAGCAGGTAGGGGATGGAGCTGAAGACGGCGTAGAACCAGTTGAGCGTGTCGTCGACCCAGCGCCCATAGTAGCCGGCAACGGCGCCCAGCACCGTGCCTATGAACGTCGCCACGATCGCCGCGGCGATGCCGACGAAGATCGACGTCTCCGAGCCCTTGATCGTCTTCGCGATCACGTCGCGGCCCCACTTGTCGGCCCCGAAGGGGAGCGTTGCGCGGCGCTGCTCGCCCGAGGTGGCGGTCGACTTGCTCGCTTCGATGTCCTTCATCACGTCGGCCAGCGGATCGACCGACTTCGACTCGCCCGCGGGCGCCGCTTTCTGCGCCTCGATCTCCTTCATCACGTCGGCGAGCGGATCGACGACGGTGGAGTTGAATGCGCTTCCCGGTGTCCCGCCCGACTCCGCCGCGGGCTCCTGCGACTTGGCCGCGGGCTCCGGCGCCGCAGGTGCGGCATCCGGACCGAGGAAGGTGGGCGGCGCGTAGTTGACGCCGATCTCCCTCGACCAGTTCTTCGCGACGAGTCCCACGCCGGAAAGGATCATCAGCAGCACGAACGCCGCGACGATCGCGAGCGATACCATCGCGACCCCGTCGTTGCGCAAGCGGCGCCAGGCGAGCGTCCATAGCCCTGGCGAAACGGTGTGCGGGATCTCGCGACGGACCGCGACGGAGGGTTTGAGCGTGATGTCGTTCATGGCCGCTCCTATTTGAGCTGGACGCGTGGGTCGACCGCCTTGTACATGAGGTCGGCCATGAGGTTCACGAGCATCGTCGCCACCGCCACGTACACGGTGAGCGCCTTGATGACGGGGAAATCGGAGCGCTCCACTGCGAGGATGACCTCGCGCCCGATGCCCGGGATCGAGAAGAAGCGCTCGAGCAGGAAGGCGCCGATCAGGAGTCCCGGGAGCTGCGCCATCACGTGCGTGATCATCGGGATGGACGCGTTGCGAAGCACGTGCACCCACATGATGCGGTTCTCGCCCACGCCCTTGGCGCGCGCCGTGCGAACGTAATCCTGGTTGATCTCGTCGAGGATGAACGTGCGGTACAGGCGCAAGTTCGGCGCGATGGCCACCACGAGGCCGATCAGTATCGGCAGCGACGCGTAATGGACGAGGTTCTCCAAGAACGAGTCGCCCCAGCCCTGCACCGGGAACCAGCCGAGCTTGTAGGCGAAGACGTACTGGAAGACGATGATGTAGACGAGGATGCTTATCGACAGGCCGACCGTGCAGATGATCATCACCATACGGTCGCTGAGCGAGCCGCGCACATACGCGACTGCCAGAGCGAGGCCGAGCGAGACGAGCGTCTCGAGGATCAGCAGTGGCACCAGCACCGTGAGCGACGGGCCGAGCCGTGTCGCCAGGATCTGCGATACCTTCTCGTTCGTGCTCCAGGACGAGCCGAAGTCGGCGGTCACGATCTGCTTCAGGAAGATGCCGAGCTGGACGTAGTACGGCTGGTCCACGCCCAGCTGGCGGCGGATGTTCTCGATCTGCTCGGGATTGCTGATCTTGCCCGCGAGCACATACGCGGGATCGCCGCCGAACAGATTGAAGAGTATGAACACCAGCAGCACCACCCCGAGCATCGTCGGGATCATCTGCCACAAGCGTCTCACTACATAGGCCCACATGCTTCCTCCCCGGCCAGTCTGCGTTGTGCGCGCCGGCCCGTTTCCTTCCGCGTCTACGCCTTGGTGTTGCGCTCGCGAAATCCTAGTTGTTCGACGCCGCGACGTCGATGTACTGCCACTGCGACGGCAGGATCGGGTGCTTGCGGTAGCCCTCGATGCGCGGCTGGATCAGCTCGTTGCGGTAGCGCATCACCGTCAGGCGGTGCGGCGCGTACGCCTCGAGGATTCGAGCCATCTCCTGGTACAGCCTGTCGCGCTCCGGCCCCGGCGGCATGCGCGTGGTCTTCTTGTACAGCGCGTCGTACTCGGGAATGGTCGCGCACGCGTTGTTGCTCTGGTACGAATTGGGTCCGTAGAAGAGCTGCATGAAATTGTCGCCGTCCGGGTAGTCGGCGATCCACGCCGCCTCGCGGCTGAAGAGCTTGCACTGCCGCTCGAGCTTCAGCAGCTCCGGAAAGAGGTCGCGCTGGCTTTCCATCCGCACGCCGATCGCGTCGTACGACTTCTTCACGAGCTCCTCGAGCTGGCGGTTCTGCGTGTCGGGGCGTGCAGCGTACTTGATCGACATCGGCGTGCCGTCCGGCCACGTGCGCCAGCCGTCGGCGCCGCGCTTGTAGCCGAACTTGTCCAGAAGCGCGTTGGCGGTCGCGGGGTCGTACTTGATGGTGCTCTTCCAGTCGGGTACGTGCCCCACGACGCCGGGCGGGATCGGAAAGTTCGCCTCGACCGCCTGGCCGTTCAACACGACGCGTGCTTCCTCGGCGGCGTCGTACGACATGGCAAGCGCCCGGCGCAGCGCGATCTGCGGCTTGCCCGCGCCGCCCACGCGCGGGTCGAGCCAGTTCCAGTACATGTAGCGGATCTCGGGATCGATGAAGCGGTCGAGGCGCACGCCCTTGGCCGCGAGATCGGGCTTCAACTTGCCGTCGGCGCCGATCGCGTTCGGCGCGAGCGGCCCCTCCATGTTCATGAGGTCGAGCTCGCCGGACTGGAACGCGAGCCAGCGCGTCTGGTCCTCGACCATGATGTAGACCTCGACGCGGCCGACCTGGGGCATCTTCTTGCCCTTCATCTTCTCCACCAGCTTGTCGTCGCCGGGCTGCTGCGGCGCGTAGTCCCACACGAAGCCGCGATAGTCGGGATTGGCATCGAGCACGATCTTGTTGCTGCGCACCCACTGGCCCAGCTTGTACGGGCCGGTGCCGACCGGGTTGCTCTGCACGCGGCCGTCGGACTCCGCGTACTTGTCGACCACCTCGCGCGCGAGCACGCCGAGCGCCTCGTGCGCGAGCACGTAAGGCAGGTTGTAGTCGGTGTCGGTCATGCGGAAGCGGACCGTGTAGCGGTCCACGACCTCGAGGCCCGGGATCTTCCTGTCGTAATCGAACTTGCCGGACTTCTTCGCCGCGTCGATCGCCGCGTCGAGCCCCACGAACTTGCCCTCGACCAGGAAGGCGTACGGGGAGCGCACCTTCGGGTCGGCGAGCCGCTTCATCGAGTAGACGACGTCCTCCGCCGTGAGCTCGCGCTTCTTGCCTCCGAACGCGGGATCGGGCTGGAAGTAGACGCCCTTGGACAGCTTGATCGTGTACACCTTGCCGTCCGCGCTGACGTCCGGCATGCCGGCGGCGAGTTGCGGCACGAGCTTCGCCGGCCGCGCGAGGTAGTCGTAGGTGTAGAGCGTCTCGAAGATCGCGCGAATGATCCCGGCCGAGTAGAGGTCGTGGATCGCCGCGGGGTCGAATCCGGTCTCGGCGACCGGGAACACGTCGCGGACCACCTTGCGCGGATCGGCCGCCAACCCCTGTGTGGAAACGACCAGCAGCGCGGCTGTGACAAGCCACGCGAGCGCACGCCTTGCGCCTTGCCGATCGGTCATCACCGGGCCTCGCTCGCGTCTCGCGGCGGTTGGACGTCCATATACTGCCACTCTGCGTGCAGGATGGGGTGCCGCTTGAACCCCTGGACCCATGGCCGGAGCAGCCAGCGGCGCTCGCGCGACAGGTGCAAGCTCCAGGCGCCGTCCACCTCCATCTGGCGGGACATCTCGAGAAACAGGCGGTTGCGCTCGGGCGAGTCGGGCATCTCGCGCGACCTCTCGTAAAAGGCGTCGAACGCCTTGGATTCATAGCAGCCGTTGTTGCTCTGCCCGGAATTGGGGCCGTACAGGAGCTGCATGAAGTTGTCGCCGTCGGGATAGTCGGCGCCCCAGCCGGACTCCCACATCATGAGCTTGCAGGCCTTGGCGGCCTTGAGGTTCTCCGGGAACGGCGCGAAGTCGATCCGCATGTCGAT
>DATJXV010000162.1:0-58155 GCA_035499955.1 Casimicrobiaceae bacterium
CAGAATGCCGCCCTTGCGCCGGCGCTGGCGGCGGCGGCGATGACGTTCGCACCGTGGCTGCCTTCGGCGTGGGCGGAGCGGCTTGATTATTCCCGCCGGGGCCGCACGTTACCCGGGGCGGGCGTCGAGAAAAGGGCGTAAGGAAGATGTGCGGCATCGTCGGCGTCGTGGCACATACGCCGGTCAACCAGCTGCTGTACGACGGGCTCCTCCTGCTGCAGCATCGCGGCCAGGACGCGGCCGGCATCGTCACGAGCGACGGCCCCATTTTCCACATGTACAAGGGACCCGGCCTCGTGCAAAACGTGTTCCGCACGCGGAACATGCGCGATCTCCAAGGCGCAGCCGGCATCGGCCACTGCCGCTATCCCACGGCGGGATCGGCGTTCTCGGACCTCGAGTCGCAGCCCTTCTACGTCAACTCGCCGTTCGGCATCACGCTGGGCCACAACGGCAACCTCACCAACAGCGAGGCGCTCAAGCACGAGCTGTGGGAGCTCGACTTCCGCCACGTCAACACGAACTCCGACAGCGAGGTTCTGCTCAACGTGCTCGCGCTCGAGCTCGAGCGCGCGGCGCAACACCACAAGCTCGACCCGGAAGCGATCTTCAAGGCGGTCGCCGGCGTGCACCACCGGTGCCGCGGCGCCTACGCGGTGGTGGCGATGATCGCGGGCTACGGCATGCTCGCGTTCCGCGACCCCTTCGGGATCCGCCCCCTCATCGTCGGCAAGAACGAGGCGATGGGCGGCAGCGAATGGATATGCGCGTCGGAATCGGTCGCGATCGAGCCGCTCGGCTTCCACGTCGTGCGCGACGTCGCGCCCGGCGAGGCGATCTTCGTCGACATGGCGGGCCAGTTCCACGCGAGGCAGTGCGCCCAGGACGCGTCGCTCAATCCGTGCATCTTCGAGTTCGTGTACCTCGCACGGCCGGACTCCGTGATCGACGGCACGTCGGTGTACGAGGCGCGCCTGAACATGGGCGGCGCGCTCGCCGAGAAGATCCGCCGTATGCCCGAGGCGCAGGACATCGACGTTGTCATCCCGATTCCCGACTCGAGCCGCCCGTCAGCGCTCGAGCTCGCCAACCGGCTGGGCCTCAAGTACCGCGAGGGCTTCGTCAAGAATCGCTACATCGGGCGCACGTTCATCATGCCCGGGCAGGCGATGCGCAAGAAGAGCGTGCGCCAGAAGTTGAATCCGGTCGGCATCGAATTCAAGGACAAGGTCGTGCTGCTGGTCGACGACTCGATCGTGCGCGGCACGACGTCGCGGGAGATCGTCAACATGGCGCGCGACGCCGGGGCGAAGAAGGTGTACTTCGCCTCGGCCGCGCCGCCCGTGCGCTACCCCAACGTCTACGGCATCGACATGCCGAACCAGAGCGAGCTCGTGGCGACGGGCCGCACGGAAGCCGAGATCGCCCGCGAGATCGGCGCCGACATCCTGATCTACCAGGACCTCGAAGCGCTCAAGGACGCCGTACGCAAGGCGAACCCGAAGCTTTCGAATTTCGAGGCTTCCTGCTTCGACGGCAAATACATCACGGGCGACATTACGGCCGATTACCTGTCGCATCTGGCCATCGAGCGCGACGAGGCGCGCGGCCAGCAGGCCGAGGCCGATCTCCTCGAAGAGGAAAAGGAGCCGGGCTAGGCGGCGCGGGGAGGTCCTTCCGCCGCGGGTGTCGGCAATAGTGCGACTGCCCGGCCGCCTAGCGAATTGGCGACGAGTGCGCGTGTCAATCCCGGTCGCCGACCGCAAAGACCTCCGCCGCTTCGGAAAATCCCTTGAACGCCACGGCACCGAGCGATTCGGTCGCGATTCCCGCGTGCAGCGCCTCGTGTGTCGCGCGGTCGATCAGGATCGCGCGACCCGCGATCTTGGTGTGCGCCTCGATGCGTGCGGCGAGATTCACCGTGTCGCCGATGCAGGTGTACGTCGCGCGCGCCTTGGTCCCGGCGTAGCCGGCGATCATTTCGCCGGAGGCCATGCCGATGCCGACCTGAATCGGTCGCTTGCCGGCCGCCGCGCGCTCCCGGTTGAACAGGCCGACGAGCTCGACCATCTCCTGCGCCGCCCTCACCGCCCGCTGCTCGTGGTCGGGCAGGGTGATAGGCGCACCGAATACGGCCATGAGGCCGTCTCCGATCATGAGCGTTACGATGCCGCCGCAGCCGTTGATCGCGTCGAACATGAGCGCGTAATAGTTGTTGAGGAGCTCGATCGTCTCCTCCGGCGGCTGCGCTTCCGCGAGCGGCGTGAAGTCGCGGATGTCGCAGAACATCACCGTCGCCCGCAACCGCCGTCCGCCGAGCGCGAAGCCCGATTGCTCTAAGTCCTTCGCCACCTCGGGGGTGGCGAACCGGCGCAGGAGCTCCTTCTGCTGATCGCGCAGGCGCTTCTTCTCGAGGCTCGCGCCGATGCGCGCCTTGAGCAGCACCGGGTTGACCGGCTTGTGCAGGTAGTCCTCGGCGCCGAGCTCGATGCAGCGCACGACGTGGTCGATGCCCTCGAGTGAAGAAGTGACGATCACCGGCACGTCGCGAAGCGCCAGGTCCTCCTTCATCTCGGCCAGCACCGCGAAGCCGTCGACCTCGGGCATCTCCATGTCGAGCAGCACCACGTCGAAGCGCTGCTTGCGCAAGAGATCGAGCGCAACCCTGCCGTTCTCCGCGCTATGCACCTCGTGTCCCATGAGCTCGAGGTTTCGCGTCAGCAGCAGCCGGTTGACCTTGTTGTCGTCGGCCACCAGTACGCGCGCGGCGCCGGCGCCCAGGTCACTCATCGCGCAGCACCGCCAGCGCGGCGGCCACCCGCAGGTATTCGGCCTCGATCGGAGCGAGCGCTTGCGTGCCTCGGCTCTTCACGTCCGACACGCCGGCGAGCTCGAGATCGCGCGCGAGCGTGCCGAGGGCGAGCGCTCCGAAAGTGTTGCCGTTCGACTTGAGCGAATGCGCGGCGCGCCGGAAGCGTTCGGCGTCGCCGTCGGCCAGCGACACGCGCAGGTCCTCGAGCATCGAGGGCGCCTCGGTAAGGAAGGTATCGACGAGCTCTCGCACGAACTCGGAGCCGGTGGTGTCGCGCAGCGCGGCGAACGCCTCGGCGTCTATGACAGGGGAAGGCATCAGCGATCCTCGCGGGCGGGTACGTTGGCAAGCGCTTCGACGAGCCGCTCCACGCGGATCGGCTTCGTGATGTAGTCGTCCATGCCGGCTTCGAAGCACATCTCGCGGTCGCCCTGCATCGCATTCGCCGTCATCGCGACAATGCGCGGGCGGTCGTGGTTCCAGCGCGCGTTGATGCGGCGCGACGCCTCGAGCCCGTCCATCTCGGGCATCTGCACGTCCATGAGGACGACGTCGTAGGTCTGCCGCTCGATCGACTCGACCGCTTCGATGCCATTGCTCGCGAGATCGGCGCGGTAGCCCATCTGCTGCAGGAGGCGCAGTGCGAGCTTCTGGTTCACGACGTTGTCCTCGGCGAGCAGGATGCGCAGCGGATGCCGCGCCGCGAGTCCGGGGTCGATCTGCGCCTTCGGTGCTGCCGCCGGCTTGCGCTGTGCTTCGTGCGCGAGCAGCCCGACCAGCGTGTCGAACACGTGCGATTGCCGCGCCGGCTTCGCGAGGTAGGCAGCGAAAAGAGTGTCGTCGTCGCCGGCTTCGCGGCGGCCGAGCGAGCTCCACAGCACGCGCGGGAGATCGGGCCTTCGCGCCCGCATGCCGCGCGCCAGCGCCACCCCGTCCATCTGCGGCATGTGCATGTCGACAATGGCGACGTCGAACGCTTCGCCGGCGTCGAGGCGGCGAAGCGCTTCCTCGGGGTCCGCAAGGGCGAGCGCCTGCATGCCCCATTTCGCGGCCTGCAGCTCGAGCACGCGGCGGTTGGTCGCGTTGTCGTCGACGACGAGCAGGCGCTTGCCGGACAGCTCGGGCTGCACGCCGGCAAAATCGCGATGACGGGCCGGCATGAGATTCGCGGCCGGCGCCTCGATCGTGAAGGAGAACATCGAGCCGCGGCCCGGGCCGTCGCTATGCGCCCACATGCGCCCGCCCATGAGCTCGGCGAGCCGCTTGCTGATGGCAAGGCCGAGACCCGTGCCGCCGTACTTCCGCGTGGTGGAGGAGTCCGCTTGTGAGAACGACTGGAAGAGACGCTCCATCGCCTCCTTCGACAGGCCTATTCCCGTGTCGCGCACCGAGAAGGTGATCTCGTGGCGGTCGGCCGACTTGCGCGCGGCGCTCACCGTCAGCACGACCTCGCCGGCCTCCGTGAACTTCACCGCGTTCGACAGGAGGTTGAGGATCACCTGGCGCAGCCTCGTCACGTCGCCGCTGATCGCTTGCGGCCCGTCGCCTTCGAAGAAGTAAGCGATGTCGAGGTGCTTCTCGGCGGCGCGCGTGGTCACGAGGTCGAGTGCCGATTCCACGCACTCGCGCAGGTCGAACGGCTGCGCCTCGATGTCCATTCGCCCGGCCTCGATCTTCGAGAAATCGAGGATGTCGTTGATGATGGTGAGCAACGCGTCGCCCGAGTCGCGGATCGTGCCGACATAGTCGCGCTGCTCGTCGTCGAGCTTGGTGTCGAGCAGCAGCCCGCTCATGCCGATGACCGCGTTCATCGGGGTGCGGATTTCGTGGCTCATCGTGGCGAGGAAGCTGCTCTTGGCTTCGTTCGCCGCCTCCGCGGCGGCGCGTGCCTCCTGCGCCTGCCTGAACAAGCGCGCGTTCTGGATCGCGATCACGGCCTGGTCGCCAAAAGTATTGAGGAGCGCGACTTCTTTGTCCGTGAACGGCTTCGGCGGCTGGCGCAGCGCTGCAATCGAGCCCACGCCGCGGCCTTCCCACAGCATCGGCGCCCAGATGATGGAGCAATGGCCGATGAGGTCGACCACCCCGCGCACGGCTTGCGGAACCTCTTCCATCTTCGACGTGTCCGCGATTTGGATCGCGCGGCGCTCTGCGATGAGTCGCGCGGTCATCGTCTCGCCGATCGGCTTGGGGAACGTGCGCGCGATCGCGTCGAGCGCCGCGCCGCGCCACGCGCGCGCGTGCACGAGGCCATCGTCGCCGGCGAGGAAGATGCCGAGCTGCTCGGTCGCGAACAAGCGCTGGCCGCTGTCCAGGATCTTGCCGAAGACGGGCGCCGTATCCGCCACCGAGCTGCTGATGACCTGCAGCACTTCGGCGGTGGCGGTCTGCTGCTCGAGCGCCTCCTGCGTCTCGTTGAACAGGCGCGCGTTCTGGATCGCAATGACGGCCTGGTCGGCGAAGGTCTTCAGGAGCGCGATGTCCTTGTCGGAGAACGCGCCCGCGTACTCGCGCCCGACGAATATCACGCCGATGCCCGCGCCTTCCCACAGCATCGGCGCGAAGATGACGCCCTTGTAACCGACAGCCCTGCAAGCTTGCCGCGTGGCTTCGGGCACGCGCTCGGCCTCGACATCCGGATAGTGGATCACGCTGCGGGTGGCGACGCACAAACCGGAGCCGCTGCTGTCGTCCACGGGCAGCGGGAACACGCGCTCCAGGCCCTCCCGGCCCGGCCCGTGATACGCGCGCAATCGGATCAGCCCGTCCGCATCGACCAGGCTCACGCCGGCGACCTTGCCGCCGAACAGCCGCTCGCAGCTGCCCAGGATCTTGTCGAAGACGGGTGTCGTGTCGTTGATCGAGCTGCTGATCGCGGCGAGCACTTCGCCGGACGCACGCTGCTGGTCGAGCGCCTCCTTCGTCTCGTTCCAGAGCCGCGCGTTCTGGATCGCGATGACCGCCTGCTCGGCGAACGTTCGCAGAAGCGCGACCTGCTTTTCGCTGAACGCGCCGGTCGCCGTGCGGCCGACCCACAACGTCCCGATGGCGCGGTTCTCGGAAAGCATCGGCGCGAAGATCATGGAGCGCAGGCCGATCGCGTGACAGCCCGCGACCGACGCCGGCGGCATGTCGCCGGCGTCGACGTCGGGATACATGAGGACCCTACGCTCGAGGATGGCGAGGCCGGAGGCGCTCGTGCGATCGAGGACCTGCGGGTAAAGCCGGCGAAGGTCGTCGCCGCCGGCCCCGGCATAGGCCCCGATCTCCAGCATGTCGTCGTCGCGCACGAGTGTCAGGCCCACGTTCTCGCCGGCGAACAGGTGCTGGCAACGCTCCATGATCGTGTCGAACACCGGCTGGGCGTCCGCGATCGAGCTGCTGATCGCGCCGAGCACCTCGGCGGAGGCGCGCTGCTGGTCGAGCGCCTCCTTCGTTTCGTTCCATAGCCTCACGTTCTCCACGGCGATGACCGCCTGGTCTGCGAACGTCGAGACGAGGTCGATCTGCCGCGCGTCGAACGGCCGCACTTCCTTGCGATAGATCACGATGGCACCGACGACGGTGCCTTCCTTCATCATGGGCACGCCGAGCCACGTGCGCATTCCGCCGAGCTCGATCGTCTGCATGCGCAGCGGATCGCGCTCCTCGTACGCGACGTCGTCCATGAGGTCGGGGATGTGCACGGGCGCGCGATCGCGCACCAGCCGCGACAAGCCCGTATTGGGTCCGGCGGTGACCGGTTGGTCGAATGCCGTCGCGAACGCGGGATCGGGTATGCGCTTGGCGATGGCCTGCCAGCGCTCACGGTCGAAGGTGAACAGGATTCCCGTCTCCGCTTCGCAAAGATGCGTGGCCTTCTCGAGAATCGCGTCGAAGACCGGCCGCGTGTCGGTGGGCGAGCGCGACATCGCGCGCAGCACGTCGCCGGTCGCCGTCTGCCGGGCAAGCGCCTCCTTCGTCTCGTTCCACAGCCGTGCGTTCTCGATGGCGATCACCGCCTGGTCGGCGAAGGTCTGCGCGAGGGCGACCTCCTGCTCGTCGAAGGAGTCCACGCCGGCGCGCAGGATGCTGATGGTGCCGATCGCCTTGCCTTCGCGCAGGAGCGGCACGAACAGGCACGAGCGGTAGCCCAGGGCGCTCGCAAGGTCGCGCATGCGCGGGAACCGGGCGACGGCCTTCTCCGTGTCGGGCACGTGGACCACGCGCGATTCGAGGATGCAGGTGCCCGCGCCGCTGCCGCGGTCGAGCGGCCACGGCTCGAGCACCTGGCCGTGCTGCACGCCGTCGTCGGTGGCGAACGCGACGATCTCGACCATGTCGTTCTTCGGAAGTGCGAGCCCGACCGCCCTGCCGGCGAAGAGGCGACGGCAGCTTTCGACGATGGCCTCGAACACCGGCTGCGTGTCGGTGACCGAGTTGCTGATCACGCGCAGGATGTCGGCGGTCGCGGTCTGCCGCTCGAGCGCCTCGCGCGTCTCGTTGAACATCCGCGCGTTCTGGATCGCTATCACCGCCTGATCGGCGAACGTCGCGAGGAGCGAGAGCTCGGCCTCGGAGAACGGACGCGGCGGATTGCAGACGATGTCGATGGTGCCGATGCCCCGGCCTTCCCACGTCATCGGCGCGTTGGCGAGCGAGAAGTCGCCGGTCTTCCTGGCGTAGTCGTGCATGTAGCCGGGAAGGTCGTGGTCGGCGAGGACGCTCGGGCGGTATAGGACGGAGCCCTGCCGTATCGTCATGCCGCTGACCGTGCCCTCGAGCGGGCGCGGGAACGCCCGCGCGATCTCGTCGGCGAACGCTCCTCGGTACGCGCCGACGGTGAGCTCGTCGCCGTCGACGAGGCACACGACCGGCTCGGCACCGGCGAACAGGCGCTTGCAGCTGTCGAGGATCTTGTCGAACACCGGCTTCGGGTCGGCCATCGACGCGCTGATGACCTGCAGGACCTCCGCCGTCGCCGTCTGCCGCTCGAGCGCCTGCGTGGTCTCGTCGAACAGCCGTGCGTTCTCCATCGCGACTGCCGCCTGGCGCGAAAGGCTCACCAGGAACGCGAGCTCGGCATCGTCGAAGGGCTGTCCTGCGGTGCGCCACAGCGCCATCGCGCCCTTCACCGCGGCGCCGGCGAGCAGCGGCGCCACCATGAGCCGTTCCTGTTGCTTCTTCTGGGTGCCCGGGATCTGGACCGCGCGGGTATCGGCTTCGGTGTCGTTGACGTACGCCGCTTCGCCGCGTGCGACGAGGCTTCCGATGATGCCGACGCCCGGCTCGACCGACGTCCCCCGTATCGCGTCGGCGGACTCGCCGATGGCCACGATGGCGCGGTACCGCGTCGCCGCGTCATCGGGCAGGAAGATCGCGCTGTTCTCGGCACCGAGGAGCTCCTTGGCGTGCTGTGCGATGCGCTCCATCACCGTCGCGAGATCGAGAGAGCTGCCGATCTCGCGGCCCACTTCGGCGAGCGCCGCCGTCTCGCGGGTCCGCCGCTGCGTCTCGGCGAACAGGCGCGCATTCTCGAGCGCCACGCCCATCGACGCGGCGATGGTCGTCAGCAGGTGCACCTGCTCGTCGTCGAACGCGTCCTCGCGCTCGAAGCTCTCGATCACGATTCCTGCGATGAGACGGTCGCCGACCATCACGGGCACGAAGATGCAGCACAGGCTCGGATCGGTCCCGGCGACGAGCCTTACGCCGATCGCCTCCATCTCCGAGCGGTTGCGGCAGAGGACGGGGCGGCCGGCCTGCAGCGCGCGATTAATCGGACGGTCGGGATCGTAGGGCACCGTACGGGACGGCAGCCGCACGCCGTGCTCGTAGGTGTACAGCGAGTGCACGAGGTCCGTCCGCTCGTCGCGCCAGTGGATGGCGAGGTCGCCGGTACGGAACACTTCGCGCAGCTTGTCCCCCACAAGGTCTACGATCGCCTGGAACTCGAGCTCGCGCGAGATGCCCTGCTGGATGCTGTTGATCACCGCGAGCTCCGAGGACCGGCGCTCCGTTTCCCGCAGCAGGCGCTGCGTCTCGTCGAAGAGGCGCGCGTTCTGCAGCGCCACGCTCATGCTGTTGGCGAGGGTCTCCAGCAGCCTGACGTCCGACGGCGAGAACGCGTGCTCGCGCTCGGCGTCGTTGAGCTGCAGGATGCCGCGGACGTGCTCGCCCACGAGCAGGGGGACCATGACCTGCGTCTTGGGCATCGCGGGGCCGGACAGGAGCTGCGATCCGTACTCCGCGACCTTGCGGGGCAGGTCTTCGTCGATGACGAGCGTCTCGCGGGTGCGGACCACGTGCGCAGCGAATCCCTTGTCGCCCATCGGCCGCGGATCGACGGACATGCGCTGCTTGGTGTCGTGCAGGTAAGGGTACGACTCGACGCCGCTCGCCGGATCGTACATGCGGATCATGACTATGGCGCCGGGGAACACGTCGCGTATCTTGTCGCCGACGGCGTCGTACACGCCCTGCATCGACAGCTCGCCGGCGAGCGCCCGCTGCACGCTGTTGATGATCGAAAGCTCGGCGGCGCGCTGGCGCTCCGCTTCGTAGCTTCGCGCGTTGAGCAGCGCGACCGTCATGCTCGACGCCACGGTTTCGAGCAGGCGCACCTGCGAGGGCGAGAACGCGTCGTCGCGCTCGTGATCCTCGAGCATCAGGCCGCCGTGAATGCGCTCGCCCGCCAGCAGCGGCACGGCGCAGATCGAGCGCGCCTGGTCGCTGCCGGGATGCGTCGTGATCCCTTCCTGTGCCTGTTCCTCTCGACTCCTGACGAGCCACGTGCTGCGCCGCTTCAGGAAACGGTCGGGAACGCTCCCGGGCTCGACCTTGCTCGCGCGATTGGGAAGGCGCACGCCGTGCTCGTACACGTACATGACGTGCATCGCGGCGGCCGCCTCGTCCCACCAGCGGATGCTCAGGTCGCCCGTGGCGAACACCTCGCGCAGCTTGTCGCCGACGGCATCGACGATGCCCTGGAAGTCCAGCGCGGCCCCCACCGCCTGCTGGATGCTGTTGATGACGGCGAGCTCGCTCGCGCGCTGCTCGAGCAGCGCGTTGGACTTCGAAAGCTCCTCGGTCCGCCGCGCGACCTTCTGCTCGAGGCCCTGCGACCACTGTGCATTGTCGAGCGCGACCGCGGCCTGGCTCGCCAGCATGGCAAGAAGGTCGCGGTCGGCTTCGTGGAAGCGGCCGAACGCGCCGTCGATGTCGGCATAGAGGAACCCGGCGATTTCCTTGCGCGCAACGAGCGGCGCCACGATGCGCGAGCGCTGGGCGATCGCGGCCGCGCCTGGCGGATCGAAGTCGAGGCTCGCGATCCGCGTGCGGCGGACCTCGTCGAGCAACGCGGCGATGGCCGGCACCAGCGCGTTCGCATCCTCGCCCGTCGGCACGAGGGAGCCCGCGAGGCGCGGGCCATCCGGTGCTTCCAGGAGGAGCAGCACGCGCTCGGCACCCGACAGTTCGGTCGTCTCGTCGATGAGGAACTCGCGCATCTCGTCGACGCTGCGCAGCTCGTTCATGCGCAGCCCCGTGTCGACGAGGCGCTCGAAGGGCTCGCGCAGGCTCGACGTCCCCGCAAGATGCGGCGGCCGGCCGCGCCTCGGTTGCGCAAGCCAAGCCGCGACGACCTTGCGGTGTTCTTCCGATTTGTTCAGGTAGTTGCGGCGCAGGCCCTCGTCGGTCAGGTTGCGGATCGGCTTGACGAGGAAGCGGTAGGCAACGGCCAGCGCGCGAGTCGCCTCGGCGTTCTTCTTGCAAGCGCGCAGCGCCTGGTAGTGCTGCCACCATACCGAGACCTCGTCGATGCCCTGGATGTCGGCCAGCCCGTGCTTGCGGTGGATCGCCGCGGCACGCTCGGAGGCGGCGAGCGCGGCAGACGGATTGCCGGCGCGAAGCTGCGCCTCGGAAAGACCGGTGAGCGCGTTGACCGCGATGGCGACGTCGTCGTTGTCCGGCAGCAGGCGTGCGCTTTCGTCGAAGAGGCGCACCGCGGCCGCGGGGTCCTCGTCCCAGGTCGCGAGCGTGCCCAGCGCCGCGCACCGGTACGCGGGGGCATGCCGCAAGCCGACCGCCTCCCAGCGCTCGACGGCTTCGTGCAGATGGGCCCGGGCGGCATCGCGGTGTCCGAGTCGATGCTCGGCGTGCGCCAGCACCCATGCGTTGGTCGCAAGTCCGATTCCGACCGCGCCGACGCGGCGGTAGGCCGCGTTCGCCTGCGCCAGCAAGCGCAGCGCGCGGCGGTAGAGCCCGAGCTCGCTGTAGAGGTTGCCGAGATTGTGGGTGATGACCGCCCGACGCTCGACGTAGCCCGCCGCTTCGAAGGCGGCAAGCGACTGCTGCAGGAGCTCCCTGCGCCTTGCAAGGTCGCGCTCGTGGAAGGTGAGCAGGTTGAGCGCGTTGCCGACACCGTAGAGGTCGCCGCCGCGGCGGGCAAGGGCGAGCGCTTCGCGCGCCGCGCGGTCGGCCTCCTCGACGCGCCCCTGGCCGCTGCGCGCGGCCGCGACACCCCACAGGGCGTGGGCCTGGTACACGGGCTCGCCGAGCGCCTTGAACGCGCGCGCCGTGAGCGTGAGGGTCTTGACCGCGTCGGCATTGAGCCGCTGCCGGAATTGCGCCTCGCCGAGGCGCAGGTGTGACATCGCCTCGAGCATCGGCCGCCTGGCGCGTCGGGCATTGGACGAAGCAGCGCCCGCGGTTCCGATGGCCGTCCCGGACCTGCCGGTGCGGATCTGGACGTACGCCTGGCGGATCAGGGCCTGCGCCAGTGCGGCGGGCTTGCCGGAGCGTCCGGCGGCCGCGAGCATTGCGCTCGCGTCGGCTTCGGCGCGAACGAGGTCGCCGATGGCGATGAAGCTTTCAGCGCGAAGGTCGAGGAGCTCGAGGCGGTCCGCGACGGAGAGGCTTGCGTCGTCGAGCGCGGCGCCGCAGGTTTCGATGGCGAGCTCGTGGCGCCCGGAGCGCGCGAGGTCGCGCGCCGCGCCCACCGCCTTCGAGCTGGGCCGAGCGGCGCGCGACCTCGCCGGTTTCGTCTTACCGGCGTGGCGTGGCTTCTCCCCTGCGGCCATCTGCGAAGTCTACCGTGCGCCTGCGCCGGGACGAAATCCCTCAGGCGGCGCGGTGCGATAATCCCCGTGCGATGAGCTCGCCTGCACCAAGCCTGCTGGCCATCGACGGCCTCACCGTCGAGTTCCGGACCGCGGAGCGCACGGTCGTCGCCGTGCGCGGCGTTTCGCTTGCGGTCGATCGCGGCGAGACGCTCGCCGTGGTCGGCGAGTCCGGGTCCGGCAAATCGGTGACCGCCCTGTCCGTCATGCGCCTCGTCGAGCACGGCGGCGGGCGCATCGCTTCCGGAACGATCCGCTTCGCGCGTCCCGAAGGCGGCGCCATCGATCTCGCGGCGGCGAGTCCGCGCACGATGCGCGAGATCCGCGGCGGCGAGATCGCGATGATCTTCCAGGAGCCGATGACCTCGCTCAATCCAGTGTTTCCCGTGGGCGACCAGATCGCCGAGGCGATCAAGCTGCACCAAGGCAAGGACGCGGGCGCGGCGCGCGCCGAGGCGCTTCGCATGCTGGAGCAGGTGCGCATCCCCGAAGCGCGGCAGGCGCTCGCGCGGTACCCGCACCAGCTCTCGGGCGGCATGCGGCAGCGCGTGATGATCGCGATGGCGCTGTCCTGCAAGCCCGCGCTGCTCATCGCCGACGAGCCGACCACCGCGCTCGACGTCACCATCCAGGCGCAGATCCTCGCGCTCATCCGCGTGCTGCAGAACGAAATGCACATGGCCGTCCTCTTCATTACGCACGACATGGGCGTCGTCGCCGAGATTGCGGACCGCGTGGCCGTGATGCTGCGCGGCGAGAAGGTGGAGGAGGGCCCCGTCGACCGCATCTTCGCCGCGCCGCGCGAGCGCTATACGAAAGACCTGCTGGCGGCCGTGCCTCGCCTCGGCGCCCTCGCCGGCGACGACGCGCCGCGCAAGATCGCGATTGCCGGAAGCGACGATGCGGCGACGCCTGCCGCGGCGCACGAGGAGCACCCGCTCTTGCGCGTGCGCGACCTCTCGACCCGCTTCGACGTCAAGGCGGGTTTTTTCAGCCGCGTCACCCGCCGCGTGCACGCGGTGGAGAACGTGAGCTTCGACTTGGCCGCGGGCGAGACGCTCGCGCTCGTCGGCGAATCCGGCTGCGGCAAGTCGACCACCGGCCGCTCGCTCCTGCGCCTGGTCGAGCCCACGCACGGCAGCATCGAATTCGAGGGACGCGACATCGCGAAGCTGCCGCGGGGCGACCTGCGCGACGTGCGGCGCGACATCCAGATGATCTTCCAGGACCCGTTCGCTTCGCTGGACCCGCGGCTCACCGTCGGCTTCTCGATCGCCGAGCCGCTGCACGTCCACGGCGTGGCGCGCGGCAAGGAGGCCGAGGAGCGGGTCGCCGCGCTCCTCGACCACGTCGGTCTCGCGCCGGAGCACGCGCGCCGCTATCCGCACGAGTTCTCGGGCGGGCAGCGGCAGCGCATCGCGATCGCCCGTGCGCTCGCGCTGCGGCCCAAGGTCATCGTCGCCGACGAGCCGGTCTCGGCACTCGACGTTTCGATTCAGGCGCAGATCGTGAACCTGCTCCTCGACCTGCAGCGCGAGTTCGACCTGTCGTATCTTTTCATTTCGCACGACATGGCGGTGGTCGAGCGCATGAGCCATCGCGTCGCCGTGATGTACCTCGGCCAGATCGTCGAGATCGGCCCGCGCCGGGCAGTCTTCGGCAACCCGCAACACCCCTACACGAGGCGCCTCCTGTCGGCAGTTCCCGTGGCCGACCCCTCGAGGCGGCGCGCGCAAACGGAGCTATCATCCGAGGAGATTCCGAGCCCCATCCGCGCCGTCGGCGACGAGCCGCGGATAGAGCCCCTGAAGCGCGTCGGCCCCGACCACTACGTGGCCGTGCACCGCGTGGGCGGGGCTTACTGACCGAATCCTTTCCACCAAGGAGCGTTTCCATGAACTTCATTCTCCGCCCGCTCGCCTGCGCCGTCGTAGCCGCCGCGATCGCGATGCCCGCGCTCGCCGCCAAGGACGTCGTGTTCGCCGTCGCGTCGACGTTCACGACGACCGACCCGTACGACGCCAACGACACGCTGTCGCAGGCGATGGCCAAGTCGTTCTACGAGGGTCTGTTCGGCTTCGACAAGGACATGAAGCTCATCCCGGTGCTCGCGGAGAGCTACGACGTCAGCAAGGACGGGCTCGTCTACACGATCAAGCTCAAGAAGGGCGTGAAGTTCCACGACGGCACCGACTTCAAGGCCGACGCGGTGAAGGCCTGCCTCGATCGCGTCACCAATCCCGACAACAAGCTGAAGCGCTTCGGGCTCTACAACAACAACATCGCCAAGGTCGAGGCGGTGGACGACTACACGGCGCGCATCACCCTCAAGACGGCGTTCTCGCCGTTCATCGCACAGCTCGCTCATCCGTCGACGGTGATGATCAGCCCGACCGCGCTCGCCAAGTGGGGCAACAAGGACATCGCATTCCACCCCGTGGGCACGGGACCGTTCAAGTTCGTCGAGTGGAAGCAGACCGACTACCTCAAGGTCGAGAAGTTCGACGGTTATTGGCGCAAGGGCTATCCCAAGATCGACTCCATCACCTGGAAGCCGGTGATCGACAACAACACGCGCGCGGCGATGATGCAGACGGGCGAGGCGCAATTCACGTACCCCGTGTCCTACGAGGTCGCCGACGTGCTGAAGGCCAAGCCGGAGCTCGACGTCGTGGCGGCGCCGTCCATCGTGCTGCGCTACCTGTCGATGAACACGCAGCAGAAGCCGTTCGACAACCCGAAGGTGCGGCAGGCGATCGCGTATGCGATCAACAAGGACGCGCTCGCCAAGGTCGCGTTCAACGGCTACGCGACGGCGGCCGAGGGTGTGGCGCCTGCGGGCGTCGAATACGCCGTGAAGCTCGGGCCGTGGCCATACGACGTCGCCAAGGCCAAGCAGCTCCTGACCGAGGCGGGCTATCCCAACGGCTTCGAGACCGAGCTCTGGTCGGCCTACAACCACACCACCGCGCAGAAGGTCACGCAGTTCCTGCAGCAGCAGCTGCTTCAGATCGGCATCAAGACCAAGATAACGCTGCTCGAGGCCGGCCAGCGCGTGGAGAAGGTCGAGAGCTGGCAGGATCCTGCTACGGCGCCCGTGCGCCTGTACTACGTGGGATGGTCGACTTCGACCGGCGAGGCCGACTGGGCGCTTCGCCCGCTGCTCGATTCGAGCTCGTGGCCGCCGCGCCTGTTCAACACGGCCTACTATAAGAACCCTAAATTCGACGCCGACATCAAGAGCGCCCAGCTTACTTCCGTGAGCGCCGACAAGGCGAAGATCTACAAGGACGCGCAGGAGGCGGCGTGGAACGATGCGCCGTGGGCGCCGCTTGTCGTCGAGAAGCTCCTGTCGGCGCACAGCAAGAAACTCTCGGGCGTGTACGTGATCCCGGACGCGTCGTTCGATTTCTGGCAGGCGGATCTCAAGTAGCCGCCTCGCGGGTGCCGACCCTCTAGGCGCGACGCATGCTTTCGTATATCGCGAAGCGCCTGCTGGGGGTGCTGCCGACGCTCGTCATCGTCGGCCTCGTCGTCTTCCTGTTCGTGCACCTGCTGCCGGGTGATCCCGCCCGGCTCGCGGCGGGCGTGGACGCGACGCCGGAGACGGTCGAGCTCGTGCGCAAGGACCTGGGACTCGACCGCTCGCTTCCCGAGCAGTTCGTGCGCTACGTGCGCGGGGTTTTGCGCTTCGACTTCGGCACGTCGCTTCGCACCAAGCGCCCGGTGTCCACCGAGATCGCCGAGCGCTTCATGCCGACGTTCTGGCTCACGGTGTGGAGCATGGCGTGGTCGGTCGTCTTCGGCATGACCATCGGCATCCTGTCGGCGGTGTATCGCAATCGCGCGCCCGACCGCATCGGCATGGCGCTCGCGGTGTCGGGCATCTCGTTCCCGGCGTTCGCGCTCGGCATGGTGCTGATGCAGATCTTCTCCGTGCAGCTGGGCTGGCTGCCGACGGTGGGCAACGACACGTGGCGCCATTACCTCCTGCCGTCGCTCACGCTAGGCGCGGCGGTGGCCGCCATCATGGCCCGCTTCACCCGCTCGTCGTTCGTCGACATCCTCGGCGACGACTACATCCGCACGGCGCGTGCCAAGGGATTGACCGAGACCCGCGTGGTCGTCAAGCACGGGATGCGCAACGCGCTGATCCCCGTGGTGACCATGATGGGACTGCAGTTCGGCTTCCTTCTGGGCGGCTCGATCGTCGTCGAGAAGGTGTTCAACTGGCCGGGCCTGGGCCGGCTCCTCGTCGACGCGGTGGACATGCGCGACTACCCGGTGATCCAGGCGCTCGTGCTCCTTTTCTCACTCGAGTTCATCCTCATCAACCTCGTGGTCGACGTGCTTTACGGCCTCATCAACCCGACCATACGCTATCGGTGAAGATGCCGTGAACGACGACATCACCGACTTCGAGCAGGCGCCCGCCGCGCTTCCGGCGAGCGTGGGGGCCCGCATCCGTACGCCGTGGTTCGAGTTCTGGCGCAAGTTCAAGAAGCAGAAAGTGGCGCTGCTCGCCGGCGCATTCGTCGTGCTGCTCGTCGTCGTGGCGATCGCCGCGCCGTGGATCGTGCCCTACGATGCCGAGACCTTCTTCGACTACGAGAAGCTCAACGCGCCGCCGTCGTGGCAGCACTGGTTCGGCGTCGACGCGCTCGGGCGCGACATCTTCAGCCGCATCCTCATGGGAGCGCGCATTTCGCTTGCCGCAGGCTTCGTCTCGGTGGCCATCGGCGCCGTCGTGGGCACGTTGCTCGGCCTGGTCGCCGGCTACTTCGAAGGCTGGTGGGACCGCGCGATCATGCGGATGTGCGACGTGCTGTTCGCGTTTCCCGGGATCCTGCTCGCGATCGGCATCGTGGCAATCCTCGGCGGCGGCATGGCGAACGTGATCGTCGCCGTAGCCATCTTCAGCATTCCGACGTTCGCGCGGCTCGTCCGCGGCACGACCCTCGCACTGAAGCACCTCACTTTCGTGGAAGCCGCGAAGAGCCTCGGCGCGTCGGACACGACGATCATCTGGCGGCACATCTTCCCGGGCACGATCTCGGCCGTGATCGTCTATTTCTCGCTGCGCATCGGCACGTCCATCATCACGGCGGCGAGCCTGTCCTTCCTCGGCATGGGCGCGCAGCCGCCGACGCCGGAATGGGGCGCGATGCTTGACGCCGCACGCTCGGAAATGCTTACCGCGCCGCACGCCGCGATCTTCCCGGCGCTCGCGATCTTCTTCACCGTGCTCGCGTTCAACCTCCTCGGCGACGGCCTGCGCGATGCGCTGGACCCGAAGCTCGAGCGGCGTTGATTTTGCCCGTCTACGGGCGTATATTCAGCGCTGCGCCGATTTGAGGCTTCAGCTTGCGGGCGCTTAACAAATGCCGCTAAAGCGAGGTTCGCTCCAGCCAGGGAATGCCTGGCGGAGCACACGAAACCCGTCTGGCGGCTTGCCAAACGGGTTTTTTGTTTCGGGTGACGTCATGAGCACAGAAGGCAAGCGCGGCTTTACCACCGCGATCCTGCACTCCGACCGCGACGCCGTGATCGAGCACGGCGCCCTGCACAAGCCCCTGCACCTGTCGGTCGCGTACGGCTACCGCGACGCGCGCGACCTCGCGGCCGTGTTCCAGGGGCGCGCGACCGGCCACGTCTACGGGCGCCAGGGCAACCCGACGTCCGGCGCGCTCGAGGCGAAGGTGACGGCGATGGAAGGCGGCGTGGGCACCGTGGCCTTCTCCACCGGCATGGCCGCCATCGGCGCCATCGCGATGGCGCTTCTGAAAGCCGGCGACCACGTCGTGTCGAGCCAGTACGTGTTCGGCAACACGGCGAGCCTGCTGCTGACGCTCGAGGCGCACGGCCACCCCGTATCCTTCGTCGACGCCACCGACGTCGCCAACGTCGAGGCGGCGCTCACGCCCGCCACCCGCATCGTGTTCGTCGAGACGATCGCGAATCCGCGGGTGCAAGTCGCGGACCTCGCGCGCATCGGCGAGCTCTGCAAGGCGCGCGGGATCCTCTACGTGGTGGACAACACGATGACCTCGCCGTGGCTCTTTCTGCCGAAGGACGTCGGGGCGGGGCTCGTCGTCAACGCGCTCACGAAGTACATCGGCGGCCACGGCAACGCGCTCGCCGGCGCGATCACCGACACCGGTCTCTTCGACTGGACGGCGTTCCCCAACATCGCCGAGCCCTACAAGTCGCAGCCGCCGCGCAACTGGGGGTTGCAGCAGCTTCGCAAGAAGGGACTGCGCGACTTCGGCGGCACGCTCGCCGCGGAGCAGGCGCATCACATCTCGGTCGGCGCCGAGACGCTCGCGCTACGGATGGAGCGCATCTGCGCCAACGCGCAGGCGCTCGGCGAGTGGCTCGCGCAGCAGTCCAAGGTGCGCAAGGTGTACTACCCCGGCCTGCCCTCGCATCCGCAGCACGCGCTCGCGGGAAGGCTGTTCCGGCACTACGGCGGCCTCCTGTCCTTCGAACTCGCCGACGGGATCGACCCGTTCGACTTCCTCAATCGACTCAGGATCGTGGTGCTGTCGTCGAACCTGGGCGACAACCGCACGCTCGCCATCCCTGTCGCCCACACGATCTTCTACGAGATGGGACCGGAGCGGCGGGCCGCGATGGGCATCGCCGATTCGCTCATCCGCATCTCGGTCGGCATCGAGGATCGCGACGACCTGATCGGCGATTTCCGGCAGGCCCTGGCGGATCAGCGCGCGTGAACGGGCCCGGTCGGGAAGCTCTGCGCCGATGCGGGCAGGGTGGGTCCCTCGGTTCCCTAGCGAAGCAATTCGAACGGGCCGCCTCTTTCCAACGCGCGTTGGTAGGCGGGCCGGGCATGGATGCGCTCGAGCCACGCCATGAGCTTCGGGCGCGCATGGTCCAATCCGCCGCGCGCCGCGGAGGCCTCGACCACGAAGCTCATCTGGATGTCGGCGGCCGTGAACGCTTCGCCCGCGAACCAGGTGCTTTTCGTAAGCTCCTCCTCCATGAATTCCTGGTGCGTCCGCAGTTGCGGCTCGACGAAAGTCGCCAGCACCTTGCTGCACACGCCACGCGCGATCGGGCGCGCGAAGAACGGCATCGGCTGGCGCGGCAGCCTGCGGAAGAGCAGCGAGAGCAGCAGCACGGGCATTGCCGAGCCTTCGGCGAAATGGAGCCAATACGTGTAGCGCAGGCGCTCGGGCGCGCCCGCCGGCGGTATCAGCCTTCCGCCTCCGTGGCGCTCGATCAGATACTCGATGATCGCACCCGATTCCGCGATGGTGAGCCCGTTCTCGGTAATGACCGGCGATTTGCCGAGGGGATGCACCTCGCGCAGTGACGCGGGCGCGAGCATGGTCTTCGGGTCGCGCTCGTAGCGCCTGATTTCGTAAGGGACGGCGAGCTCCTCCAGCAGCCAGAGCACGCGCTGCGAACGGGAGTTATTGAGGTGGTGAACCGTGATCATGGTCGTCTCTGCGGGACGATCTCGCGCTCGTTCGCGCCGCCCTCGTCCACCGCGAGATAGCGGCCGCGGTCGTGCCAGTCGGCGAGCACGTAGCGCTCGCGCCGCGCGCCGTCGACGTCGACCTCGTGCCGGGCCGGGCGGTGGGTGTGGCCGTGGATCATCCGCTGCGCGTCGTGGCGGCGAAACGTTGCGGCCACCGTGTCGGGCGCGACGTCCATGATCGATTCCGGCTTGAGCGCTTTCATGTCCCGACTCTTGCGTTGCAGCCAGCGCGCGATGATCCGGCGCAGAAAGTAGGGCAAACGCAGCAGCCGCGCCTGCATTGCGGGATTGCGCATGCGCGCGCGGTACGCCTGGTAGTCGACATCGTCGGTGCACAGCGAATCGCCGTGGCAGAGCACGGTGCGGATGCCGTGCAGGTCCAGCACCACGTATTCCGGCACAAGCGTGGCGCCGGCCGCCGCGGCGAGCCTCGGGCCCATGAGGAAGTCGCGGTTGCCGTGCGCGATGTAGAGGGGCACGCCCGCGTCCGCGATGCCGCGCAGCGACTCGACGATGCGGGCGACGAAGGGCTCGCGCATCTGGTCGTCGCCTACCCACCAGTCGAACACGTCGCCCAACAGGTAGACCGCCGCCGCCTCGCGGGCCGGTCCGGCGGCGAACGCGTGGAACGCACGAAGCGCCTCCGGCCGCTCCGGCGACAGGTGAAGATCCGACAGGAACAGGGTCGGCGCGCCGGAGGGCATGCTATATGCGAGCGTGGGGGCGGTTCACCTAGCCTGGGACTTCCTCCGCCTTGTGGATCACGACGTCGTCCTTCGGGACGTTCTGGTGGAAGCCGCTGTTGCCGGTGGGGACCTTCTTGATGCGATCGACGACGTCCTGTCCTTCGACCACCTTGCCGAAGACGCAATAGCCCCAGCCGTTCGCGCTCGGCGCCTTGTAGTCGAGGAAGTCGTTGTCTGCGACATTGATGAAGAACTGCGCCGTCGCCGAATGCGGGTCGGATGTGCGCGCCATGGCCACCGTGTATTTCTTGTTCTTGAGGCCGTTGGTCGCCTCGTTGGCGACGGGGGCGCGGGTGGGCTTCTGCTTCAAGCCGGGTTCCATCCCGCCGCCCTGGATCATGAAGTCGTCGATGACGCGATGGAAGACCGTGTTGTCGTAGTGACCGCCGCGAACGTAATCAAGGAAGTTGGCGACCGTCGCGGGTGCATTCTCGGCGTCGAGCGCGAGCTTGATGTCGCCGTGGCTGGTTTTCAGAACGACCATGAAACTCTCCTTTCGCGCGTCAGCTGCCCACGACCTTGGCGGACTTGACGACGACCTGCGTGGCAGGCACGTCGCTCGGGTTGATGCCGGGCGGGACGGGGCCGGTAGCGCCCTTGGGCGCCTTCGCGATCTTATTGACGACGTCCATCCCCTGAACGACCTTGCCGAACACGGTGTAACCGTACCCGGCCGGATCGGCCGAGCGGAAATCGAGCCGCTTGTTGTCGGCCACGTTGATGAAAAACTGCGCGGTGGCCGAATTGGGGTCGCTCGTGCGCGCCATCGACACCGCGCCCGGCACGTTCGACAGACCCGCCTTGCTGGACGATTCGGACTCGATCGGGATGGGCGGCTTGGTCGGCTTCTCCTTGAAGTCGGCGGTGAAGCCGCCGCCCTGGATCATGAAGCCGTCGATGACGCGGTGGAACTGCGTGCCGACATAGTGCCCGTTCTTGACGTAATCGAGGAAGTTGGCGACGGTCTTGGGCGCCGCGTCGGGGAAAAGCTCGATCCGGATGACGCCGGCCGTCGTGTCGAACTCCACTTGCGGGTTGGCGGCGAGCGCGACGGCCGACGCGAGCGCGAACACCGCTGCGGCTACGATCTTGTGCAACATGTGGGTGCCTCCTTTGTGGACAGTTGATAACGCAATCAATTGGACGGGGGCGCCGCCGGGGCCGCGGCCGCCGGTGCGGGTGCCATCGTCGGTTCGGGTGCCGCAGCCGGTGCGGGTGCCACAGCCGGTGCGGGTGCCACAGCCGGCTCGCGTGCCACAGGGGGTGCGGGTGCCGCGGTCGGAGAGGGCGCGGCGGACGCCGCTGATGCGGCGGGCGGCGCGAGGACCTCGCGCACGAGCTTGAGCTTCACCGGCGCGGTCTTGTTGCGCGCATCGCGCGTCGCGGCTTTCTCGTAGTTGACCGCCGCGAGGCGCGCGTAGATGTCGCCGAGGTTCTCGTACGCGATGACGTAGTCGGGCGCGGCGTTGATCGCCGCTTCGAGCTCATCGCGGGCCAACCCGTACTGGCCCTTTTGCGCGTACAGCACCGCGAGGTTGTTGTGCGGCTCGGGCAGCTCGGGATAGTCGCCGAGCACGGCCTGGTACGTCGTGATCGCGGCGTCGGTCTTGCCGGAGTCGGCGAGGGCGAGCCCCTTGAGGAACCACGCCTGCGGCTCGCGCGGTCGCTCGGTGTGAAGCTTGTCCAGGATGGCGATGGCCTCGTCGTATTTCTTGCCGGCGAGGAGGGTGCGCGCATCCTTGAGCGATTGCGCGTACGCCTTGCGCGCGGGTTCGGAGAACTCGCGCGGATCGGTGATCGCATCGCTTTGCGCGAGCGCGGGCACGGCGGCGAGCGCGGCGAGCAAGGCGATGAGAAGGACGGTAGTGCGCATCGGGAGCGCGATTTTAGCAGGCTCCCCTAGTCCGCTCGCAGCCTCGCTACCGTCGCGTCGATGAGCCGGCGCGCGATCGACACCGGGCCCGGAAGCTTGGGCAGCTCGTCGATGCCGAACCAGCGCGCTTCGGCGATCTCGGCGTCGTCGAGGCGGATCTCGCCGCCCGCGTATTCGGCGGTGTAGGCGATCATGAGCGAATGCGGGAAGGCCCACGACTGGCTCGCGAAGTAGGTGATCGCGCCGACTTCCACGCCGACTTCCTCGCGTACCTCGCGGCGCACGCAATCCTCGATCGTCTCCCCCGGCTCGACGAAGCCGGCGAGCGCGCTGTACACGCCGGTGGCGAAACGGTGCGAACGGGCGAGAAGGATCTGCCTGCCGCGGAAGACGAGCGCCATCATCGCAGGCGAGACGCGCGGATAGGCGACCAGGCCGCAGGCGGGACACTCGCGCGCGCGCTCGCCTCGCTTCGACCGCGTCGGCGTGCCGCAGCGTCCGCAGAAGCGGTGCGTGCGATCGAAGTCGACGACCTGGAATGCGCGTGCGGCGAGGGCGAGCAGCGGCTCGGGCACCTTGAGGAACAGGCTGCGCAGGCCGACGTAGCGCATGCCGGGAGGCTCGGCGGCCTCGCCCGGCAGGTCGAGCGCAAAGCACGCCGTGCCGGCGAGCTTGCCGAGGAAATGGGGCGCGCCGGCAATCGCGGCGCCCGCAAGCGATTGCCGCGACGGAATCGAGTAGTTCTCCTCGCCATCGGCAAGCACGAGGATGCGGTCGCCGCGGAACGCGAAGGCATGCGCGTCGTCCGGAAGGACGGCGGGGAGGACGTGCAGCGGCTCGAAGCCGGGCGGAGTATGCATACGGCGCCAATTATCGGGTGAAATGGGCGGGCACGGGAGTTGCCCGTTATCCTAGACACCGGCCGCGACGCGCGCGGGACGCGCATCGTGAAACGCTCGGCGTCCAAAGCGGTCGCAATTGGGAAGCCTCATGAAACGCGATATCCAATCCGTCGACACGGCAGCGGCCGCCGACAGCTTCGAGGCGATGTTCGAGCTCGCGCCCGTATCCCTCTGGCTCGAGGACTACAGCGAGCTGCGGGCGCTGTTCGACCGCTGGCGCGCCGAAGGTGTGGCCGACCTGCGCGCGCATCTGCGGGCCAACCCCGACTTCCTGCCGGAGTGCTCGGCGCGCATTCGTGTGCTGCGTGTCAACCGCCGCACGCTCCAGCTGTTCGGTGCGCAAAGTCTTTCGCACCTCGTCGCTAACCTCTCCACCGTGTTCCGCGACGACATGTTCGACCACTTCATCGAAGAGATGGCGGCGCTGTGGGACGGCCGCAACGCGTTCGCGAGCGCTACGGTCAACTACACGATCGAAGGGCTGCGCCTCGACATCCTGCTGCACGGCACCGTGCTGCCGGGCCACGAGGCCACCTGGGACCGCGTGCTGCTCTCAATCGAGGACGTCACGCAGGGCGCGCGGGCAACGCGCAGCCTCGCGCGGAGCGAGCAGTACGCGCGCGGTCTTTTCGAGCACTCGCCGGTGTCGCTCTGGGTCGAGGACTTCAGCGGCATCAAGGCGCGCCTGGACGAGGTGCGCGGTCTCGGCATCACGGACTTTCGCGTCTTCATCAACGTCCATCCGGAATTCGTGACCCGCTGCATGCGCGAGATCCGCGTCATGGACGTCAACCGGCAGACGCTGCGCATGTTCGCTGCACCCGACAAAGAGACGCTACTCGCGAGGCTGCCCGAGGTCTTCCGCGACGACATGCGCGCGCACTTCGCCGAGCAGCTCATCGACCTGTGGGAAGGCAAGCTCTTCCAGCGGCGCGAGGTGGTCAACTATTCACTCAACGGGGACGCCGTCGACGTTCACCTGCAGTTCTCGGTGCTGCCGGGGTACGAGCAGACCTGGGAGCTCGTGCTGATCTCGCTGACCGACATCACCGCGCGCAAGAAGGCGGAGGCCTACCTCGAATTCCTCGGCAAGCACGACGTGCTGACCCAGCTTCGCAATCGCTCGTACTTCGAGGAGGACCTCGCACGCGTCGAGCGCAAGGGAACCCTTCCGATCAGCGTCGTGATGCTGGACCTCAACGGCCTCAAGGACGTCAACGACTCGATGGGCCACGCCGCGGGCGACGCGCTCCTGCGCCGGGTTGGCGAGGTGCTCCGCAAGGCCGTGCCTGACGAGGCCACGGCCGCGCGGCTGGGCGGCGACGAGTTCGGCATCCTGATGCCGGGTGTGGACGCGCGAGGCGCCGCGCAGATGGTCGAGCGCATCGAGCTTCTCGTCGACCTCAACAACCAGTTCTACCACGGCGCGCGGATGAGCCTCGCCATGGGGGCCGCCACGTGCGGGCCCGGCGAGCGCATCGAGCGGGCGATGCGCCTCGCCGACGAGCGGATGTACGAGACGAAGCGGCAACACTACTCGACCGCCGCGCACGACCGCCGGCGCTAGGACCGGCCTGCGAGAGGATCAGCGGCCCTGACGTAAGCGGATCTGATTCGGAAGCGGCACCGAGCGGCGCAGCACGTCCTCGCCGAGCCAGATCGCGCAGCGGCGGGCGCGTTCGGCGACCGTCGACAGGGGCATCTGGCTGTAGTCGTCGTTGAACACTTCGAAGCTGTAGTCGCCGCGGTAGCCGAGCTCGTCGAGGCGCATCACCAGCTCGGCGAGCGCCTCGCTGTGCACGCCCTCGCCGGGGAAGACGCGGAAGTGGCGCGCGGTGGTGATGCGCTCCTCGACCGTTCGCACCTCCTGCCACATGAAGTCGGCGAGCTGCACCAGGAAGATCTTCTCCGGCGACAGCATCTCGAGGTCTTCCAGCGAGGACTTGGTCGCGAAGGCGTGGAAGGAGTCGATGCCGATGCCCAGGTTCGGCGCGTCGGCGCGACAGACGACATCCCACGCGTCGGCGAATTCGTTGATGGTGCGGCCCCACGACAGGCCCTCGTAGGCGATCCGGATGCCGAGCGGCACGGCCAGCATCGCGAGCTTGCGCAAGTCGCGTGCGAGCGCATCGCGGTCGGTGCTCGCGTGCGACGAGGTGGACGAGCAGACGAGCAGCACGCTGGCGCCCACCGCGTGGCACATCTCGAGCATGGACTTCGCGATGTCGACCTTGTAGTCGTGAAGGTGGCCGGACAGGCCTTCGAAGTCGCGCAGAACCTGGAAGCCCGTCACTCGAAGGCCGCTGTCGTGCACGGCACGGGCCGCGGCCTCGACGCCGCCTTCGTGCCCCGCGACGTCGCGCGCGGACAGCATGATCTGCGAGAAGCCCGCGTCGCGCACGGCGGCGAGCTTGGCCGGAAGCGATCCCGCGAGCGAGATCGTGTCCATGCCGAAGTCGTCGATGTTCACATGGGCTGTCATTTGCCATGAGCGGCGAAGGGCCGCCCCGAGCCGCGAATTGCGCCCCCTCGGGGGGCAGCGAGCGGAGTAATTGGGCGAGCGTGGGGGCTCATCTTTGGTCGTGCACCAGCTCGAACATGACGCCGCCCAGGTAGCTCTGCGTCAGCGCGCCGCGCGGATCGGAATGCACGCCCTCCGATTCGACGAAGCCCACGCCCCGCGCGCGCAGGGCGGCGACGGTGGCGAGCACGTCGGACGTCCCAAGGCCGACGCGCTGCAGCGACTCGTCGGGCTCGACCTCCAGGATGCCCGGCTTGGGCTCGATCAGCTGCAGGAAGAAGCTGCCGTCCGGGCTCTTCAGGATGCGGCCCTTGGGCAGGATGCCGTAGCGCTGCTCGTCGGGAAGCGCCTTGAAGCCGAAGAGCTCGGAATAGAACTCCGTCCAGTCCTCCATGCGGTCGGCGCCGATGTACTGCACGATGCCGAACCAGTGCAGGTCGCACAGCGCCGGCGGCTTGGGATCGACCGTCGGGATCAGCGTGAAGTCGACGTCGTAGATCGAGAATTCGCGGTAGCGGTCGACGAAATAGATCCGGCTCGATCCGACGCCGTGGATGGCGGGAATGTTGAGCTCCATCACCTCGACTTGCGCTGGCACGACCCAGGCCCCGGCGGCGATGACGTGGCGGTACGCGGCGGCGGCGTCGCGCACGCGCAGCGCGACCGCGGCGATCACGGGCCGCTCCACCGGCTGCACGGTGCGCGGCAGCTTCGCGACGTGGGCGTTGACGATCACGTTCATTTCGCCCTGGCGATACAGCAGCACCTCGCGCGAGCGATGGCGCGCCACGGGCCGGAAGCCCATCATCTCGAGCACCTGGCCCAGCGCCTGCGGCTTGCTCGTCGCGTACTCGATGAACTCGATCCCGTCTAGCCCCAGCGGGTTGGCGGCATCGGCGATCAGTTCGCGGTCGGACGACTCGTTCATGTCGCGCCTCCTTGCCGGCTATTCTTACACGGCCGCGCTCAGAACTCGATTGCGCCGGGGAAGAACTGCAGCAGCACGCCGGTCATGACGACGTAGCGGACGAACTTGCCGACGGCCATGTAGAACACGCACGGCCAGAACGCGAGGCGCAGCCAGCCGGCGACGGCGCACAGCGGATCGCCCACGATCGGCAGCCAGGACAGCAGGCAGGCGCGGGGGCCGAAGCGCTCGAGCCAGCGCAGCGCGCGCGGATGCGCGACGGACGGGTTGTGAGTCACGTGCTCGTAGGCGCGCTCGGCGCCGTAGCCCATCCACCACGTCAGCGCGCCGCCGGCCGTGTTGCCCAGGGTCGCAACGAGGATCGCCTCCCAGAACAGATCCGGATTGAGCTTGACGAGGCCGAATACCGCGGGCTCTGAGCCCATCGGCAGCAGCGTGGCCGACACGAACGCGATGACGAAGACGGTGGTGAGGCCGTAGCGCGGCAGCGCGAGTGCCGCCAGGAGGGGTCCGATCCATGCGTCCATGAAATAGGGTCAGACCCCATTAAATTGTATGCAATTTAATGGGGTCTGACCCCTTTTTTTTCGGGAGCGGCGGCCGCCTACGTCAACGTCAGCGGCAGCGCACGCAGCCGCTTCCCGGTCGCCGCCGCGAGCGCGTTGGCGAGTGCGGGCGCGACCACCGGTACGCCCGGCTCGCCCACGCCGGAGGGCTTCTCGGAGGACGGCACGATGTGCACTTCCACCGTCGGCATCTCGTTGACGCGCAATAGCGGGTAGTCGTGGAAGTTCGACTGCTCGACCACCCCGTCCTTCAGCGTGATCTTGCCGTACAGCGCGGCCGACAGCCCGAAGCCTATGCCGCCTTCCATCTGCGCATGCACGACGTCGGGGTTGATCGCGAGGCCGCAATCGACGGCGCACACGACGCGGTCGACCGTGAACTTGTTGTCCTTGTTCACGGTCACCTCCACGACCTGCGCGACGACGGTGCCGAACGACTCGTGCACCGCGACGCCGCGGCCGCGCTTGCTGCTCGCCGCGCCGGCCGCAAGCGGCTGCGACCACCCCGCCTTGTCGGCGGCGAGGGCGAGCGCCGCGAGGTGGCGCGGATGCTTGCCGAGAAGGTCGCGGCGGAACGCGACGGGGTCCTTGCCGGCCGCCACCGCGAGCTCGTCGATGAACGTCTCGGTGGAGAACGCCGTGTGGGTCGAGCCCACCGAGCGCCACCACAGCACGGGCACGCCGGGATTGGTCGTGTGCAGCTCCACCGCGAGATGCGGGAAGTCGTAGGGCAAGGTGGACGCGCCTTCCACGCTCGTGAGGTCGATGCCGTCCTTGACCATCACGGCCTCGAACGCGGTGCCCGCGAGGATCGACTGGCCGACTACGCGGTGATGCCAGCCCGTCACGCTGCCGTTGCCGTCGAGCCCCGCGCGCAGCGCATGCACGTACATGGGCCGGTAAAAGCCCGCCTTCATGTCGTCCTCGCGCGTCCACACGAGCTTGACCGGGATGCCGACCTTGTCCTGCTGCACGAGCCTGACCGCAATCTCGACCGCTTCGAGCACGTAATCGGATTTGGCGCTCGCGCGCCGGCCGAAGCTGCCGCCGGCGAACACCATGTTGAGCTTGATGGCGTCGACGGGCAGGCCTGTCGACTTGGCGATCGCCATCTGGTCGCCGGTCTGGAACTGCTCGCCGTTCCACACTTCGCACGATTCGCGCGTGAGCTTCACCACGCAGTTCATCGGCTCCATCGCGGCGTGTGCGAGGTACGGGAACTCGTACGTGGCCTCGAGCTTTCTGCTCGCGCCGTCGATCGCCTTCGTGGCATCGCCTTCGCTGCGCGCCGGCTTGCCGGGCGTGGTTGCGAGCTGCTTGTACTCGGCCATCATCGCGTCCGAGGTGCCGCGGAAGCCGGTCGCGTCGTCCCATTCGATCTTGAGCGCATCGCGGCCCTTCTTCGCCGCCCAGAACGTGGTCGCGACGACGGCCACGCCCATGGGGATCTGCAGGATGTAGCGCACCCCGGGGATGCCGGTGACGTCGTCCGCATTCACGCTTTTCATCTTCTGCCCGAAGCGCGGCGGATGCGCGACGACGGCGGTGAGCATGTCGGGCAGCTTCACGTCCTGCGTGAAGCGCGCGGTGCCGTTGGACTTCGCGCGCGAGTCGGTTCGACGCACCGTGTCCTTGCCGATGTAGACGAAGTCCCTGGCGTCCTTGAGCTTCACCGAAGTCGGGACCGGCTGCCGCGACGCCGCATCGGCCAGCTCGCCGAACGTCGCCTTCTTGCCGCTTGCGTGCGAGACCACGCCGGCCTTCACCTGGATCGAGTCGGCGGGCACCTTCCACGTCTCCGCGGCGGCGGCGACGAGCATCGCGCGCGCCGCAGCGCCGGCCTGGCGGTATTGCTCGAAGGAGTTGGCTATCGCGGTCGAGCCGCCGGTGCCCTGGGCCTGTCCCCAGAAGAGGTTGGCATAGCGCTTGGCGTCGGCGGGCGCGCCTTCGACGCGGATCTGGGTCCACGCCGCGTCGAGCTCCTCGGCGACGAGCGTGGGCAGGCCGGTGAAGACGCCCTGGCCCATTTCCAGATGCTTGGCGACGACGGTGACCGTGCTGTCCTTGCCGATGCGAAGGAACGCGTTGGGCTCGAAGCTGCCCGCGGCGGCGGTTCCGACGGTCCGCCCCGGCCCGGAGGCGGCCTGCGCGGATGCATCGCCGACGTAGATGCCGAGCGTGAGGCCCGCGCCCGCGGCGGCCGTGGATTTGAGGAACACGCGGCGCGACATCGCCGCGCTCGGGATGGGTCGCATGCGCATCGGATTCATGGCCGTCTCCTTATGCGAGCGACTTCGCCGCTTCCTTGATCGCGGCGCGGATGCGAACGTAGGTCGCGCAACGGCAGGCGTTGCCGGCCATCGCCTCGTTGATGTCGGCGTCCGTCGGCCGCTTCTTCTTCACGAGCAGCGCCGTGGCGGCCATCACCTGGCCCGACTGGCAGTACCCGCACTGCGGCACGTCGAGCTTCTCCCACGCCGCTTGCACGGCCTTCGCCTCGCGCGAGTTGAGTCCCTCGATGGTCGTGATCTCCACGCCGGGCTTGAGCGAGGACAGCGTGGTGACGCACGAGCGCGTCGGCTGGCCGTCGATGTAGACGGTGCACGCGCCGCAAAGCGCCATGCCGCAGCCGAACTTGGTGCCGGTGAGGTTCAAGTTGTCGCGCAGAATCCAAAGCAGCGGCGTGTCGCTGGGTACGCTGCCGGCGATGTCGACGCGCTCCTTGTTGACGAATATGGTGGGCATGGCCTGGTCTCCGAAGAGGCGGACGCGGTTCCGAAAATAGGGTCAGACCCCATTTCCAAATGTTTCCGAAAAAAAGGGGCCAGGCCTTGTAATGGGGTCTGACCCCATTAACAGGATTCGCGGCGCCGTAACCTTGGATTGTAGCGTTCATGGGCCACTCGCGGGCGGTCGCGGCGGCAGCGGTCTTGTATAATTCCCTGCTCGTTTCGAGGAAATCTAAGTCATGGAAGCCGACGAGATCAACGTCATCGCCAATACGCTCGCGGACCTCGCGCAACGGACCGCCGAGCTGCGGAGGTATCTTTGACTTCGACCTGAAGTCGGAGCGGCTCGCCGTCGTCTCGCGCGAGCTCGAGGACCCGAAGATCTGGGATTCGCCCGAGCGCGCCCAGGCGTTGGGCAAGGAAAAGAAAGAACTCGACGGCATCGTCGGGACCATTGCCGAGCTCGACGCGGGCCTTGCCGACAGCAAGGAGCTGTTCGAGCTCGCCCGCGGCGAGGCTGACGAGGCGACGATGCGCGCGGTCGACGAGGACGTCGCGCGCCTGGGGAAGATCGTGGGCGACCTCGAGTTCCGGCGGATGTTCAACAATCCGCTCGACCCGGCGAACTGCTTCGTCGACATCCAGGCCGGCAGCGGCGGCACCGAGGCGCAGGACTGGGCGGCGATGCTGATGCGCATGTACCTGCGTTACTGCGAGCGCAAGGGCTACCGGACGGACGTGCTCGAGGAATCCGACGGCGAAGTCGCGGGCATCAAGAGCGCGTCGATCAAGGTGGAAGGGCCGTACGCGTACGGCTACCTGCGCACCGAGATCGGCGTGCACCGCCTGGTGCGCAAGAGCCCGTTCGACTCGAACGCGCGCCGCCACACGTCGTTCGCGAGTGTGTTCGTGTACCCGGAGGTCGACGACTCGATCGAGGTCGAGATCAATCCGGCCGACCTTCGCATCGATACCTACCGCTCTTCCGGCGCCGGCGGGCAGCACGTGAACAAGACGGACTCGGCGGTGCGCATCACGCATCTGCCGACCAACATCGTCGTGCAGTGCCAGAACGACCGCTCGCAGCATCGCAACCGCGCCGAGGCGATGCAGATGCTCAAATCGAAGCTCTACGAGCTCGAGCTGCGCAAGCGCCGGGAAGAGCAGCAGAAGCTCGAGGACTCCAAGACCGACATCGGCTGGGGCCACCAGATCCGAAGCTACGTGCTCGACCAGTCGCGCATCAAGGACCTGCGCACGAACTACGAAGTCGGCAACACGCAGGCGGTGCTCGACGGCGCCCTCGATGATTTCATCGCGGCGAGCCTGAAACAGGGGGTGTAGGTGTCCGACGAAAAGAAGGATCCGCCGAGCGCGCCGCCGGCGGACGAGAACCAGATCATGGCCGAGCGCCGGGCCAAGCTCGCCGCGCTGCGCGCGCGCGGCCAGGCTTTCCCGAACGACTTCCGCCGCGACGCGCTTGCCGGCGAGCTGCACGCGCGCCACGACGCAGAGGACAACGAGGCGCTGGAAGACAAGGGCATCGCGGTGCGCGTGGCGGGGCGCATGATGCTCAAGCGCGTGATGGGCAAGGCGTGCTTCGCCACGCTGCAGGACACGTCGGGCCGCATCCAGCTCTACGTTACGGTCGACAGCGTCGGACAGGACAAGCTCGACGAGTTCAAGCGCTGGGACCTGGGCGACATCGTAGGCGCCACCGGAACGCTGTTCAAGACGCGCACCGGCGAGCTCTCGATCAAGACCACCGACGTGCGCCTCCTCACGAAGTCGCTTCGCCCGCTGCCCGAGAAATTCCACGGCATGACGGACACCGAGCAGCGCTACCGCCAGCGCTACGTCGATCTCATCACCAACCCCCAGGCTCGCGAGGTGTTCGTCAAGCGCTCGCAGATCGTGCAGGCGATCCGCGAGTTCTTCGTGGCGCGCGGCTACCTCGAGGTCGAGACGCCGATGATGCACCCCATCCCGGGCGGCGCCGCGGCGCGCCCGTTCGTGACGCATCACAACGCGCTCGACATGGAGCTTTACCTCCGCATCGCGCCGGAGCTTTATCTGAAGAAGCTGGTCGTCGGCGGCCTGGAGAGGGTCTTCGAGATCAACCGCAACTTCCGCAACGAAGGCATCTCCACAAGGCACAACCCCGAGTTCACGATGCTCGAGTTCTACGAGGCGTACCGCGACTACCACTACCTCATGGACCTCACCGAAGAGCTGGTGCGCGAGGTCGCGACGAAGGTGCTCGGCACGACCAGCATCGCCTACCAGGGCACGCCCATCGAGCTCGGCGCGCGGTTCGATCGCCTGACCATGGCGGCGGCGATCCACCAGTACAACCCGGAGCACCCGCCGGAAGCGCTGGCCGATCCGCAATACCTTCGCCGGGCGCTCGCGCGCCACGAGGTCGAGGTCTTCGCGACCGACGGCCTCGGCCTCCTGCAGCTCAAGCTCTTCGAGGCGACGACGGAGAGCAAGCTCGCGCAGCCCACGTTCATCGTCGCCCACCCGACCGACGTGTCGCCGCTTGCGCGCGCGAACGACGCGAACCCCGCGATCACCGACCGCTTCGAGCTCTTCATCACCGGGCGCGAGATCGCCAACGGCTTCTCAGAGCTCAACGATCCCGAGGACCAGGCCGCACGCTTCCAGGCGCAGGTCGACGCCCGCGAAGCCGGGGACGAGGAGGCGATGTTCTACGACGCCGACTACATCCGCGCGATGGAGTACGGGCTTCCGCCGACCGCGGGCGAGGGGATCGGCATCGACCGCCTCGTCATGCTCCTGACCGACTCGCCGTCGATCCGCGACGTGATCCTTTTTCCGCAGCTAAAGTCGGAATGAACGAGGCGTGCGAGCGAAGCGAGCAATGAGCGCGCGCTTCTCCTCCTTCCGCGAGTTCTACCCGTTCTACCTGGGCGAGCACGCCAACCGCACGTGCCGCCGGCTGCACTTCGCGGGCACCTCGCTCGTCATAGCGTGCCTCGCCGCGCTCGCGCTCACCGGCAACGCAGGGTGGATCGCGGGCGCGCTCCTCTGCGGCTACGGCTTTGCCTGGATCGGGCACTTCTTCTTCGAGCACAACAGGCCCGCGACGTTTCGCCATCCCTTCTACAGCCTGATGGGCGACTGGGTGATGTACGCCGACATCCTGCGGGGCCGGATTCCGCTCTAGGCTTGCGGCCTCCCGTCTTGAAATATACCCATGTGGGGTATATATTGAGGCAATGGCAGGCAATGCGGCCGCGGCGGAGCGCATCGACCTCGGTCTTACCGGGATGACCTGCGCCGCCTGCGCCGCGCGCATCGAGAAGGCGCTCAACCGGCTGCCGGGCGTGACGGCCAACGTCAACTTCGCGACCGAGACCGCGAACGTGGGATTCGATCCCGCACGGGCAACGCCTTCGCAAGTGCTCGCGGCCGTGGCGCGCGCGGGCTACGGCGCGTCGATCCGGCGCGACGTGCGCGAGGACCGCAAGCGGGACCAGGCGCGCAAGGCCGCCGAGCTGGTCGAGCTTCGGCGCGAATTCGTGGTGGCCGCGGCGCTCACCGTGCCGCTGCTCGTGCAGATGATCCCGATGATGTCCGGCACGCACGAGGACTGGCTGCCGCGCTGGCTGCAGCTCGTGCTCGCCACCCCGGTCCAGCTCTGGACAGGCCGCCGCTTCTACGTCGGTGCGTGGCACGCGCTTCGAGGCGGCGGCGCGAACATGGACGTGCTGGTCGCGCTCGGCACGACCATGGCCTACGCGTGGAGCGTCGTGGTGACGCTTCTGGGCCTTCACGGTCAGCACGTGTATTTCGAGGCGGGCGCCGCGGTCGTCACGCTCCTCCTGCTGGGCAAGCTGCTCGAGGCGCGTGCAAAGGCGGGCACCTCGGCCGCGCTCGAAGGCCTGCTGCGCCTTTCGCCGAAAACGGCGCACGTCGTGCGCGGCGACGCGACGGCCGACGTTCCGTTGCCGGCCGTCGTCGTCGGCGACAGGTTCCTGGTCCGCGCCGGGGAGAGCGTTCCCGTCGACGGCGTGGTGCGCGAAGGCGCCTCGAGTGTTGACGAGAGCATGCTCAGCGGGGAATCGCACCTGGTCGCGAAAGCGCCCGGCGCCAAGGTGTTCGCGGGCTCCGTCAACCAGGACGGGCTCCTCGCCTGCGATGCGACGGGCGTAGGCGGCGACACGCTGCTCGCCGGGATCGTGCGCCTCGTCGCCGAAGCGCAAGGCACGAAAGCGCCTATCCAGCGCCTCGCCGACCGCGTCTCCGGCGTCTTCGTGCCCATCGTCGTCGCCGTCGCGCTCGTCGCGTTCGGGGTCACGTGGTGGCTCGGCGGCGACGCCGCGCGCGCGCTCGTGAATGCGGTGGCGGTCCTCGTCATCGCGTGCCCATGCGCGCTGGGACTCGCCACGCCGACAGCGATCATGGTGGGTACCGGGCGCGGCGCGCAGAGCGGCATCCTGATCCGCAACGCATCCGCGCTCGAGCTCGCGGGCCGCCTTGAGACGCTCATCGTCGACAAGACGGGAACGCTCACCGAAGGTCGCCCGGCGGTCGTCGACGTGGTCGCGATCGACGGGGCTACGCGCCGAGACGTGCTGGAGACCGCGGCAGCCCTCGAGCAAGGGTCGACGCATCCGCTCGCCAAGGCCATCGCGGCAGCGGCACAAGCCGAGGGCGTTGCGCCGCTGCCGATCGCGGACTTCATGGCCAGGCCGGGACGCGGCGTCGCGGCGCGCATCGGCGGTGATGCCGTGGCTTCGGCGCTGGGGTCGCCGGAACACGTTTCGCTCCCGGCGCAGACGGTGGCGGAGCTATCGCGCGCCGGCAACACCGTCGTCGCGGTGGCGCGCGCCGGACGTGCGATCGGCGCGATCGCGATCGCCGACGCGCTGCGCCTGACGTCGGCCGAGGCGGTGAGGCGGCTCGCCGGGGCCGGCATTCGGGTGATCATGCTGACGGGCGACAACGCGGCCACGGCGCAGGCGGTCGCCCAGCGCGCCGGCATCGTCGAGTTCCGCGCCAACGTGCTGCCGAAGGACAAGGCCGACGCCGTGCGTGCGCTCAAGGCGCAGGGTATCGTCACCGGGATGGTCGGCGACGGCATCAACGATGCGCCGGCGCTCGCCGCGGCGGACGTGAGCTTCGCCATCGGCGCCGGCTCGGACATCGCGGTCGAGGCGGCGGACGTCACGCTCATCCGCGCCGATCTCACGGCCGTCGTCGACGCGATCCTGCTTTCGCGTGCCACACTGCGCAAGATCCGGCAGAACCTGTTCTTCGCGTTCGCCTACAACGTCCTCGGCATTCCGCTCGCCGCCGTCGGCATGCTGAACCCGGTCATCGCCGGCGCGGCGATGGCGGCAAGCTCGGTGTCCGTGGTCGGCAACGCGCTCCTGCTGCGGCGCTGGAAGCCGCCGCAGCCCACTTCATGAGAGGAGAGGGTCGATGGAAACGATTACGATGAACGTCAAGGGCATGTCGTGCGGCGGATGTGTCGCAAGCGTGACGCGGGTGCTCAAGGCCGTACCGGGTGTCAGCGACGTCGCGGTGACGCTCGACCCCGGCGCCGCCAGAGTCACCTTCGACCCGGCGAAGACCGGCGCACCCGCGTTGCGCACGGCGGTCGAAGACGCAGGCTATGACGTCGTCGCGTAAGGCGACCTCTCACGCGCACCCCGTCGTCGCGCGCGCCGACGCGGCGGCGCTCGGCAAGCGCGTGAACCGCATCGAGGGGCAGGTGCGAGGCATCGGCAAGATGATCGCCGAGGATCGCTACTGCATCGACGTGCTGACGCAAGTGAGCGCCGTGCAGGCGGCACTCGACGCGCTGGCCCGAAAGCTGCTCGAGCATCATCTGCACGGGTGCGTGCAGCATGCCGTGAAGTCCGGCGACGGCACGCGCGCCATCGACGAGGCATTGGCGGTGATCCGAAAGTTCGGGCGCTAGGAGATCTTGCATTGAGCGAATTCGCCGTTTCGAGCATCGTGTGCGTGTGCGTGCTGAGCGGCGCAGTGCTCGGCGGCCTCCTGCGCGCGGTGCTGCCCGAGCATCACATGAGCGAGCAGTCGCGGCAGATCGTGAACGTCGCCATCGGGCTCGTGGCCACGCTGGCGGCGCTCGTGCTGGGCCTGCTCGTCGCGTCGGCGAAAACCTCGTTCGACGCGCGCAACGAGGAGGTCAAGGAGACCGGGACCAAGCTCATCCTGCTCGACCGCGTGCTACGGCAATACGGCCCACAGACGAAAGAGCTGCGGTCGCTGTTGCAGGTGCTCACGGAGCGGCGCATCGAGCACAGGTGGAAGGCGGTGAAGGCGTCGGAGGAGGCGACCACGCTGCGCGCGGACGCCTCGAGCAGCGAGCTGATCCGCGCCGGGCTGTGGAAGCTCGCGTCCGACACCGATGCGCAGCGTTGGCTGCTCGCGCGCGCCCTCACGCTCACGGCCGACATCGAGCAGGCGCGCTGGCTGCTCGTCGAGGGCGAGGAAAGCTCCATCCCGACGGTGTTCCTCGTGATCCTCGTGTTCTGGCTCACCGCGATCTTCGTGGCGCTCGGCCTGTTCGCGCCGCGCAACGCGACCGTCTACGCCGTGATCCTCGTGTGCGGCCTTTCGGTGTCGACTGCGGTGCTCATGATCCTCGAGATGGACCAGCCGTTCGAGGGCATCCTGCAAGTTCCGAGCGCGCCGCTCGTCTCGGCGCTCGAGGAGATGCGGCGCTGAAGCGCGCGGCCACGAGAAAGATGGCACAATCCGAACGTTCGGGGTGTAGCGCAGCCCGGTAGCGCGCTTGCTTTGGGAGCAAGATGTCGGAGGTTCGAATCCTCTCACCCCGACCCGATCATCTTCGCCTGATCACGACTTCGGCGTACTGGCTCGGAGCCACCAGCGAGTCGTCGCCGGCGCGGTTGAATCGCTCGGCCAGCGCGATCAAGTCCGCTGCGAGCGATTCCTGTGCCGCGGCATCCATCGCGCCGAACGCCTTTTGCATCGGGCCATAGAACGTGCGGAACACGTCGAGCCAGTGAGCCGCGTTGCGATATCGAAACGCGAAATTCCTGTGCTCGATCGCGATCGCGCCGAGCCGATCGCCGAACAACTCGCGCAGGCGCGCTTCGGTGCCCCACAGTGCGGGCGAGCGGACGCCGGCCGGCGGAGGTAGATATCGCCCCAGCAGCGTGAAGAGCTCCCCGATGAAGCTTCCGGGCGTCCAGTTCGCGAGTCCGATCCGGCCACCCGGCTTGCAAACCCGCGCCAGCTCCGCCGCGGCTTGCTCCTGGCTGGGAGCGAACATCACGCCGAACGTGGACAGCACGACGTCGAAGCTCGCGTCGCCGTACGGCAGGCGCTCGGCGTCCGCCGCCTCGAACCGCACCGTCAGGCCCTCGGCGCTCGCCCGGGCCCGCCCGCGCTCGAGCAAGGCGGGAACATAATCGGTGGACGTGACGTCGGCCCACCGCCGCGCCGCGGCGAGCGTGGCGTTGCCGTTGCCGGCCGCGACGTCGAGCACGCGCTCGCCGGCGCGAAGGTCGAGCGCCTCGCAAAGCGTCTCGCCGACGATCTGCAACGTCGTGCCCACGACGGCGTAGTCGCCCGCGGACCAGGCGGCCTGCTGCCGCGCCTTCACGGCCCCGAGGTCAACGGCGGGCGCGGTGGTGATTTCGACCATGGCTATTCCTCGATGACAGCTGCGGCGCTCGGTTCGACTTCGGCCTGCACGGCGACGCCGTTGCGCAGCGTCTGCAGAACGACGCAGCAGCTTTCCGCGACGGCCACCAGCATTCGCATCTTGTTCTCGTCGATCTCGTCCCTCGGGCGCAGCCGCACGCGGCAGCGCATGCGCTGGAACCCGACCGGGACCGCAGGGTCCACCTGCAGGCAGCCGCGCACGTCGCACTCCGCCGTGACGTCGACGTGCAGCGACCCGAGGCGGATCGCGAGGCGATCTGCGACGATCCGCAACGTCGAGTCTAAGCAGGCGGCGAGCGCAGCGCAGAGGAGGTCGCCGGGATTCGGGTAATCGTGGAAGCCACCCACCGCGCGGTGGACGCCGAAGCGCAACGGTGCGTCGCCGCCGTTGGCCGGCACGACCGCGCCGTGGAACGGGTCTGTGTCGCACGCGTTGAGGGTCCGCGCTTGGTCGTCGATCCACGCCTCGGCCGGATCGCTGCGATAGCGTTTGCGCAAGGGATCCTGCCGTTGCCGGACGATACCTTCGACTCTCGTGGTCATCGTGCCTCCCGTTCGGGTGTGATCATGACGATCACAGGTTGGCATCGAAGACGACTGCCGTCATGGGGCGAGGGCCTCAATGCCAATCGGATTCCCGCGTCCGCGGCGACATTCATGGGGCACCGGCCCCAGTTGCGGGGCCCGCTCGGCCCTTCAGTCGCGCCCGAGGCCCGCCTTGCGCGCGATCACGATGGCCTGCGAGCGGTGCGTGGCCCCGAGCTTGGAGAACAGGCTCGTGACGTGATTGCGAACGGTCTTCTCGGCAATGTGCAAATCGGCAGCGATCTGCGGGTTCGTCAGGCCGCGCGCGATGCAATCCAGAACTTCCCTTTCGCGCGCGGTCAACTCGGAGAGTCCCTCCGGCGCGGGTTCGCCGGCAGGTTCGTCGGCAGCGAGGAAGTCGTCGAGCGTCTTCGTGAACACACTCCACGCGGGCTCGTCCGCGCGAAGGATGTGGTTGCGTCCTTCGAGCGGCACGAAGCGGGCATTCGGTATCGCCGCGGCGAGGCGCCGCCCGGCTTCGAAGGGCACCATCGCGTCGCCTCGAACATGAAACACGAGCGTCGGCGCGCGGACCTTCGGCGCCTCGGCCCGGATGTCGAACGTGTTGAATTCCTTCCACAGTTTGCATGCGGTCGCCGGCGAGGCGCTGCGGCGTGCAAGCTCGCTTATCCACTTGGCCTGATGCCCGGCGGCCTCCGGCATCAGGAGATTGGCGAACATCTCGCGAAACGCGCCGACCTTCCTCCCCCAGCCGAGCTCGATCACGTCCGCGAACGCATGCGCCTGCTTCGTCAGATACTCCGGGGTGCCGCTTGCGAACGCGCCGTGCAGGTAGCTGTCGTAGAGCACCAGGCGGCTGACGCGCTCCGGATGGCGCGCGGCAAAGGCTGCGGCGATCACACCGCCCTGGCACAGCCCGATCAGCGGAACGCGGCGAAGGCCGAGCGCGTCGACAACCGCCCCGAGGTCGCGCACCAAGGCATCCAGGGAAACGTCGGCAACGTCGCGATCGGAGAGTCCCGAGCCTCGCGGATCGTAGCGGACCAGGGTCCGCCGCTCGGCGAGGGCCTCGGACCAATGGCGCCAAACCGGGTTGTCCCAGTCGAGCTCGAGATGCGTGAACCAGTTGTTGATGCGCACCAGGGGCGGGCCTTCGCCGGCGGTCGCGAAGGCGATGCGCACCCCGTCAGGTGACGTGCAGAAGCGTATCCGTTGCTGCTTGCCGCCCACGGTCGACCTCGCGCCGGCTCGACACTCCTCACCGCCGGCGTCCGGGACGAAGCCATCCCGGACGCCCGCCACCGCCGCTCTACGGCAGCGCGACGCTGTTGGTGACCGCGGGCGCCGAGCACCCCAGCGGGTTGCAGGCCTGCACCCTGTAGGTGTAGATCGTGCCGGCCGTGCCGCCGGGCATGTCGTTCACGAACGTGACGCCGGCCGGCAGGCTCCCGATCGGGAGGCATCTCAGCCCCACGCATCGCTGCACCGAAAATCCCGTCTCGCCGGGGACGTCCGTCCACGTCACGCGGATGACACCAGGACCGTTGCCCGCGGCGGATGCCGGTGCCGGCGACGCCGGCGGCCCGGCCGGATGCGCAACCGTGAAGCTCGCGGTGGCCTCGGCGCCGACATTGCCCGCGCCGTCCTTCGCCTTGACGTGGAAGGTGTACGCGCCGTCGGCCAGGCCGTTGTACGTGGCGCTGGTGGCGCCGTTGAACGAGTTCGGATCGGCGCCGGTCGGCGCGAGCCAGAAGTCGTACACGAGGCTTGCCGTGGGCGTGAGGTCGTCGCTGCCCGTCCACGAGAAGGCGACGTTGCCGGTCGGGTTCGGGGTCGCCGGCGCGCTCTGAATCGTGACCGTAGGCGGAAGGTCGGGGGCGCTGATCGTGAACGTGCGCCGGTTGGACGCGCCCGCGGCTGCGCCCGGCGTCTCCGTGTTGCCCACCGCGTCCTTGGCGATGACGTAGAACGTGTACGTGCCGTTGACGAGATTCGTGTACGACTTCGCCGTCGCTGCGCTGAACGCCGGGAACGCGGGCTCGATCGGATCGAGGCGGTAGGCGTACGTGATGGGCAGATTGCCGGGCGGCGGCGCGTCGGTGGCGGACCAGGCGAAGTCCACGTTGTGCGCGTTCACGGTCGCGCCCTCGACCGGCGACGGCGGTGACGCGATGGTGGTCGTCGGCGCCGTCGTGTCCGGTTGGGGAATGCCGACCCACACGCTCGTGCCGTACGGCGGATTGCCGCGGGCCGCGCTGCCGACGAACAGGCCGATGGGTGACGAGGCGATCGCGCGCATGCCGAGCGCCGTCGGATCGCCGAGGCCGTCGTTGGTGATCACGTTCCAGTTGGTGCCGTCGGTCGTCGTGATGATGTCGAAGCCCGGCACGGCGCCGGGCTTGTTGCGGGCCTGGTCGAGCGTTCCGGCATAGAGGCGGTTGTCGCCGAGCGGTGCCGTCGCCGGGTTGTAAACGTAATTGAGAAGCCGCCAGAAGTACGCGTTGGTTCCGGACGGATAGCCCGTGGCTGCGCTCCCGATGGGGCCGAAGCCCGCCCCGCGCCGGGACGTCGGCGGGCAATCGTTGGCCGTGCCGCCGCCGTCGATGTCCTCGAGCGGGACCCCGCAACGCAGGTTGGTCGGATACGCGGGACTGGTGGGCGCGGTACCCGTGCCGAAGTTGAGGCGCGGGTCTCCCATGACGATCGTGAGCTGGTCGTCGGACATGCGAAGGCGCCACATCTCCGCCGGCGGCTTCTTGTTCGTGGGCACGTCAACACCCATGTAAATCGAATCGCTGTACGCCATCATGTCGGACACGCCGGTGTTCTGCACGCTCCCGTCGGCGGCGAGCGGACGGCCCGCGCCGAGGTCGATCACCTTGGTCCAGCTCGGCACGCAGACGACGTAAGTCGGGCACCCGGCCGTCTTCCACACCTGGGCTCCCGTGGTGAAGTTGTCCACGCCCGCGTACAGCATGCCGTTCGGCGCGGCGTAGATCGTGAAGAACGCGTTGTTGTTGGGATCGTTCATCTGCAGCGGGCTGTAGTTGCGCCACGTGCCCCTGCCGAGTGGATCGTCGTTGACCAGCACGATGGGATTGCCCGACAGGTCGCTGTCGAACGTGGTCGCGTTGCCTGCCAGGCCCACCGGCGATATGGCGAGCAGCTGCTTGCCGCTCGCCTCCTTGAAGCAGCTGATGGTGCGGAAGCCGACGGTCTGCGTCGGGAAGCCGGTGCGCGTGACCGGGGTGAAGGTGACGCCGTCCCTCGTCCACAGGATGTTGCCCTGGAGAAAGCCCAGCGTGGAGATGAAGAGCGTATCCTGGCCGTTGAAATTGCACACGGTCATCCAGCGGTAGCCGAAGTCCCGGGGAATGCCGGGGACCAGCATCGGCGACTGCAGAGCAAGCGCCCACGTGCCGTTCGAGCCGTCCGCGCCGCCCGGCGTGTAAGCCCAGATCTGCCCGGTGTCGACCGACAGGCTCGCGAGCGTCCCGTCGTTCTGGTTGCGCAGCGTGCCGACGTACAGCTTTCCCTTGTACCACGCCATCGACCACGAGTAGATGTTGAGCGTGCTGCCTTCGGGGTGCGCGCCGTCGATCGCCTGCGTGAACCCCGCCGATGCGAGCAGCTTGAAATCGGCGTCGCTCGCGAGAAGCCCGGCACCGGCGCTAGCGCTGCCTAGCGGCACGAGGGCCGCGAGCGCAGCCGCCCACAAGGTGTTGCGCACAAGCGCGAAGATGCGTCGGAGTACGGTCGATGTATTCATTTGCGATTTTCCCAAGAGCGCGCGCGCGACTGAAGCCGCGCAGGAGCGTCGCACTTCGACTCTATACCGTCAAGCACGACGCATCACTCCATGCCAATGGCATATTGCGCCATAGCGTCAGCTCGGCAGCGGGATCCATTCGTGCTCGCCCGGGATGTGCCCCATGCGTTGCGCCGTCCAATCGTCCTTTGCGCGCTCGATGCGCTCGCGGCTCGATGAAACATAGTTCCAGAACATGTGACGCGGGCCGTCGAGGGGCGCCCCGCCGATGACGACGTAGCGCCCGCCCTGCGGCGCGACGACGGCAGCGTCGGCATCCGCGGCGAGCATCGCCATCGCCTGCGCGCCGACCGCAGCGCCGTCCGCAACGAGCGGCCGGTCGACCGCGTACACCGCGCGCTCGCCGAGCGACGCGGGCAGCACGAGGCGCGCGCCGGCGTCGGCCTCGACGTCGAGGTACAGCGTGGGCCCGAACGTCGCGACGGGCGAGCGGCGTCCGAACGCTTCGCCGATCAGCAGTCCGACCCGAAGCCCCTCCTCCCGCCAGCGCGGGATATCGGCCGCCGCGGTGTGCGCGAACGAAGGCTCGATCTCCTCGTGCGCCTGCGGAAGCGCCGCCCACAGCTGCAGGCCGTGCGTGACGTACTCGCGGTCGCGCAGGTCCGGCGGACGGCGCTCGGAATGGACCACACCGCGCCCCGCGGTCATCCAGTTGATCGCCCCCGGCTCGATGCGCTGCACGACGCCCAGGCTGTCGCGGTGGAGCATCGCCCCTTCGAACAGGTACGTGACGGTGGCGAGCCCGATGTGCGGATGCGGCCGCACGTCGAAATTGTCGGAAGGGCGCACCGTCACCGGGCCGAAATGATCGAAGAACACGAACGGCCCGACGCCCTGGCGCGGCAACGACGGCAGGAGCCGGCGCACGAGAAAGCCGCCGCCCAAGTCCTTGACGTGCGCCTCGAGAATTCGCTCGATGGGCATGGCGTTACGCGAGCTCGGTCGTGATCTCGGTGACGACTTGCGTCATGAGGCGGTGGACCGGGCATTTGGCGGCCACGCTGCGAAGCTCCTCGCGCTGGGCGTCGGTCAGCTCGCCGCCCAGCGCGAGCCGAGTGTGCAGGCGGTACTTGCCGGCGCGCTCCTCGCTGTCGTCGCGCTCCACGCTGACCGTCACGTCGGCGAGCGGAATCTGCTTGCGGTTCGCGTACCAGACCATCGTGACGGCCTTGCAGGCGGCGAGCGAGGCGTCGTACAGGTCGTGGGGCGTGGGGCCCGTATCCTCGCCGCCGACCGCGGCCAGCTCGTCGACGATCACGCGGTGGGCGCGGACGGCGACGACGTGGCGCATTTTCCCGGTGCGGTCCCGTGTCACGGTGATGGTCATGGTGGAAGCCGGCTCCATTCGTCGAGGACGGAAGCAAGGATACGCCGCGACGGCCGGCGTTCATCGTAGAATCCGGCGTGGCCGGGTTTGTCCTTGCTGCGCCGGGTTGCGCCCGTGGAATAGACTGCGCGGCGACCCCTCACGTCCAAACGGGAGCCCTCGAACGATGCGCGACTACCAACCCCTCGCTTCGATGTCGCTGGCGCAGAGCCGCGCGTGCACGTTGGCGCAGCCGGCGCCCAATTCCGTGACGCTCGACTCGCCGGCGCTCGAAGTCATGACCGACCTCGCCAAGGTGGCGGCGGCGACGATCGAGCCGTCGGCGCCCGTGGCCGTGGCCAACGAGTACATGATCGCGCGCGCCGTTCGCTCGCTGTTCGTCCTCGCGCCGGATGGCCACGTGATCGGCCTGGTGACGACCACCGACATCCTGGGCGAGCGGCCGGTGCGGGTGAGCCACGCCCGCGGCGTCAAGCGCAACGAGCTCCTCGTCTCCGACCTGATGACGCCCATCGAGTCGATCGTCGCGATGCGCATGGAGGACGTGCGCGCGGCCAAGGTGGGACACATCGTGGCGTCGCTCAAGCAGGCGGGCCGCCACCACGAGCTCGTGGCCGAAATGAATGCGAAGGGCCCGGCCCAGATCCGCGGCATCTTCTCGGCGTCGCAGATCGCGCGCCAGCTCGGCGTACCGCTGCAGATTACGGAGCTCGCGCGCACCTTCGCGGAGATCGAAGAGGCGTTGGCGGCGTCGCGCTAACGGGCATAATCCTGGTCGTGACCGACCCGTCCGGACTCCGATGACCGCCAGGACCCTCATCGCCGCCGCAGCCGTCGCGCTTGTCTGCGCGGCGTGCGCCTCGCGCGGCACGCTGCAGCCTGCCACCACTTGCGGATACCCCTTCTGCACGATCGACGTCCGCGTCGTCGACGACGGCAGCGGCGGCAAGAAGCTCGAGCTCGCCTCCGGCGGCAACGTCAACATGATGACGCGCCATCGCTACGCGGCCATCATCTGGAACCTGCAGACGGACGGCTACGAATTCCGCGGGAGAAGCGTCCGGCCGCACACCGGTCGTGCGGTGCCGGGCAAGGAGACCACAGGCCAGGGCGTGTGGGACCGGCAGATGACCGGGACCGGCTGCTACAACAACATCTGCTCCGTCACGAACGCGAATACCGAGCGTGGGACGTTCTACTATGACATCACGGTGTACCCTTCGGCCGGTACGCCGGGCGACCCGATCACGATCGACCCGGCGATCATGAACGATCCCTGATAGCAGGTTACCCCGGAGCGAGTGAACTCGACTTCGTTCCGGCGCGAATTTTCCCATTGTATTTTCCCCGCTGTATTCCACAATAGAGCCGCGCCGTCCGGCTCGCGCGCGCTCGGCTCGAGTACGCCTGCTGGCGGTGCATACACAAGGGGACGAACGATGAAAACGAAGCAGTTGCTGCTACCGTTTGTACTCGGGCTGGCGGGTTGTCAGACGATTGCGCCCACCGGCGTCGGTGCAACCGTGTATCCGCCGAATCCCGACTGTCCGGACCAGATCCGGTCGGTAGGCGATTGGTGCTTCAACAACCTCTGCGCCATCGCCGTTCAGGTGGTGACCAACCCGGCCGACGGCAAATGCATGGTCGTGGTGGGCTCCGACCCGATGCGCATGGCGCATGGCAACCGCGGCGCGAATAACGACGGCGTCGTGCTCCATTGGTGGCTTCCGCTCAATTCGAAGTTCGAGTTCAAGGTCGAAGGCGGTCCGTTCACGCTGCCGGTCAACTTCAAGGATCAGGCCGCGCCGAATCTCAAGGACCAATTCTCCGCGGCCTACGTTCCGCCGATGACGAACGGATTCGTCGTGCGCGTCGTCGACAAGAACACGTACAAGTACCAGTACGACTACCGCATCCGCGTCTACAAGCGGAACGCGAACCCGCCCGAATACATCGAGTCGACGGATCCGGCGATCTTCAACGATTATTGATCCCTTGGCCGCGCTGTAGCCATTCGCGCGCCTCGGCGAGCGCGTGCGCGAACGCCACGGCGCGGCCTCCGTCGACTGCGCTTTCGAACGCATCGCCCAGCTCCGCGCGAACGGGCTTCATCTGCGCGGCAAGAAAGGCCTCGTCGGCGGGGTCGCGCTTGAGGCCGGAATACTCCGACTCGCGCTGGGCGACTCCGTAGAAGCGCGCTGCAGCACCCCAGTCCCGCTCGGCGGCGGCGAGCCCCGCCGTGACCTCCAGAAGGGACTGCCCGTGCAGGCGCGAACCACTCTCGAACACGGCCGTCGCTTCCTTCGCGATCTCCCGGGCTTGCGCGGGCGCTGCCCCGGTGAGGATCAGGATCATGGCGTGGTTGATGAGACCGATGAAAAGGCTGTCGGGGTCCGTGAGCCCGCGGGCAATCTCGAGACAGCGCTCGGACAGCGTCAGCGCACTTCCGAGGTCGCCTTCCACGCGATGCAGCTGAACCATGTTGCTGAGCGCGGCCAGCGTCTCGCGGCGGTTGCCGCCGTTTTCCGCCAAGGTCAGGGCCTCGGTCAGATGCGCACGCGCGTCGTCGATCATCCCGAGCGCAAGGTACGTCCTGCCCAGCGGCTGCAGCGTGATCGCAACGCGCGCATGGTCGCCGAGCTCGCGAGCGATCGCCAGGCTTTCGTTGAGGTAGCCGAGCGCCTCGCGCTCGCGACCCATGCTGGTCGCGTACACCCCCAGAGCGGACAGCGTCTGGGAGCGCGCGACGTTTCGAGTCTGGGCGCCTGGGCGGCCGAGCGCCTTTAGGGTCGCCTCGTAGCCGAGCGCGAGGAGGCCTCGATTGACGCAGTAGAAGCGGATAGCCCGCACGAGACGCAGCCCCAAGGGGCCCCCGTCTTCGGCGTGATCGCACCAGGCATCGGCCGCCGCGACGTTCTCGATCTCCGCGTCGATGCGTCGAAGCCAATCGCGCTGGCTCGGGCCGATCCAATGCGCCGAAGCGGATTCGGCAAGGGCGACGTAGAAGTGAAGATGGCGGTTTCGCGTTGCCTTCGCGTCCCCGGCGGCTTCGAGCTGTTCCTGCGCGTACTGGCGCACCGTCTCGAGCATGCGGTAGCGGTCGCGCCCGGCCTCGAGCGAGACCAACGACTTGTCGACCAGGCGCGTCAGGAGATCGAGGACGTCCGCTTCCGCGATCGCATCGCCGGCCCCGACCTTCTCCGCCGCTTCCAGCGTGAAGCCGCCCGCAAAGACCGACAGGCGCGCGAAAAGGACCCGCTCCTCGGGCGCGAGCAGGTCGTAGCTCCAGTCGATGAGCGCCCGCAGCGTCTGCTGCCTGGGCAGCGCGGTGCGGTCGCCGCCTTGGAGGAGCTTGAAGCGGTCGGTGAGCCGGTCGGCGATCTTCTGCACGGACAGCGCACGCACCCGGGCCGCCGCGAGCTCCAGCGCGAGCGGGATGCCGTCGAGGCGGTGACAGATCTCGGCGACCCCGCCCGCGTTCTCGTCGCTGATCGAGAAGTCCGGGTCGGCCGCGGCCGCGCGTTCCGCGAAAAGGCGCACGGAGCCGAACTGCGCGAGCGCCTCCGGCCCGAGGCGCTGGCGCGGAAGCGGCACCGCGAACGGCGCGAGCGGGTAGGTATTCTCGCCGCCCAGGCCGAGCCGCTCGCGGCTCGTCGCGAGCACGCTGACCTGCGGTCCCGCCTCGAGCAACCGGCGCGCGAGCTCGGCGCTTGCCTGGGTCATGTGCTCGCAGTTGTCGAGCACGAGCAGCAGGCGGCGGTCGTGCACGAACCTCGCGAGCGTCTCGAGCACGGGGCGCCCGACCTCTTCCCTGACGCCGAGCACCGAAGCCACGGCTTGCGGGACGAGGCGCGCATCGGTGAGCGCGGCGAGCTCGACGAACCACACGCCGTCGGGATAGTCGTCGAGCGCTTCGGAGGCCACCTGCAGCGAGAGGCGGCTCTTGCCGAGGCCGCCGATGCCGACGATGGTGAGCAGGCGCGCATCGCGAAGCCGGCGTCGAACCTCCGCCAGCTCGTGCTCGCGGCCGATGAACGACGTGAGCTGCTGCGGCAGGTTGTTGGGGGTCGCCTCCAGCGAGCGGAGCGCGGGGAAACTCTGGCGCAGCACGCGGTGCATCAGCTGGTAGACGTTCTCGGGCACGCTCAGGTCGCGCAGCCGGACCGCGCCCAGCTCGCGCAGCGAGACGCCGTCCGGGAGGCGGTCGCGCACGAGCGTGGCGACGGCCTGCGACAGGAGCACCTGGCCGCCGTGCGCCGCGCTCATGATGCGCGCCGCGCGGTTGACCGCGATTCCGTAGAAATCGTTGTCGCGCCTCGCCTCCACGCCGGCGTGCATGCCGCAGCGCACGCGAAGCGCGATGCCCGCGGTCGCCTCCGGGTCCGCGAGCGCGATCTGCAGCGCAAGCGCCGCCTCGATCGCATCGAGCGGGTCGCGAAACGCGGCGTGAATGCCGTCGCCCGTGGTCTTGACGATGCGGCCGTGGTGCGCCGAGACGGTCGCGGTCGAGATCTCGTCGTGCCGCGCGAGCGCGTCCCGCATGCGGTCGGGCGACTGCTCCCACAACCGGGTGCTGCCTTCGATGTCGGTGAACAGGAAGACGGTGACGGCGGCTTCGTCTTGCACGCGGCGTATGGTAGCCGGTCGGCGGATGCCCCGGACCCGGGTCTGCAACCTGTCCGTATGATAGTATTGCCCCGCAATTCCGGGCCGGGCGCCTTCGCGCGATACGTGCCTCGAGCCCGGACCGACAGGCAAGGCGCCCGTAGCTCATTAGGATAGAGCACCGGCCTTCTAAGCCGGGGGTAACAGGTTCGAGTCCTGTCGGGCGCGCCACGATGCGCGCGTTACGACTCTTGATGGTGGCTGTAGCTCAGCGGTAGAGTCCCGGATTGTGATTCCGGTTGTCGTGGGTTCGAATCCCATCAGCCACCCCACTTTCGTAGTCGTCACACGATTACCCTCGTGTTCTCGTGCCTGACGCCGATCTCGGCGCTGCAAGGCGTCTGCATCACGACCGTCGAGGGCCTCGGCACGGTGGAGAAGCCGGGTCCCATGCAGCAGGCGCTCGAAGCGATCCCGCAGCCTGCGGGCGGCGGCGACCGCAACGCGATCCCGCTCTACAAGTTCGGCAGTGCGCGTGTGGTGCACCACTTCATCCCGGCGATGCCGCTTCGCGTGTCGGCGCTGAGCGGGCTCGGCGCGTACATGAACGTCTTGGCGATCGAAAGCTTCATGGACGAGCTCGCTCGCGCCGTGATTCGCACGGCCGCCGAGCGCTTCGGCTGGCAAGGCTATGTGCGCAGCGCGGGCCGTTCGCGCGCTACAAGAATTCCGGCGCGTATCTCGCGGTGGCGGCGGCCGACAGCGGCGAGGCGGTGAACCCCGACGGCATCCGCAACCAGGTCGAAGGCGGCATCGTGCAGTCGCTGTCGTGGTCGCTGTACGAGTCGGTCGGCTTCGACGAGCACCGAATCACGAGCGTGGACTGGGCGAGCTATCCCGTGATGCGCTTTGCGAATTTGCCCGACAGCATCGACGTGCACGTCGCCGACCGCCCGGGACAGCCGTTTCTCGGTACGGGAGAGGCCTCGCAGGGACCGGCCGCGGCGGCGCTCGCCAACGCCGTGGCGGATGCGTCGGGTGCGCGCATTCGCGAGCTGCCTTTGACAGCGGCCCGCGTGAAGGCGGCGATCGCCGCCGTGACGTAGGAGCGCAGGGGGCGAGGCATGAAAGCCGCTCGAATCGGCGTTGCGCTCGCTTTGGCTGCCGGATGCAGCCATGCCGCCGCGCACGACGAACCGCATGGCGCCGGCATCGGGAAGCCAGGCGAGCCGTCCAAAGTCGATCGCACGATCGACGTCGCGATGTCCGACGCGATGCGTTTCGCGCCGTCGGAAATCCGGGTCAGGAAGGGCGAGACGATCCGCTTCGTCGTGACCAACGTGGGGAAGGTCAAGCACGAGATGGTTCTAGGAACCGCGGACGATCTGCGCAAGCACGCGGAGCTCATGAAGAAGTACCCCGAGATGCACCACGAGGATCCGAACCACGTGAGCCTCGACCCCGGGAGGTCCGGCGAGATCGTCTGGCAGTTCACGGAGTCCGGGGTGGTCGAGTTCGCGTGCCTCCAGCCGGGTCACTTCGATGCCGGCATGAAGGGCCGCATCGTGGTTCGATGAATCGATGCGCCGAGCATGCGCAGCGCCACGTGCGCGGCGCCGAAGCCGTTGTCGATGTTGACGACCGCGAGCCCTGACGCGCAGCTCGCGAGCGCGGCATTGAGCGCGGCATGGCCGCCGGCCGCGACACCGTAGCCGATCGAGGTGGGCACCGCGATGACCGCGCTCGGCACGAGCCCCGCGAGCACGCTGAATATCGCGCCTTCCATGCCCGCGACCGCGATCACGATGCGGTGCGCGCGGATGTCGTCGAGGTGCTCCATGAGACGCCACAAGCCGGCCACACCGACGTCGACGTAGCGCGACGACGCCTCGCCCTCGAAAGCGAGGGTACGCGCCGCCTCGTCGGCCGCCGCGACGTCGGAAGTCCCCCCGCACACGATCGCCACTCTTGGCGGCGCTCGTGGCGGCGGCAGGGCGCCGAGGATCGCGGTGCGCGACACGTCGTCGTAGTCGAGGATCCGGACGATGTTCGCGTCGAGGTGCGCGAGCTTGTCGCGGTCGAGGCGCGTCAGCAGAAGGCGCCGGTCGAGCTCCTGTGCGTGCCGCACGATCGCCTCGATTTGCCGCGGCGTCTTGGGCTCGCACAGCACGGCCTCGCTCGTGCCGGTGCGGGCGATGCGCTCCCAGTCCATGCGGAAGTCATCCATTGCGGTGCAGGAAGGCGGCGCCGCGTGCGTACGGCCGCACGCCGGCGAACGCGCGGCCGGCGGCGCGGCACGCCTCGCGTGCGATGTCGCGCGCCGCGGCTTCGCACGCGGGATCGTTCGCCGCGGCGAGCTCGATGACGACTCCCGCATGCGTGAGGCGGCAGCGCAAGGTGGCATCGCGCCCCATGCTGTGCGCGAGAAGCGACTCGACCGCGTCGATGAACGCGAGGTCGGCGGCGTCGATGGCGATGCCCGTCTCCACGCGGCTCGAAAGGCACGGCTGCGCCGGCAGGCGCTCGAGGTCGGCGAGGCCGAGCGAGGCGGCGATCGCGTACACGCCCGCCTTGTCGATGCCCGCTTCGACGTAGGGATGGACCACGCCGCGTTCGGAAGCCGCGCGCAGACCCGGCCGGAAGTCGAACAAGTCGTCGACGTTGGTGCCCGAGGCGATCGTATCGGCCGTTGCGGCGCCGATGCGGTCGTACAGGTTCGTCTTGCAGAAATAGCAGCGGTCCACGGGGTTCGCGCGATAGCGCGGATCGGCGAGCTCGGCGGCATCGACGATCACGAGCGGCCAGCCGTGCGCCGCGGCGTGCGCCTCGACGCGCTCGCGCGCCGACGCCGGCACGGCGGGGCTCGACGCGTGGTACATCGTCGACTGCGTGCGCGAGCGCCGGGCTGCGACGTGCGCGAGCGTCATCGAGTCCACGCCGCCGCTCACCGCGATGGCGAGCCTCGGGTGGCGATCCAGCGCCCCGACGAGCGCGGCGATCGTGCTCATTGCCCGTCCTCCTTGAGCGCGCGTTCCACCGCGCTCGCGCCCGCCTTGCGACGCGCATCGAGCGTCGCATCGGCGGCCACGTCGTCGTGGGCCGCCTTGCCGGTGCGCGCACCGCCCGGTCGCTGCGCGACCTTGACGCTCACCGCGTCCGCGCGCACTTCCGTCCGGCGCAGGATCTGCCGGCGATCCTCGCGCACGCGAAGGCCCAGGGTGGACGTCTCGGCGAAGCAGGCGTGCGCGACGCTCGCGACCGCGGAGGGCTGCGCGAGCACTCGGAAGTCGGACAGTGGCCGGCCCTTCTTGCCGAAGCGCGCGCCGATCGAGACATCCAAAACGCCGGCGAGTGCGCGCAATCGGTCCGCCGCGAGCGCGATCTCCTCGCCCGTCATGTCGTCGACGTCGAACTCGATCACGCCGACGAAGTCCGCGTCGGCGTCGAACTCGGGCATCGCGTGCTCGGCCTCGAACACGAGCGCGCGGACGATGTTGGGAAGGCCGGGCAGCGTGCGCACGCCCGCGCCTGCTCCGACCGCCACGAGGCGCCCGGCGCCGCTGCGGCCGGCGCACGACGCGGCGGGAACGAGAAGACGCAAGATCGCGGCGCCGGTCGGCGTGACGCGCTCGCCGGCGATGCCGTCGTCTCGCCACGGATAGCCTTCGAGCAGCGCGCCCGTCGCCGGTGCCGGGATGGGCAGCATGCCGTGCTCGGTTCGCACGCGTCCGCCGCCTAGCGGAAGCGCCGACGCGGTCCAGTGCGCGCCGTGGAGCCGCTCCGCGATGCATCCGGCCGCCACGACGTCCATGAGCGAATCCCAATCGGCGAGCTCGTGGAAGTGGACGTCGTCGAGCGACGTGCCGTGAACGTGCGCTTCGGCGGCGGCGAGAAGGTCGAGCAGCGCGAGCGCGTGGCGCTGCGTCCCGGCGGCGAGAGGCGCGGACTCGATCGTGTGGCGCAGCTCGCGGTACGACGTGCCCTGGCTCGCCTCGAGCTTGCGATAGCCCGACGAAGCCGCGGCCCTGAAGCCGCGCGCGCGAAGCCCCGCGCTCGACGCGACGGGGAAGTCCGGCATTGCCGCGCCGCCGGGCCGCACGGCTTCCAGCTCGCGCCGGATGGGCGCCTCGAGCGCCGGCAGCGCGTCGACCATGGCGGCGACGAACATGTCTCCGGCGATGCCGCCGACGAGATCGAGATGAATCGAAAGACGCGCGCCGTCAGGCAACGACGGGGACGACATAGGGTCCTTCGGGAATGACGGCAAGCGACGGGTCCCCCGCCGCCGCGAGTGCGACTTCGACCGCCCCGTCCACCGACGCGATCGAGTCCACGCCTGTGAGGCTGCGCTCCTCGTCGTCGAGCCCGGTCGTGTACAGGCGCACGCGGCCGGCGCGCATCGACTTGAGCTGCATCTCGGTCTGCCATTCGTCGACGTCGGCGAACTGCTTGGCGAGCAGCGATTGCAGGAATTTGTCGGGGCCGAGCTTGCACATGCGCGCCTGGGCGTCGCGGAACTCGGGCGAGCCGAAGCCCTCCGAGCACGCCGAGGCGACGATCAGCGTCCCGCCGGGCTCGAGGATGTCGAGCGGCGTGACCATGCCCTTCACCGTCTGGTAATAGGTCTTGTCGAGCGGATGGCCCGCGGCGGACGTGACGATCGTGCGGAAGCGGCGCCCGACCGGCACGCGGATCGACTCCGCAACGAACTCCACCGCGCGAAGATGGCTTGCGATGACCTCGCCGAAGTCGACGTGCACGACGTCGCGGTCGTCGTCGATCACCGTGTTGAGCGCGTAGACCTCGCCGAGCATCCGGACGATCGCAAGCTGCTCCTCGTGCAGCGGGTTGCCGTCGAGGTTGCACTGGATCGCGAGCGGGTCCTCCATGAATCGCGCGCTGTGGAAGGTGCGGATCGTGTCGGCATGCGCGACGCCGGGCGCGATCACCTTGCGCCCTCCCGAGTAGCCGGCCATGAAGTGCGGCTCGACGAGTCCGGTCGCGATGCGAAGGTCTGCCTCGACGAAGCGGCGGTCGAGCTTCACGGGCGTGCGCCGCGTCTTCGTGAAGCCGAAATCGACGTGCGCGGCGTCGTCGCGGGCGAAGTGATTCGCGACCTGCGCGTGCTCGAACACCCATGGATCGCCGACGATCTCGGCGAGCTCTTCTCCCTCGTTGGGACGGTGCAAGCCGGTGGCCACGAGGACCGTGATGCGCTCCTTCGCCATGCCGGCGTCGCGCAGGCCCTCGATCAACGGGCGCAAGAAGAGCCGGTTCGGCACCGGCCGCGTGATGTCGCAGATCAGGATGCAGGCGCTGCGGCGGCCGCGCACAATCTCGCGATACGCCGGCGCCCCGATCGGCGCATCCAGCGCGTTGCGCACGGCGGCGTGCGGGTCGGCGAGCTTCGGCAGCGGGCGCTTGCCGATGAGCGTCGGCTGCGCGCGCGAGGGCAGGCGGACCGAAAGCCCCGACTGCCCGTACCGGAGGTGCACCGTCTCGCTCACGGTCGGTATGGTAACGCCGCGCGGGCATGATCGGAATCGGCTATCGAGTTTCCCCAAAAAAATCGATTTTGCTTTCCATCGGGAAGCCGGTACAGTCGGGCGGGGCGGCAAGCCGCACGGAGAACACGGCACGCGAAGCTGGGAGAGATCCATGAGCGACGTCTTCGGCGCGGGCGAGTACACGTATCGCTACGTCGACGGATGGGCGAAGTGGCCCGACGACTGGAGCCTGCACGACGTGGCGGCGGTCGGTGTCGACCGCAACGACAACGTGTACGCGTTCCACCGCGGCGACCATCCGATGGTCGTGTTCGACCGCGACGGCAGCGTCCTGCGCACCTGGGGCGAAGGCCTTTTCAAGCGGGCGCACGGCGTGCACGTGGGCCCGGACGAGGCGCTCTACCTCACCGACGACGAGGACCACACGGTGCGCAAGTGCACGCTCGAGGGCAAGGTACTGCTCACGATCGGCGTGCCGGGCGTGCCCGCGCCGTTCATGAGCGGCGAGCCGTTCAGGCGCTGCACGCACACCGCGCTCTCGCCGTCGGGCGAGATCTACGTCTGCGACGGCTACGGCAACGCGCGGGTGCACAAGTATTCGCCTGACGGCAAGCGCCTCCTGTCGTGGGGACAGCCGGGCGCGGGCCCGGGCGAGTTCAACCTGCCGCACAACATCGCCTGCGACGCGGACGGCTGGGTGTACGTCGCCGACCGCGAGAACCATCGCGTGCAGGTGTTCGACGGCAACGGCAAGTTCGAGACACAGTGGTACGGCCTGCATCGCCCGAGCGGGATGTACATGCCGCCCGGCAAGTGTCCCGTGTGCTACGTCGGCGAGATCGGCCCCTACTACGAGTTCAACCGCGGCACGCCCAACCTTGGCCCGCGCGTGAGCGTGCTGTCGAACGAGGGCAAGGTGATCGCGCGGATCGCGCGAGAGCCGACGACGGGCACGGGGCCCGGGCAGTACATCTCGCCGCACGGGCTCGCCGTCGATTCGCGCGGCGACCTTTACGTCGGCGAGGTCTGCTACACGGCGTGGCCCTCGGTGTTCCCGGATACGCCGCGGCCGGCCCGCATCCGGTCGCTGGCCAAGTACGAGAAGGTCGGGCCGACTTGACGCCTGCTCGACGCTACGACGGAAAGTCCGCGGACAGCGTGACGGCTTCCCACTCGTCGATCGAGCGCCGGCGGCTTTCGAGATTCTCGCGCGCGCGATCGAGCGCGACCTTGCCCAGCAGGAGCTGCAGCGGCGGGTTCTCGGCCTCGACCGCGGCGATGACCGCGTCGGCCGCGCGATAGGGATCGCCCGGCTGCTTGCCGCTGCTTTGCCGCAGCTCGCTGCGCCGCGCCCCGGATGTCTGTGCGTAGGCTTCGTTGATGGCTTTGGGCAGGGTCATCGAGCGTCCCTGGAAATCCGTGCGGAACGGTCCCGGTTCCACGAGCGTGACGCGTATGCCGAGCGGGCCGGCCTCCTTGGCAAGCGCCTGCGACAGGCCTTCGACGGCGAACTTGGTCGCGCAGTAGTAGCCGCTCCCCGGATTGCCGATGAGCCCGCCGATCGAGGAGAAGTTGACGATGTGGCCGCGACCGCGCTCGCGCATGCCCGGCAGCACGCGCCGGATCAGCGCCGCCAGCGCGAAGAAATTGGCGTCGAACATCGCCCGCACGACCTCGTCCTCGCCCTCCTCCACCGCGGCGTTGTAGCCCCACCCCGCGTTGTTGACGAGGACGTCGATGCGGCCGAAGCGCGCTTCCGCCGCGGCCACCGCGTGGTCGCGCTGCGCGGCGTCCGTGACGTCGAGCGCGACGGCGAGGCCGCGTTCCGGGAACGGCGCGACGAGGGGCTCGATGCTCGCGACGGCGCGCGTCGTGGCGACACAACGATGTCCGTGGGCGAGGACGCGCTCGGCGAGCGCGCGGCCGAATCCGGCGGAGCATCCCGTGATGAGCCAAACGGCGGTGTCGTCGAGCTGCGAAGCCATCGGTGCAAGCCTCCTCTGTACGGCGATGATAGTGCGTCTCTGCGGTTTGCAATAGTATGGCGGCCATGCCCGACGACAACGACATCCCGCTGTCGCGCATCCTCAAGATCGCGCGCGAATTCTCCCGGCCGTACCGCATCCGGCGCGGCGCGGATTTCAAGCTGAAGGATCACGATCCCGGCGACACCGCGCACTTGGGCACCGAGGACAAAGTCAGTGCGCAGGAGGCGCTCGCCCTGGGCCGAAACGCCCTTGCGGAGCTGCAGGACATGCTCTACGCGCAGGACCGCTGGTCGCTGTTGCTCGTCTTCCAGGCGATGGACGCCGCGGGCAAGGATGGCGTCATCAAGCATGTGATGTCGGGCGTCAACCCGCAGGGCTGCCAGGTCGTCTCGTTCAAGGCGCCCAGCACGGAGGAGCTCGACCACGATTACCTTTGGCGTTGCGCGAAGAACCTCCCCGAGCGCGGCCGCATCGGGATCTTCAACCGCAGCTACTACGAGGAAGTGCTGGTGGTGAAGGTCCACCCGGAGCTCCTGCGCGGACAGAAGCTGCCGCCCTCGCTCGTGACCAGGCGCATCTGGGACGAGCGCTACCAGGATATCCGGTCCTTCGAGCGGTACCTCTCGCGGCAGGGCACGGTCGTGCGCAAGTTCTTCCTCCACGTGTCGCATGCCGAGCAGAAGAAGCGCTTCCTCGAGCGCATCGAGCATCCGGAGAAGAATTGGAAGTTCTCCGCGGCCGACGTCCGCGAGCGCGGTCACTGGAACGAGTACATGGCGGCCTACCAGGCACTGATCCGCGAGACCGCCACTCCCGAGTCGCCTTGGTACGTGGTGCCTGCCGACAACAAGTGGTTCACGCGTCTCGTCGTGGCGGCCGCCGTGGTCGACGCGCTCGCCTCGCTCGACCTTCGTTACCCCAAGGTCGACCGCAAGCAGCTCGCCGAGCTCGCGGTGGCCAAGAGGGCATTGCTGTCCGAGAAGCGCTAGCGCTGCCCCCGCGTGAGCAGCCGGTCGAGCGAGAAGCGGCCGGGGCCGTACACGGCGAGCACCAGCATGAGCGTGCCCCACAGGATGTGGTCTTTGAGGCCGGCGTCGCTCAAGTCGGGGTAGGAAGTCGCCGCGACGAGGTTGAAGACGAAGAGCGCGAGCGCGGCGAAGCGCGTGCCGAGACCGGCGACGATGAGGATCGGCAGGCCGAGCTCGGCCGCGGTGCCGAGGAACGCCGCCGCAGCCGGCGACAGGAGCGGCACGTGGTACTCGTTCTCGAACAGCGCGAGCGTGATGTTCCAGTCGTGGAGCTTGGTGAGCGCGGAGGCGATGAACACGCGCGCGAGGTAGAGGCGGATCGCCAGCGCGAACAGCGACTGCAGCTTGTCCATCAGGCCTTCCGCGCGAATGTAGACGCGGCCGGCGCGGGCGATGAAAGTAGGGGCGGTGGTCACGGCTTGGCTCCGATTCGAGGATATCGGCATAGTCGCGCAAAACGTTCGAATCCTGTCAGGCGAGATCGGCGAGGACGCCGCTTGCGATGTGCGCCGGCAGCGCCGCACCCAGCTCGAAGTCGGCGTCGACCTCGACCGCCGCCTCCAACGCGGCAGCCAGATCGCCGCCGCTCGCGAGCGCGGCGAGAAACGCGAAATCGGCGGGTGCCAGGCGCTCGATCACGGGCGCCGAGCCTTCGCGGCGAACGAGGAGGCGATCGGGTCCGGCGTTCAAGTCCACCGTGTCGACGGTGCCGTCTTGGTGCGCCTGCCAGATGCGCATCACCGGGTGTGCCGAGTGCAGGAGGCGGCACGACGCGTCGAGCGCAAAGCGCACGCGCACCACCGCCGCCGGCGCCACCGCGGCGAGGGCGGCGAGCAGCCGCGCCGGCGAGCCGGTCGAATCGGCGGCCCGCGCCGCCTCGTCCAGCGCCCATTCGAGGCGCGCGACGTCAGGCAGGTAGGGCAGATCCTTGGCATGCCCATAGCCCGCGAGGAACTCCGCGAACCGGTCGCCGTAGACGTTGAGGTCGCCGCCGGCGGACGGGTGGGCGCGCACGAAGGCGTCCACGGCCGCGTTGAAGAAGGGTTCGCCGGTCAGCTCGCGCACGACGGGGAAGGTCGCGGCGAGCGCGTTGCGATAGTTGGCGAGGACCGTATGGCGGTACACCGCGAGGCCGCCTTCGGCGCGCCCATCGAGCAGCGCGGCGGCGAAGCGGCGCTGCAGCTCAGGCAGGGACGGCGTCATTGGCGGCGGACAGCACACGTTGCGCGGTCGCGGCCTCGCGCTCGAGCACCGCGAGCGGCGGGATGTCGGTGTCCCACTCGATGAGCGTCGGCACCGGCCCGAAGCGCTCGATGGCGTCGCCGTAAAGCGCCCACACCTCCGGCGCGACGGGCGCGCCGTGCGTGTCGATCACGATCGGGCCGCTCGCGTCGAATCCGGCGAGGTGGATCTCGGCCACCGACGCGACCGGGATCGCGGCGAGGTACGCCTGCGGATCGAGGCCGTGGTTGCGGGCGTTCACGTAGATGTTGTTCACGTCCACGAGAAGCCTGCATCCGGTTCGCGAGGCGACGGCCGAGACGAAGTCGTACTCCGGGACGGTCGCCTCCGGAAACGCGTAGTAGCTCGAAACGTTCTCGACGGCGATGGTCCGGCCGAGGACGTCCTGCACTTGGCTGACGCGCGCGCAGACGTGGTCGAGCGCATCCTCGGTGTACGGCAGCGGCAGGAGGTCGTTGAAGTGGCGGCCGCCCACGCTGCTCCAGCACAGGTGCTCCGACACCATCGCCGGATCGAGCCGGCTCGCAAGCCGCGCGAGCTTGCGCAGGTGCTCGCGGTCGAGCGGGTCGGTCGAGCCCAGCGACAGGCCGACGCCGTGCATGGCGATGGGATAGTCGGCGCGGATCCGGTCGAGCGTTGCGAGGGCCGGGCCGCCGTCGGCGAAGTAGTTCTCGCTGTGGATCTCGAGCCAGGGGATCGCCGGCTTGCGCTC
>DATJXV010000163.1:0-32872 GCA_035499955.1 Casimicrobiaceae bacterium
AGCGACACGGCGGGGAAACACACGAGCCCGACGATGCGCACGAGGTCGGACAGCAGGAACGGCACCACCCCCTTGAACGTCTCGGTGAGCGGCACGTCCTTGGCGAGGCGATTGATGATGTAGACGTTCATTCCCACGGGCGGATGGACGAGCCCGATCTCCACGACCATGAGCGCGAGGATGCCGAACCAGATCGACTTGTCGGAAGTCGGCATGCCGAAGTAGTCGAGGCCCATGACCATCGGATAGAAGATCGGGATGGTGAGCAGGATCATCGCAAGGGAGTCCATTACGCAGCCCAGGAAGATGTAGATGACGAGGATCATCACCATCACGAGGAGCGGCGCGAACCCGCTTCCCTTGACCCAGGCCGCGAGCTCGACGGGCATCTGCGACAGCGCGAGCGTCGTGTTCAGCATGTCGGCGCCGAGCAGCACGAGGAAGATCATCGCGGTCGCCTGCGCGGTGCCGAGCGCGCTGTCGACGAGGCCCTTCGTGCGCATTCCGCCCGACACGACGGCGAGGATGCCGCATGCCGCGGCGCCGATCGCCGCCGCCTCGGTCGGGTTCGCCCATCCCCCGTAGATGCCGACGATGACGACCAGGAACACGAACGCGACGGGAATGATCTCGAGCAGGCTGCGCAACCGCTCGCCCCAGGCGGCCGCGGGACCCGCGGGACCGGCAGCGGGCTTCCAGCGCACGATGATCTGGATCACGAGCATGTAGCCCAGCATGGCGATCACGCCGGGAATCACCGCCGCCATGAACAGCTTGCCGATCGACTCCTGGGTGAGGATCGCGTAGACGACGAGGGGTACCGACGGCGGGATCATGATGCCGAGCGTGCCGCCGGCGGCGAGCGCGCCGGTGGCGAGCGCGCCCGAGTACTTGTAGCGGCGCAATTCGGGCAGCGCGACCTGCCCCATGGTCGCGGCCGTGGCGAGCGACGACCCGCAGATCGCGCCGAAGCCGGCGCATGCGCCGACCGCCGCCATCGCGATGCCGCCGCGGCGGTGCCCGAGGAAAGCGCTCACGCAGCGGAAGAGCGCCTTCGACAATCCGCCGTGCGTGGCGAACTGCCCCATCAGGAAGAACAGCGGGATGACGACGAGGTCGTAGTTCGAGAGCCGCGCGTACGCCAGGCTCTTGAGCGAGTTGAGGAGCGCGTTGACGTTGCCGCTGGTGAGGTAGACGTAGCCGCCGGCGCCGACCGAAAACATCGCGATGCCGATGGGCACGCGCACCACCATCAGCGCGAGCATCACGCCGAAGATGACGAAGCCGACGGAAGCCCCGCTCACCTTAGCGCCCTTCGGAAGCAGATCCCGAAGGTGTAGAGCCCGGCCGCGGCGAGCATGAGGAAGCCCGGCACCATCAGCGCCTGCGCGATCCAGACGGGCCACCCCAGGATGGCGGACGTCTCGCCGACCTCCCAGACGGCGAGCGCCCCCGCCGCGGTCCGCCACGCGATCAGCGCGCCGAACAGTCCGACCAGCAGCGAGCCCAATGCGTCGAGCGCGCTCCGCTTGCGCGGCGAGAGGTTGTGTGTGAAGAAGTCGACCTTGACGTCGCCGCTGATCAAGTGGCAGTACGCGAAAAAGCACGATGCCGCGAAGGCCGCGCACATTTGCAGGAGCTCGACGTCGCCGGGGACCGGGGCCGCGAAGAGCTTGCGGCCGGTGATCGAGGCGATCGACATCGCGACGATCCCGACGAAGACGAGACCGCCCGCGATCGCCAGGTACTTGCTCGCGGCGAGCAGCACGCGCCCGCCCGGGCCGTAGGCCGACGTCGGACCGCCCGGCTCGGACTCCTGCATGACCGCTACTCCTCCCCTATCGGCACCACGCCCGGATGCGTTCCGGCGCCGGCACCGCCTGGATCCGCGTCGGGTCGTCGAGCCCGATGTGGCGCCATCCTATCGTGCTGCGTCCATTTGTCCACGGAATACCCCTTATCAGTAAGATAGTGCGGTGCAAGCCCGCGCCACCGCGAGGGCAAGGATTTCGCCATGACCAAGGCGCAGCGCGGCATCCAATCGATCGAGGTCGGCGGCACACTGCTGCAGGCCCTGGTTTCCGCCGGCGAGCCGCTGCCCCTGCGCGAGATCGCGCGGCGCGCCGGCATGAGCTCGGCGAAGGCGCATCCTTACCTCGTGAGCTTCGGCAAGCTCGGACTGGTGGAGCAGGACTCGCGCAGCGGCCACTACACCCTCGGGTCGTTCGCGCTCGCGCTCGGGCTCGTGAGCCTCACGCTGCTCTCACCCGTGCGCGTCGCGGTCCCGGCCATCGAGGCGCTCGGCGAGGCGATCGCCCATACCGTCGCGCTGGCGGTCCTCGGCTCGCACGGCCCGACCATCGTCTACATCCACGAGTCGAGCCGCCCGATCCACGTCAACATGCGCGCCGGCACCGTCATGTCCACCGTCAATACGGCGACCGGGCGCGTGTTCCTCGCCTACCTCCCCGAGAAGATCGCGCAGCACCATCTCGCCCGCGAGTTGAAGGACGCCGCGGTCACGGCGCAGGAGACGGCACGACGGCCGAAGGCCGAGCTCGACTCGCTGGTCGCCGAGGTGCGCGCGCACGGTCTGGCGCGCGCCGTGGGCCAGCCGATCCCGGGCATCAACGCGCTGTCCGCGCCGGTGTTCGATCACACGGGCGCGATGGTGCTCGCGGTGACTACGCTCGGACCCGCCGGCAGCTTCGATCCGGCGTGGGACGGCCCGCTCGCGCAAGCGCTGCGCGAGTGCGCGGACGGCATCTCGCAGCGGCTCGGGCGCGCGATCCACGTAGCTTGAAGCCACGCATTTGACCCCCGGTTTGTCGTATGGAATAGTTTTGCGGTCCCAGAGGCTGCCGATGCGGCAAGTCGCGACCGTTACGGAGGTGCGCAGCAAATGCCGTTCGCCGTGCGTACAGTCGTCTGGTCCGCGCTGTATCTGTTCTTCGTCCTCGCACCGATGTTCGCGCTTCTGACGGGCCAGCTGCCGCCGGCGCGCGGCTTCGGGACCGAGTTCGCGGCCGCGATCGGCTATTCGGGCCTGGCGATGATGGGCCTGCAATTCGGCCTCACCGCCCGGTTCCGCTTCGTCACCGAGCCCTGGGGCGAGGACGTCATCTACCACTTTCACCGCCAGATCTCGCTGATCGCGGTCGGCCTCGTCGCGGCGCATGCGCTGATCATGCTAGTCACGCGGCCCGAGCTTTTCGTGGTGCCCGGCTCCCTCAGCGACATTCCGTGGGGCGCGGTCTTCGCGTTCCTCGCGCTGTTCGCGCTGATCGCCCTCGTCGTCACGGCGCTTTGGCGCGTCGAGCTCGGCATTCGCTACGAGCTGTGGCACGCCGCCCACATCACGTTCGCGCTCGTGGCCGTCGCGGGAGGCCTCCTGCACATGGTGGGATGGGCCTTCTACCTGGCCGATCCGTGGAAGCGTACGTTGTGGATCGCGCTCACGCTCTTCTGGATCGCGCTGCTGCTGTACGTGCGGGTCGTCAAGCCGCTGTTCATGCTCCGCCGGCCGTACCGCGTGGCCGAAGTGCGCAAGGAACGCGGAGACACGACGACGCTCGTGATGGAGCCGGAAGGGCACGCCGGATTCCGCTTCACGCCGGGGCAATTCGGCTGGCTGACGCTGTGGTCGAGCCCCTTCGGGATTACGGCGCACCCGTTTTCTTTTTCCGGAAGCGCCGAGGCACCGGGCGGCCGCGCCGAGATGACGATACGCAACCTCGGCGATTTCACCAGCGCTGTCCCCACGGTGGCGGTGGGACAGCGCATCTACCTCGACGGCCCGTACGGCGCCTTCACCATCGGCCATCCGGCGGACATGCACGTGCTCATCGCCGGGGGCGTGGGCGTGACGCCGATGATGAGCATGATCCGCACGCTGGCCGACCGCGGCGATCCGCGGCCGGTCACTCTGCTCTACGGCAGCAAGGACTGGGACTCGATCACGTTCCGCGAGGAGCTCGAAGCGTTGAAGTCGCGCCTCAACTTGACGATCATCCACGTGCTCACGAATCCGCCGGAGGGCTGGACGGGCGAGCAGGGGCGAATCACCGCCGACGTGTTCAGGCGCCACCTGCCGCCGCCGCATGCCGACCACGAGTACTTCATCTGCGGGCCCGGCGCCATGATGGATGCGATCGAGCAGGCGTTGGGCGAGCTGCACGTGCCCATGTCGAAGTACCATTCCGAGCGCTACAGCTTCGTCTAGGGAGACCTACGATGCGCCGCCTGTTCGCCAACCGCGTCGCCCTTGCCACCGGCGCCGTCGTCATCGTGATGGCGCTCGTCTTCGCGCTCACACGCGTGGCGGCGTAGGCCGCGCTTAAACGCAGGTTGCGAGCAGCAACGCCGGACCCAGGGTCAGCAGGGTCGCGACGAACGCGGTGATCAGCGTCCAGAGCACGACCCAGTGCAGGAACGAGCCGCTCGCCCCCAGCGCGGGGTCCGCGCGCGTGGTCGCGTAGCCGCGCCACAGCCAGGCGATCACGGCCAGGGAAACGAAGAACGCGGCGGCAAGGCCCACGCGAAGTGCGCCGGTGGGCCACGCGAACGCGCAGCCTACCGCGTGCGTGGCGTACATGACGACGAGCGCGAGGCACCACACGCCGTAGCCCAGCGCGAGCAGCCAGAGCCGCCGGGGTGGAACGTCGTCGGCACTCATCCGCGCGCCCCGAGCATCGCCACGAGCGACGGCAAGGCGAGAACGACCGCGATGGCAATCGCGCCGGTGACCAGCGTGTAGTCGACCCACATCCGTGTCAGGCGCAGGTCGACGTTGCGCTTCGGCGAGACACGGCCGGCGGCCATGCGCAGGACGTTGCTCAGCAGGAAGACGAGCCCGATGCCGGCGTGCAGCGCGACGAAGCCCAGAAGCGCGGCAGCCGTGGCGCCGAGGGCGTGCTCGCGGGGATGGGGCGCGATACCGCTGATCAGGGCCACGCTCGTCGCGATGGCGCCGAGCAGCGCGACCGCCGCGAGGGCGATCGATCCGTGCGGCGCGCGGCCCGCCTGGAGCGCGCGCAGCGAGCCGCGGGCCGCCACCGAAGCAACGACGAGCGCGGCCACGCAGCCCAGCGCGACCGCGAGGCTCGCGTTGGGGGATACGGACGGCGGCCATTTCGGCGCGGCGATCCAGAGGTACAACGTGCCGAACAGGAGCGACGTGAAGAGCGTGCCGTCGGCGATCAGCGCGAACACGAGCGCCCACCACGGCGGCGTCCCCGAGACCTCGGTGTGCGGCGGCACGCTCGCACCGTGCCCGATGGGCAGCGGGCCGTAGTCGCGCGGGAGGCCCGCGCTCTGCGCGCCCCACACGAGCAGCCCGACGACGACGAGCCCCATGCCGAGCGCCAGCAGGTAGAGCTTGAAGAGGAAGGCAAGCACGACGGCCGCCGTGGCGAGCGCGGTCCACAGCGGCAGGTAAGTCGCGCGCGGCAGGACGATGAGCTGGTCGGGGAGGCCGCTCGTCATGTGCACGCCCAGCGTCTCCTGCCAGCCGTTGCGCGTGAAGCCGAGGTAGCCGTCGCCGCGCGCCAATACCGGCGCAAGTGCGGCCGGGGCTACGCGGTCGTCGGGGGACTCGAAATGCGGCACCGAGGCGAAGTTGTAGGGGGCCGGCGGCAGGGGCATCGCCCATTCCAGCGTGGTCGCCTTCCACGGGTCGCGCCGCACCCGCCGCCCGTAGAGGATCTGCACCGCGAGGTCGATCACGAGCAGCCCGAAGCCGATCGTCATGACGAAGCTGCCGATCGAGGCGACGAGATTGAGCCCGGTCCAGCCCTCGCTTCCCGTGTAGCTGGCGATGCGCCGCGGCATCCCGAGCAGGCCGACGAGGTGCATCACGAGGAAGGTGAGGTTGAAGCCGATGAAGATCAGCCAGAACGCCGGCACCGACAGCCGCTGCGCCGGCGTGCGACCGGTGATGTGCGGCAGCCAGTAATAGAGCGCGGCCAGAAGGGGAAACGCGAAGGCGCCGCCGGCGACGTAGTGCAGGTGGGCGACGACGAAGTAGGTGTCGTGCGCCTGCCAGTCGAAGGGCACGATGGCCAGCATGACGCCGGTCAGCCCGCCGAGCGCGAAGACGAAGAAGAAGCCGAAGATGTAGAGCATCGGCATGTTCCAGCGCGGGCGCCCGGATGCGAGCGTGCCCAGCCACGCGAACATCTGCACCGCCGTGGGGACGGCGACGATCGCCGAGCCCGCGGAGAAGAACGCGAGCGCGAGGTGCGGGATGCCCACGGTGAACATGTGGTGCACCCAGATGCCGAAGCTCAGGAATGCGAGCGCGATGATGGCGACGACGATCGCGCGGTAGCCCAAGAGCGGGCGGCCGGCGAAGACCGGGATCAGCGTCGACAGCACGCCGGCCATAGGCAGGAAGATGATGTAGACGTCGGGATGGCCGAACAGCCAGAACAGGTGCTGCCAGAGCAGCGCGTCGCCGCCGCGCGTCGGATCGAAGAACGGCAGGCCGAACGCGCGCTCGATCTCGAGCAGGATCGACGCGAGGATGAGCGGCGGAAAGGCCACGATCATCATCAGCGAGGTCACGAGGATGTACCAGCCGAAGATCGGCATGCGGTCGAGCGACATGCCGGGGGCGCGCATCTTGAGGATCGACACGGTGATCTCGACCGCGAAGCTCAGCGCCGAGATCTCGACGAAGGTCACGCCGAGCAGCCAGATGTCGGCGTTCACTCCGGGCGTGAACGTGTTCGAGCTCAACGGCGTGTACATGAACCACCCGCCGTTGGGTGCGACCCCGAATAGCAGCGACCCGGTCACGATGGTGGCGCCGAACAGGTAGCACCAGTAGCTGAACGCGGTCAGCCGGGGAAAGGCGAAATCGCGCGCCCCGAGGATCTTCGGCGTGAGATAGATCGCCATGCCTTCGAGCATCGGGATGACGAACAGGAACAGCATCACCGACCCGTGCAGCGTGAAGACCTGGTTGTACGTCTCCGCGTCCATGAACACGGACTTCGGCGTGGCGAGCTGGACGCGCGTCAGCATGCCGAGCAGGCCGGCGATCAGGAAGAACGCGAAGGCGGTCACCATCACGCGCAGGCCGATGACCGTGTGGTTGACGGAAGCGAGTCGCGCAAGTCCCGGGCCGGTCGCCCAGATCGCCGCAAGCTCGCGATGCAGCCGGAGCGCCCGGTTGCCTTGGGGGGACGCCTCAACCGGCGTGCTCACTTCGCAGCCCCCTGGGCCGGCTCCGCCTGCGCGACCGCCGCGGCGAACTCCGTCGCCGGATGCGCGACGACCTCGAACCGCATGCCGCTGTGCCCAATGCCGCACATCTCGGCGCACTGCCCCTCGTAGCGTCCCGGCGCGTCGGCCTGGATGCGCAGGACGTTGACGCGCCCGGGGATCGCGTCGATCTTTCCGGCAAGCCTTGGGATCCAGAAGGAATGGATGACATCGCGGCTCGTGACCACGATGTCGACAGGCGTTCCGGCCGGAAGATGCAAGACGCCGGCCGTACGCTTTCCGCCCTGGTCCGGGTAGCCGAACGTCCAGCCCCACCGCTCCGCGCGAACCTCGATCCGCACCGCCGTGGATCCCGGCAGCGGCAACAGGCGCTCGCCCGCCGCGAGCCCGTAGGCCACGAGCGGCACGAGGACGACCGCCGACAACCCGAGTCCGCCGAGCACGATCCAACGGTACGGCGACACCGACGCGCCCCACCCGGGCCGCAGGTACGCGGCGGCGAAGAGCCCCATCACGAGCAGGAAGAGCGCGCCGGAGCCGGCGAGCATCACCCACCAGAGCCGCGCGATGACCGAGGCCGCGGGCCCGGAAGGATCGAGCGTGGAAAGCGGCCCCGCGCAGCCGGCCAGGGCCGCGGCCGCGCCGAGGTTGACCGCCGCGCGCACGACGCTATGATGGGAGCGCGACAGGCGCGTCCGGCGCGAAGGAGATGAGCCGTGGCGAAAGCTCAGTACGACCCCAGGCAGGCGGCGAGCCCCGTCGCGCTCGAGATGCAGCGCCTCGACATCGGCTCGAAGGTCGCGCTGGTCGGGCATCCGTTGCACGTGATGATGGTGCATTTCCCAGTCGCGTTCGTCATCGCGACCTTCGGCATCGACGTGCTGTACTGGTGGTCGGCCGACATCTTCTGGGTGCGCGCCGGCCAGTGGTCCGCGGGATTCGCGTTCTGGTCCGCGCTCGCCGCAAGCGCGGTGGGCACCGCCGAGCTGCTGCTCGTGCGCGGCATCCGGCTGCTCGAGGCAAGCTGGTCGCACGCCGTGGCGGCGATGACGCTGCTCGCGATCGCGGGTGCCAACTGGGGCGATCACCTCTTCAACCCCCAGCTGATCCTGCCCCACGGGCTCGCGCTGTCCGCGCTCTCCTCCGTGATGGTGGGCTTCGCCGGTTGGCACGGCGGCAAGCTCGTGTTCGATCACGGCGTCGGCGTGCTAGTCGCCCCGAAGATCTGACGCACGAGCGGCTTCAGCGCACCGGGCTCGAATAGGCCCGGCGCGATCTGCGCGGCGTCGATGGCGGGCTTGGCGAGCACAACCCACAGGATCGCGACGATCAGCACGAGATAGCTCACCGTCAGGGCGACGTATGAACGCGCCCCGAACCGCCCGTCGGCCGCGAACACGCGCATCGCCACCAGCCCGGCGACGACGTGCAGCATCACCATGAGGCCGACGAGGACCATCTTGAGCGTGAACCATTCGCGGAATGTGCCCTGAAAGAAGATCAGCGCGGTTCCGCTGCCGATCGCGACGAACGCCGCCGGCGAGGTCATCGCAAGATAGACGAATCGCGTGATGCGATGCAGGCGGTCGAGCTCCGGACCGACGGCGAGCAGCCTGCGCTGCCGGAATAGATACGGGAGCACGATGAGCCCGGCCGCCCAGATGGCGATCGTGGCGATATGGACGAACTTGAGGAGGGTGGTCAGTGCGCCTCCACGCCCGGCCGCAGGCTGGACCAGGCCATGCGCAGTCCCACCGCGAGATAAGGCAGGATCGCAGGCCCCCACATCAGGAGCCCCCCGAGCTGCTGGTCGGCGAGCGGACGCAATCCCCACGCTTCCGCCGAGACGAAGTGCACCGGGTACAGCGGCCTCGGCGCGAAGACGATCAACGCGCCCAGGAGCCCCATCTGTGCGACGGTGACGACGAGCGCTACCAGGGCCGCGCCGACCTCCGTCGTCGGCGCGAGGACGGCGCGCCACAGCAGCCACGCGCTTGCGAGCAGCGAGGCCTGCATGAGCCAGTACGCGGGGACGCTCGCGAGGCCCCAGGCGTAGGGCCCCGGCGCATGCCAGAGCCACAATATGAGCGCATGGGCGACAACGAGCGCCGCCAGAGGCGGCGAGCCGAGCCGCGGCAATGGGAAGGCCAGCGCCAGGAGCGGCGCAACGCACGCCACCAGGACCACGTGATGCAGCACTCGCGCCGCGAACAGCGCGGAGGCGAGCGCGCACAGGGGGGAGACGAAGACAAGCGCCATCAGCGCGATCGCGCCGAAGCCCGCCCGCGCGTTCGCGGAGCGGCCGGCGCCGATCGCGACCGCCACCGCTAGTGCGACGAGCGCGGCGATCAGGAGCGGATCGACGTTCCAGCGCGTCCAGACGTCGGCCGGTATCGCAGCGGGCCCGCAGTACGCGACGACGCTTTCTCGCATGGCTCGCTTCCTCCTGGCGCCCGCGCCGGGACAGGCGGCTACACTGCCACAGCGCGCACGCCTCGGCAAGCGCCCTGCTCGCGCGGGTCGAACCGGATTACTTCGGACGCTTGTCGACGATGCGCTTCGCCTTCCCCAGCGAGCGCTCGATGCCGCCGGGGGCGAGCACCTTCACGTCGGCGCTCACGCCGATCAGGCTCTTGATGAGATGCGCGAGACGCCTTGCGGCCGCGTCGCCGTCGGCCGCGCCCGCCGCGGGAACGCGCTCGACCATCACGGTCATCTCGTCGAGATTGCCGGGCCGCGTGATCTCGATCTGGTAGTGCGGCGCGAGCGCCGCGTCGCGCAGCATGAGCTCCTCGATCTGCGTGGGGAACACGTTGACGCCGCGGATGATCATCATGTCGTCGGAGCGCCCGGTGATCTTCTCGATGCGGCGCATCGAGCGCGCGGTCGGCGCGAGAAGGCGCGTGAGATCGCGCGTGCGGTAGCGGACGATCGGCAGCGCCTCTTTCGTGAGCGACGTGAACACGAGCTCGCCCTTCTCGCCCTCGGGCAGCACATCGCCGGTCGCGGGGACGATCACCTCGGGATAGAAGTGATCCTCCCATACGGTGAGCCCGTCCTTGGTCTCGATGCACTCCTGCGCGACCCCGGGCCCGATCACTTCCGACAGTCCGTAGATGTCGATCGCGTCCATGGCGAGCTTCGACTCGATGGCCTGGCGCATCGTCGGCGTCCACGGCTCGGCGCCGAAGATGCCGATCTCGAGCGAGCACGACTTCGGATCGATGCCCTGCCGCTCCATCTCCTCGGCGATGGCGAGCATGTACGACGGCGTCACCATGATGACCGCCGGCTTGAAGTCCATGATGAGCTGCACCTGCTTCTCGGTCTGGCCGCCGGACATCGGGATCACCGTGCAGCCCAGCTTCTCGGCGCCGTAGTGCGCGCCCAGGCCGCCGGTGAAGAGGCCGTAGCCGTAAGCAACGTGCAGGATGTCGCCGGGGCGTCCACCCGCGGCGCGGATCGAGCGCGCCATCACGGTGGCCCACATGTCGATGTCGTTGCGGGTGTAGCCCACGACCGTCGGCTTGCCGGTGGTGCCCGAGGACGCGTGGATGCGTACGACTTGCTCGCGCGGCACCGCGAACATGCCGAACGGGTAGTTGTCGCGGAGGTCGGCCTTGACCGTGAACGGGAACTTCGCGAGGTCCTCGAGCGCGCGAAGGTCGCGCGGGTGCACGCCCTTGGCGTCGAACGCCTTGCGGTAATGCGGCACGTGCTCGTAGGCATGCGCGAGCGACCACCGCAACCGCGTAAGCTGCAGCGCGCGAAGCTCGTCCCGGCTCGCGCGCTCGACCGGCTCCAGCTCCTCGGGACGCGGCGTCTTCGCGGTCATGGCGATGGCTCTTGCACGACATGGCCCTTGATGCGTGTGCTCTTGCCGCGGAACAGCGCGATGGCCACGCCCGCCTGGTTGCGCACGACGATGTCGTACACGCCGTTGCGGCCCACCTGCGCGCGCTCCTGCCCGACCGCCGTCAGCACGTCGCCCTCGTGCGCAGGGGCGAGGAATTCGATCGAGCAGCCGTTGGCGACGGTGCTGTGGTTGTAGCTGTTGCACGCGAAGGCGAAGGCGCTGTCGGCGAGCGTGAACACGAAGCCGCCGTGGCAGATGTGATGCCCGTTCACCATGTCGCGCCGCACGGTCATCGTGAGCTCCGCGTACCCGGGCCCGACGTGCAGGATGCGCATGCCCAGTCCCTGCGATGCCTGGTCGCGCTCGAACATCGCGGCGGCCACGCGCTCGGCAAGCGCCTGCGCCAGGAGCGCGGTCGGGGGATGATGCGCGGTCTCGCTCATGTTGCTCACTCCGCAAGCGGCACGCCCGTGGCCGAGCGGCGCGCGATGAGCGGCGAGCGCCGGTAGCGCGGATCGCCGTAATGCGCCTCGAGGTTGCGCAGCACGCGGTCGACGTGCGGAAGGCCGATGACGTCCGCCCACGCGAGCGGCCCGATCGGGTAGTTGACGCCGTTGCGCATGCCAAGGTCGACGTCGCGCGCGCTGGCGATGCCTTGCGTGACGGCGTCCGCGCTTTCGTTGGCGAGCATCGCCACCGTGCGCATTACGCACAGGCCGGCGACGTCGTCGAGGCGCGAGACCGCGATGCCGGCCGCCTGCAGCGCACCCGCCGCGGCGGCGTACGCGGCGTCGCTGCACGAATCCGCGCGCGCCACCGCGAGGCGCGTGCACGAAGCGTAATCGTGCGCGAGGTCGTACACGACGGCGTTCGGGTGTCCGAGGCTCAGCGCGACCTCGGTCGCCGTGCGTCCGTCGCTCGGGAACAGGAGCGGGGGCCCGTCCACGGCGATGCCCGCGCGGCCGATACGCTCGCGCAGCGCGGCGAACACGCCGTCGCCGGCGATGCCGATTCGCGGGGGCCTCGGCGTTGCGGGCTCGGTCGAGGCGACCGGCTTGGTGACGCCCTCCCCGTAGTCGAAATAGCCCCGCCCCGATTTGCGCCCAAGATAGCCGGCAGCCACCAGCTCCTGCTGCAGGATCGACGGCGCGAAGCGGGGATCACGGAAGTAGCCGTCCCACACGCTCTTGGTCACGGCGAAATTCACATCGAGGCCGATCAGGTCCATGAGCTCGAATGGGCCCATGCGGAAGGCGCCGGCTTCGCGCATCACGGCGTCGAGCGTGGCGGGGGTCGCCGCGCACTCGGCGAGCAGGCGAAGCGCCTCGCCGTAGAACGGGCGCGCGCAGCGGTTGACGATGAAGCCCGGTGTGGACTTCGCGTGCACCGGCACCTTGCCCCAGGCCTGGGCCGTCGCGTAGACGAGATCGGCCACGGCGCGATCGGTGGCGAGACCGCTCACGACCTCGACCAGCGGCAGCAGAGGCGCAGGATTAAAGAAGTGCATGCCGACGATGCGTCCCGGCTGCTTCATGCCCGCCGCGATGGCCGTGATCGACAGCGACGACGTGTTCGACGCGAGCACGGCCTGCGGCGCCACGACGACTTCGAGCTCGCGGAACAGCTTGCGCTTGACCTCCAGATCCTCGACGATCGCCTCGACCACAAGCTTCGCGCTGACGAGGTCGCCGAGCGCATGTACCGCGACGATGCGGCCGGTCGCGGCTTCCGCGCTTGCCTCCGTGACCTTGCCCTTCGCCGCGAGCTTGCGCAGCGTGTCGCCGATGCTGCGCTTCGCGTCGTCGGCCGCGCCCATGCGAGTGTCGAACAGGTGCACGCGATGGCCGGCCTGCGCGGCGATCTGCGCGATGCCCGCGCCCATCGCGCCGGCGCCGACGACGGCGACCTCCGAGTTGGGAGGCAGCGGCGTCATCTACCTTGGAAACGTGGCGGACGCTTGTTGAGAAAGGCGTCCACGCCTTCGCGGTAATCGGCGCTGTAGCCCAGCTCGCGCTGCAAGTCGCGCTCGAGGTCGAGCGCCTCGGCAAGCGATCCGTTCGCGTAGAGCGCGCGCTTGATCGCGGCGAGCCCGCGCGTGGGCGCCTGCGCGAGCTGCACGAGGAGCGCGTCGACGGTCGGCGCGAGCTCGGCGTCCTCCACGCACTTCCAGATGAGCCCCCAATCCGCGGCCTGCTGCGCCGTGAGCCGGTCGCCGAGCATCGCGAGCCCCATCGCGCGCGCGGTGCCGATAACGCGCGGCAGAAAGTACGTGCCGCCGGAGTCGGGCACGAGCCCGATCTTGCAGAACGCCTGGATGAAGCTTGCCGACTTGGCGGCGATCACGATGTCGCACGCGAGCGCGATGTTGGCGCCCGCCCCGGCCGCGACGCCGTTGACGGCGCACACGACGGGCATCGCGAGCTCGCGCAAGCCGAGCACGAGCGGGCGGTAGTTCTGCTCGATCGAAGCGCCGAGGTCGATCGGCGCGCCGCCGGGCGCGACGGCGCGGTCGGACAAGTCCTGGCCCGCGCAGAAGCCGCGTCCGGCGCCCGTGAGCAGCAGGACCCGCGTCGTCTTGTCGGCGGCGGCTTTGGCGAGCGCATCGCGCAGCTCCGCGTGCATCGACGCGGTGAAGCTGTTGAGGCGGTCCGGGCGGTTGAGCGTGACGCGCGCGATGCCGTCCGCGATTTCGAGCTGGATCGATTCGTAGGGCATGGCTAGATATGGACCCGGTGCTGCACGACGCGGAAGCGGCTCGCCACGTACGCGGCATCGGTGAGTGCCGCGTTGGCCGCCGGGTTCGCGCCGGTGCCGTGAAAATCGGAGAACGCCGCCGACTGGTTGACGAAGACGCCCCCGGTGAGATTGATCGACAGCGCGACCCCTGCATCCTCCGCCACGTCGATCGCGCGCTGCACGACGCCGCTATTCGTGGAGTAGACGGACAGCGTGAGCGCGCCGTGGGCGCGCACGGCGTCGCGCGCGATAGCGAGGCTCTCGTCCGTGCCCGCGGTGGCAATCGCGAACGCGATCGGGCCGAACCATTCGTTGAGGTAGGTCGCGCGGTCGGCGGTGCCGAGCTTGACGATCAGCGGCGTGCGGACCGTGGCGTCGGGGAACGCGGGATGCGCGAGCGCCTGCGTGTCGAGCACGAGCGTGCCGAGCGAGCGCGCCGCCTCGAGCCTGCGCAGCACGCCCTCGTTCTGCACGGCCCCCAGGATCTCGACCGCGCGCGCCGGGTCGCCCAGGAGCTTGCGCACGGCGTCGGCGATCGCCTCGGCGACCTGATCGAAGGAGAGGTGGCCCTCGGCAGTGTCGATACCGTCGCGCGGCACGTAGATGTTCTGCGGCGCCGTGCACATCTGGCCCGTGTACAGCGACAGCGAGAACGCGACGTTGCGCGCCACCGCCTTCATGTCGTCCGCGCTGTCGACGATGATCTGGTTGACACCCGCCTTCTCGGTGTAGACCTGCGCCTGCCGCGCGTGCTCCTCGAGCCATCGGCCGTTGGCCGTGCTGCCGGTGAAGTCGATGATGCGGACTTCGGGACGCAGCGCGAGCTCCTGGGCGACGGGGCTGCCCGCTTCATGCGCGAAGAGCGTGACGACATTGGGATCCATGCCGGCTTCGGCGAGCACCTCGCGCGCGATCTTCACCGTGATGGCGAGCGGCAGGATCGCGCCCGGATGCGGCTTGACCACGACCGCATTGCCGGTGGCGAGGCTCGCGAAGAGGCCCGGGTAGCCGTTCCACGTGGGGAACGTGCAGCAGCCGATGACGAGCCCGATCCCGCGCGGGACGATGCGGAAGCGCTTCTCCATGCGGATCGGATCGCCCTTGCCCTGCGGCTTCTCCCATTGCGCTGCCGCCGGAACGCGCGACAGCTCATCCCACGCGTAGGCGACCGCCTCCAGGCCGCGGTCCTGCGCGTGCGGCCCGCCCGCCTGGAAAGCCATCATGAAGGCCTGGCCCGTCGTGTGCATGACGGCGTTCGCGATCTCGAAGCTCGCCTTGTTGATGCGCACGAGCGTCTCCAGGCACACGCCGGCCCAGGTCTCGGGATCGGCCCTGCGCCACTGGTCGTGCGCACGGCCGACGGCAGCGAAAAGACCGTCGATGTCGGGCTTGGGATACGTCACGCCGAGCGCGATGCCGAACGGCGAGCGCTCGCCGCCGACCTCGCCGACCGTGGCCGGCTGCGTCAGCGGAAAGCGCTGGCCCAGGAGTTTGTCGAACGCAGCTTTCCCGGCCTCGGCCGCGCCCTCGCCGTAAACCTTGGGACTCGCCGACTCGGGAAACGCGCTCCAGTAGGTGCGCTCGTGGATCGCCTGCACGGCGCGCGTAAGCAGCGCGCGATGGCGATCGAAAAAGGGGTGCGGCACTTGCGGCTCCTCGCTCTGAACTCGTTTTCCGCCATATTAGGCCAAAAAGGGGTCAGACCCCATTACAAGGCCTGGCACATTATTTTTCGTCCCTTGGAAAAAAAGGGGACAGGCCTTGTAATGGGGTCTGACCCCTTTTTTACTCGTCGTAGGTGACGCGAATCTTGTCGGTCGCCGGATAACTCTGGCAGGCGAGGATGTACCCGCGTTCGATTTCGTAGTCCTCGAGCGCGAAGTTGACGTCCATGTCGACCTCTCCCTCGACGAGCCGGCAGCGGCACGTCGAGCACACGCCGCCCTTGCACGAATAGGGCAGCTCGATCCCGCTGCGCAATCCGGCGTCGAGCAGGCTCTCCTTGCCTTTCTCGACGCTGAAGGTCTTCGTCGTGCCGTCGATGGTGACGGTGGCCTCGCACTCTGCGCGCCCGTCCGCCGGCGCCGGCGGCACGACGTGCGTGTGCTTGGGGATGCTCGCCGCGAAGCGCTCGATCTTGATCTTGGAGTCCGGGACGCCGCGCGCCTCGAGTGCAGCGACGACCGCGTCCATCATGCCCTCCGGGCCGCACACGAACACCGCGTGGACGTCGGCGATGCGCACCCAGTGCGCCAGCAGCGCGTCCGCCTTGGCGCGGTCGATGCGGCCGTGCAGGAGCTCGATGTCCTGCGCCTCGCGCGAGAGCACGTGCACGAGGTTGAAGCGGTCGAGGTAGCGATCCTTGAGCGCCGCGAGCTCCTCCTTGAACATCACCGTGCTCGAGGCGCGGTTGCCGTAGACCAGCGTGAAGCGGCTTTTGGGCTCGCTCGCGAGCGTGGTCTTGACGATCGACAAGAGCGGCGTGATCCCGCTGCCCGCGGCAAAGCCGAGGTAGTGCCGCGAGGCCGCCGCGTCGAGCGGCACGCTGAAGTGACCGAGCGGGGGCATCACCTCGATCACGTCGCCCGACTGGAGCGTCTCGTTCGCCCAGGTCGAGAACGCGCCGCCCGGGCTGCGCTTGACCGCGATGCGCAGCGTGCCGTCCTGCACGGCCGAGCAGATGGAGTACGAGCGGCGCAAGTCGGCACCGCCGACGACGGCACGCAGTGTCAAGTGCTGCCCCTGCGCGTAGCGGAACTGCTCGCGCAGCGCCTCGGGCACGGCGAACGTGATGGCGACCGCGTCGCGCGTCTCGCGCTCGACGCGTGCGATGGAGAGCGGATGAAATTTCGACATCAGTGGGGTTTGAAGTAATCGAAGGGCTCGCGGCACGCGTCGCAGCGGTATTGCGCCTTGCACGCCGTCGAGCCGAACTGCGAGATGAGCGTCGTCCGCTGCGAGCCGCAGCGCGGGCACGCAACCACCACGCCGACCCTGCGCAGCGGGCTGATGCCGGCGACGTCGACGCGCGGCCCGATGACGTGCGGCGGCGCGATCCCGAAGGCGGCGAGCTTGCGCTTGCCCTCGGGGGCGATCCAATCGGTGGTCCATGGCGGCGACAGCTTGGTCACGAGGTCGACGGCGTTGAAGCCGGCCTCGGCGAGCCGCTCGCGGATCAACGCGGCGATGAGCTCGGTCGCGGGGCAGCCCGAGTACGTAGGCGTGACCGTGACAAGCAGCCGTCCGCCCGCGAACGACACGTCGCGCACGATGCCGAGCTCGACGATCGAGATCGCGGGCACTTCCGGGTCGGGCACGCCGGCAAGCGCGTCCCAGGCGACGTCGACCGTCGGCGCGGCCTCCGCGGCTTCCGCGGCCTCGATCGCGCTCCGCTCCTGCGTGACCATGCTCACCATTGCGCGCCGGGATAGGCGCGCTGCAGGAACTGCATCTCGGCGAGCATATGCCCGAGGTGCTCGGTGTGAACGCCCTGGCGGCCGCCGCCGCGGCGCGCGCCCTGCATCCATTCCCCGCGCGGCGTCTCGAGCTTGCCTTCCGCGAGCACCGCTTCGACGCTCGCGAGCCACGGTTCGCGCAGCGTGCGCGGATCGGGGGCGGTGCCCGCTTCGACCAGCGCAAGATCCACGGCGTCGGCCGCGAACAGCTCGCCTGTGTAAGGCCACAGCTTGTCGAGCGCCGTCTGCATCCGCGAATGCGATTCCTCCGTGCCGTCGCCCAGGCGGATCACCCAGTCAGCGCTGCGCTCGGCATGGTAGGCGACCTCGCGCGAAGCCTTGGCGGCGATCTCGGCGACGCGCGGATCGGCCGATCGCGCAAGCGCCGTCAGGAGCAGCAGGTGCGCGCGGTCGAAGTAGAACTGCCGCGCCATCGTTGCCGCAAAATCGCCGTTCGGCAGTTCGACGAGCTGAACGTTGCGAAACGCGGGTGCGTCGCGCAGGAACGCGAGGTCGTCCTCGCAGCGTCCCTCCCCTTCGACCTCGCCGGCGTACGTGAGCCACATGCGGCCCTGGCCCAATAGGTCGAGCCCCACGTTGGTGAGCGCGATGTCCTCCTCGATGACGGGCCCGTGGCCCACCCACTCGCCCAGGCGCTGGGCGAGGACGACGTCGTTGTCGCCGAGGCGAAGCAGATATTCGAATAGAGAGTCGTTCACAGGTGCTTCACGTCCTCGGGCATCGGAAAGAACGTCGGATGCCGATAGATCTTCGACGCCGCGGGCTCGAACAGCACCTCGCGGTCGCCCGGGCTCGACGCGGTGATGTCGGCGGACTTCACGACCCAGATCGACACGCCCTCGTTGCGCCGCGTGTACACGTCGCGGGCGTTCTTCACCGCCATCTCGGCGTCGGGCGCGTGCAGGCTTCCCACGTGCTTGTGCGCGAGCCCGTGCTGCGAGCGGATGAATATCTCCCATAGCGGCCATTCGCCGGACATTACGCAGCCTCCTTCTTGCGCGCCTGCTTCTGCGCGTGCGCCACCGCCGCCTCGCGCACCCAGGCGCCGTCGTCCCACGCCTGCACGCGCGCCGCCATCCGCTCCTTGTTGCAGGGTCCGTTGCCCTTCAGCACTTCGTAGAACTCGCTCCAGTCGATGGCGCCGAAGTCGTAGTGGCCGCGCGCCTCGTTCCATTTCAGATCGGGGTCGGGCATCTTGATGCCGAGGTAATCGGCCTGCGGAACCGTCTGGTCGACGAACCGCTGCCGCAGCTCGTCGTTGGACAGCAGCTTGATCTTCCACTGCGCCGACTGCGCGCTGTGCACGCTGTCGGCGTCGGGCGGTCCGAACATCATGAGCGACGGCCACCACCAGCGGTCGAGCGCGTCCTGTGCCATCGCCTTCTGCTCCTTCGTGCCGCGCACGAGCGAGAGCAGGATGTCGTAGCCCTGGCGCTGGTGGAAAGACTCCTCCTTGCAGATGCGCACCATCGCGCGCGCGTACGGCCCGTAGCTGCAGCGGCACAGCGGGATCTGGTTCATGATCGCGGCGCCGTCGACGAGCCAGCCGATCGCGCCGATGTCCGCCCAGGAGAGCGTCGGGTAGTTGAAGATCGACGAGTACTTGACCTTGCCGGCATGCAGATCGGCGATGAGCTGGTCGCGCGACACGCCGAGCGTCTCGGCCGCCGCGTACAGGTACAGCCCGTGGCCGCCCTCGTCCTGCACCTTGGCCATGAGGATCGCCTTGCGCTTGAGCGTGGGCGCGCGCGTGATCCAGTTGCCCTCGGGCAACATGCCGACGATTTCCGAGTGCGCGTGCTGTTGGATCTGACGGATCAGCGTGCGCCGGTACGCCTCGGGCATCCAATCGCGCGGCTCGATCTTGACGTCGGCGTCGATGCGCGCCTGGAACGCGCGCTCCTCCTCCGTCATGTCGGCGGCGGACCTGACTTTGGTCAACCCGGTGTCGACCTGCTGCGCATACATCGATCTTCCTCCTCGACCGCCAGGCGCGGCCCGCGAATAATATGATACAATTTGTTCGTGAGTCAAGCTAATAATGTATCACATCGCGCGGTCGCCGGCTGGATACGGCGCACGCTGGCCGCCGATCCGCCGCGGGCCAAGTCGCTGATCGTCACGGCATGGGGCGACGCCCTCGCGCCGCATGGCGGCGCCGTGTGGCTGTCCGGGCTCATCCGGCTCATGGCGCCGTTCGGGATCAACGAGCGGCTGGTGCGCACCAGCGTGTTCCGGCTCGCCCGCGACGGCTGGCTCGCCCATGCCACGCACGGCCGGCGCAGCCGCTACCGCCTCACGCGCGAAGGCACGCGCCGCTTCGACGACGCGTACCACCGCATCTACGAGCGGCCTGCCGACGACTGGCACGGACAGTGGGAGCTGGTTCTCGCCGAAGGCGTGCCCGCGGCGAGCCGCGCCGCGATGCGCGAGGAGCTCGCGTGGGCGGGTTTCGGCGAGCTCGGGCCGGCCGCGTTCCTCCGGCCGCACGAGCCGGGACGCGCGCTGCCTTCGATCCTCACCGCCAACCGCCTCGCGGCCACCGCGGCGCTTGCGCTCGCGACCGACCTTCCGGGCCAGCGCCCGATCGCCGCTACGGTCGACAGCGCCTGGGACCTCGCGGCGCTCGCGGCGGACTACCGGCGCTTCCTGGCCCGCTTCGGCGCCGTCATCGAGCACTTCCGCAACGGCCGCACGCACGACCCGCAGCAGTGCTTCATCGTGCGCACGATGCTGATCCACGCCTATCGCAGGGTACTGCTGCGCGATCCGCTCCTGCCGGCGGCGCTCCTGCCGCTCGATTGGCCGGGCGCGGCGGCCTACGCCTTATGCCGCGATTTCTACCGGCTCACCCACCGCGAGGCCGAGCAGCATCTGGTCGCCACGCTGTCTGAGCCGGACGCGGCGTGGCCGCCCGCGGGTGAGGGCTTCTACGCGCGTTTCGGCGGACTCGCGACCTAGCCTCACTTCGCCCCGACCGGCGGCACGATCGCCATGACGCCGGCTCCTCGAGTGTCACGCGCTGCGCGAATCGATCGCGCAGCGTGCCGGGCCCGTCCTTGTCGATCATCTTGCTGCAGCCGACCGCGTCGGCCGCCGGGGTCCGGCATTGCGCCGCGTCTTGACGCACCTTGTCTAACGTATACGATCGGCCATGGATGACCGGCCGACAGAGGCCCGATCGTGGCCTGCGGTACACGCGCACCTACCGAGTGCACCGGCCGCATCCCGCGCGTGGAGGAGACCCTGATGCGCAAGACGTACCGAATCCTGATCCTGGGAGCGTCGTACGGCTCCCTGCTCGCGATCAAGCTCGTTGCGGCCGGCCACCACGTCCGCCTGGTATGCCTGCCCGCGGAAGCCGATCTCATCGCCGCGGAAGGCATCCGCGTGCGCATGCCTGTCAAAGGGCGGGAAGGCCTCGTGGAAATCGACTCGCGAAACCTGCCCGGCCGCCTTTCGGCGTCCGGACCGCAGCACGTGAACCCGCGCGACTACGACCTCGTCGCGCTCGCGATGCAGGAGCCGCAGTACCGCTCGCCCGGCGTGCGCGAGCTCCTGTCGGCGATCGCGAAGGCGCGCGTGCCGTGCATGTCGATCATGAACATGCCGCCGCTGCCCTACCTCGCCCGCATCCCGGGCCTTCACGTCGAAGCGCTGCGCGAGTGCTACACCGACCCGACGGTGTGGGACGGCTTCGACCCCGCGCTCATGACCCTTTGCAGCCCCGATCCGCAGGCGTTCCGCCCACCGGAGGAGAAGGTCAACGTGCTGCAGGTCAGCCTGCCGACCAACTTCAAGGTGGCGCGCTTCCCGTCGGATGAGCACACCGCCATGCTGCGCAACCTCGAGGCCGACATCTGCGCCGTGCGTCACGAGGGCATGGAGCTTCCCGTGAAGCTGCGGGTGCACGACTCGGTGTTCGTGCCGCTCGCGAAGTGGAGCATGCTGCTGACCGGCAACTACCGCTGCGTGCAGACCGGGGAGATCCGCTCGATCCGCGAGGCCGTGCACAGCGACATCGCGCAGTCGCGCGAGGTGTACGACTGGGTGAGCGCGCTGTGCCGATCGCTCGGCGCGGCGCCCGCGGACCAGGTGCCGTTCGAGAAGTACGCGGCGGCGGCGAGCGGGCTCGCCAAGCCGTCGTCTGCAGCGCGCGCCCTCGCGGGCGGCGCCGCCGCCATCGAGCGCGTCGACTCGCTCGTCCAGCATATCGCCGCGGAGCGCGGCATGCGCCTCGCGACGGTGGACGAGGTCGTGGCGGCGGTGGAAAGGCGGCTGTCGGAGAATCGACGCCCGCACTAGCGCTGGATAGGGTCGGACTCGAATTTCGGCGCGGATGCGGCGTCGGGCAGGTCCTGGCCGAAATTCGAGCCGGAGCCTGCTTCGCCCTCGATCTCCCAGCTATAGCGCTTGCGCGGCGGCACGTCGCGGTGACGCAGGGCGAAGGCGAGCGCGACGCCGATCGCGGCCGCCGCGAGATGCGTCTCCCACGACACGCCGACCTTGATCGGGAGCACACCCCACACGAGCGCGCCGTAGCACCACGCCACCAGCACCGACACCGCCCACGCGCGGCGATCGCGGCGGAGAATCCCCGCGACGAAGACGTACGCCACGATGCCGTACACGAGCCCGCTCGCGCCGATGTGGATCGAATCGCGGCCGAACGCCCACACGAGCAGGCCGGGCCCCAGGTACACCGCGGGCAGCACGAAGCGCGACGAGTCGGGGTAAAGATAGATCAGCGCCGTCCCGGCGATGAGAAGCGGCAGCGCGTTGCTCGCAAGGTGCGCGAGGTCGCCGTGCAGAAGCGGCGCCGTCACGATGCCGGCGAGCCCGACGGCGTCGCGCGGATGCACGCCGAACCGCGCGAGGTCGAGACCGAGCGCCCACCCGACCAAGTGGATGACCGCGAGGCCCGCCACGAACAGCAGCGTCAGGGCCGCGGCGGCGCGAAAGCGCGCCCGCGATTCGGCAGAATCGGCGTACGCGGGGTCCGGCGCGTGGATCTGCATGGCGCAAGGTATAGTCGGTGCTCGCGGCCGCATTTCAATGGCCGTCCGTCCCGCGGAGGATAGCCCGTCGATGCCGTTCGCCATAACCCTCATAGGATCGCGCTACTTCGGCGCCACCGTGTTCGACACCCTGCACAGGGAGGGCCTCGCTGTCGCGCGCGTCGTGGCGCCCGCCTCCGATGACCGCCTCGCGGTCGCCGCGCAGAAGGCCGGGGTGCCGGTGCACGTGCTTTCCGATCCCAAGATCGTCCCGGGCGAGGCGATCGCCGAAGGCACGGACCTCATCGTCGCCGCGCACACGCACGCGCGCGTGAGCGACGAAGCGCTCACCCGCTCGCGCCTGGGCGGCATCGGCTACCATCCTTCGCTGCTGCCGCGCCACCGCGGGATCGCCGCCGTGGAGTGGACGATTCTCGAAGGCGATCCCATCGCGGGAGGCTCCGTGTACCACCTCGCCGAAGGATGGGACGCGGGGGCGGTGGCGGCGCAGGACTGGTGCTTCGTCGGCAAGAAGGAGACCGCGCGCGAGCTTTGGGAGCGTGCGCTGGCGCCGATGGGCCTCCGGCTGCTGACGCAGGTCGTGCGCCACGCGCGCGACCACGGCAGCGTGCCGGCGTTCACGCAGGACGAGCGCTTCGCCACCCGGGCACCGATGGTTCGCAGGACGGTAATGTTGACGGAGGACAAGCAACCCATGATCACCTCCCTCGTTGTGACCGTGATCGGGCCGGACCGGCCCGGCATCGTGAGCCTGCTCTCCGCGAAGGCGCAGGGCTTCGGCGCCAACTGGGCGGGCAGCCGCATGGCGAGCCTCGCCGGCCAGTTCGCGGGGATGGTGCACTTCGAGGTGCCGCCCGAGCACGCCGACGCGCTTGCCGCCGCGCTGCGCGGCCTCGAGTCCACGGAACTCAAGATCCATATCGAGCGCAGCGACGGCACTCCAGTGCCGTCCGGGCGCAGGGTCTTGCGCCTGGAGCTCGTGGGACACGACCGGCCGGGCATCGTGCGCGACCTCTCGGGCGCGCTCGCGCAGCGTGGCGTCAGCATCGAGGAGCTTCATACCGAAATCGTGAGCGGCGCGATGACCGCGGAGCACCTCTTCAAAGTGAAGGCGGTGCTGCTCGTGCCGAAGTCGGTCGGCAACGATGAGGTACGACACGCCCTCGAAGCGCTCGCCAACGAGATGATGGTCGACATCGCGCTCGGCGAGCACCCGGCCTGACGCGCCGTCCGCGCCGGCCGGGCGAAGCGCGCGGGCATCCGCGCGCTTTTTCCTTTTATTCCATCGTCATTTGTACTAACGTGGGAACACCAGCGCGTTGGGAGCTGGCTTCATCCGCATTTCCTCACAAGGAGCGAGCATGGGACCTTGCAAACGTGCACTGCTTGCGGCAGCCGCCCTGGCGTTGCTGCCTCTCGTTGCAAGCGGAGTGGATGCCAAGACCGTCGTTGCGCCGGGCGAGTCCGCCGCGGCGCTGTCGACACCCCTCGACAGCGTGATCGACCTCGCGGTCGCCGAGCGCGTGGCCACGGGCAAGATCACTGCGGCGCAGGCGGCGCTGGTGCGCGAGCAGCTGCAGATGCAGTTCTCGGCGCTCTCGTCCACGTCGCAGCAATCGCTGCTCGCGGCGACGAAGAACGTGGACAGCGGCTCGCTCGCCGAGCGCGCGATGGCGATGATGACGCAGGCCACCGCCGACGAGGCGCGTTCGGCGCTTACCGCGGCGCAGGCCAAGGCGGGCGGCGCGCAGCAGATCACGCCCAAGCTCGGCGGCGCCGACGGCGACACCGTCTTCATCGCGACCGTGGGCCCATGCCGCGTAGCGGACTCGCGCTTCTGGTTCGGGCCCATCGGCTCGGGGCAGGCGCAGCAGGTCTATGTCTGGTCGAGCGTCTCCGGCTTTTCGTGGTCGGCCTCCCAGGGCGGCACCGGCAACTCGGGCGCGGGCAACTGCTTCGGCGACGAGTTCTTCAGCCTCCCCTCGCCGGTCGCCGTCGTCGCGACGGTGTCGGTGATCAACACCACCGCCTCCGGCGCGCTGCAGGCGTGGAACGGCGGCACGACGCTGTCGGGCGGCGCGGTGCTCAACTGGCAGCCCGGTGAGCGGCTGTCGAATACGACCGTCATCCAGACCGACCGCACGATCGCCCCGTATCCCGGCAGCGGCGGCAAGCGCGACATCGCGGTGCTCAACAACTCGGCCGGATTCACCGACTTCGTCATCGACGTGATCGGATTCTTCATCGCGAACCAGCACGTCGCCCTCGACTGCACGAGCGTCTTCCAGGGGTCGGCCACCCCCACGCCGGCGTTCGGTCTCACCGGCATCAACGCGCCGTCGTGCCCCGCGGGCTATACGACGATGACCTCGCGCCCGTTCGCAACGCTCTACGGGCAGCACGTCGCGCGGGTGGAGCCGGGATTCTGCCAGTTCGGCAATTTCGTCGCAGGTTCGCCCGGCGCCTTCTGCGACGCCTTCTGCTGCCGCGTGCCGGGCCGCTGAAGGCCGCTCGCGCGAAGCAACGAGGCCCGGGTCCGCCCGGGCCTTTGTCATGGCGCCGCCGCTTCCTGCTCGCCGAAGCGCTGCAGCACGTACAGCCGCTCGTACAGACCCCCCTTGATCGCCATGAGCGCGTCGTGCGTGCCGGACTCGACGATGCGCCCGTTGCGCAGCACCACGATGCAGTCGGCGTCGCGGATGGTCGAGAGGCGATGCGCGATCGCGATCACGGTCGCAGCACCCGTGGCCGCGGCGAGCGCGTCGCGCACGTGCCGCTCGGTCTCGCTGTCGATGCGCGAAGTCGCCTCGTCGAGAAGCAGGACGCGCGGCCGCCCGGCGAGCGCGCGGGCGATGGCCACGAGCTGCTTCTGCCCGGCCGACAGCCGCGCCCCGCCTTCGCCAAGCGGGGTGTCGTAGCCCTGCGGGAGCCGTTCGACGAAGTCGTGGGCATGCGCCGCGCGCGCCGCGGCTTCGATGTCGGCCGCGGGCAGGCCGCGTCCCATGTCGATGTTCTCGCGCACGGTCGCGGCAAGCAGGAACGGCTCCTGCGGCACGAGGCCCACCGCGGCGCGGAATTGCGCGTCGTCGATGTCGCCGAGCTGGACCCCGTCGATCCCGATGCGGCCGCTCTGCGGCACGTAGAAGCGAAGCAGGAGCGAGAGCAGCGTCGACTTCCCGCTGCCGGTCGGCCCGACCACGCCCACGAAGCTGCCGGCGGGCACCGTGAGCGAGACGTCGTGCAGCACGGGCTGCGCCGGATCGTAGCCGAAGCTCACGTCGGCGACCTCCACGCGTCCCGGTCCGATGCGTGCGTCGGCGCGGCGCGGCGGCGGGTGTCCTTCGTGCAGCAGCGCGTCCACGCGCGCCGCGGCGATCACCGACTGCTGCACGAGCGAGAATTGCAGCGTGATCTGGATGAGCGGCTCGACCACCCGGGCGAGGTACGCGATGAAGGCATACAGCAGCCCCACCTCCACCCCCGCGATGCTCTGCGTGCCGATCGCGGCGACAAGTGCCGCGATCAGCAGCACGTTGACGAGGTCGAGCGCGGGCCGCAGCAGCCAGGCGTTGGCGCGCACTTCGCCGAGGCGCGCGCGGTATTGGGCGTCGTTTGTGCGGGCGAAGCGCTCGCCGAAGCGCCGCGCCGCGCCCGCGGCCTGGAGCACGCTCATCCCGGCGATCCCTTCGGCCATCTGCGCGTTGATGTCGCTGCGAAGCTCGCGAATGCGCGTGACCGCGCCGGCGGACAGCCGCTGGTAGCCCCATACGATGCCGGCGGTGGCCGGCACGAGCAGGAACACGATCAGCATCAGTCGCCAGTCGAGCAGCAGCATCGCGATCGCCACGCCGGCGAGGATCGTCAGACCGACGAGCAGCTCGAACAGCACCTTGGTGTAGAGGTCGCGCACCGCCTCGGTGTCGTTGGTGATGCGGCTCACGAGCTGTCCGGTGATCGCACGGTCGAAGAAGCTCATCGGAAGCGCGAGCACGTGGGCGTACACGCGCTCGCGCAGCCGGCGCACGGAACGGGTGGCGAGGCCGGCGAGGCGCACGAGCTCCCGATAGCGCAGCGCGCTCGCGAGCCATCCGGTCGCGAGGTAGCCCGCGAGCAGCAAGGCGATCGCGGGAAGGTCGACGTTGCGCGGCAGGACGTAGTGGTCGATGAAGCGCTTGCCGAAGATCGGGCCCGCGGCCTCGAGCAGGCCGGCCACCGCGAGAAAGCATGCCGCGCGCACGATGTCGCGGCGGTCGGGCCACGCCGACTGCCACAGCAACGCGAGCGCGCGGCGGCGCTCGCGCGACCCGATGCGGCGAAGGTCGGGTTGCGCCTCGTCGCGCTTCATGCCGGCTCGTCCTCCAGGCTGCGCGCGAGCTGCTGGTAGCGCCACTGCGCCGCGTACCAGCCGTTGCGCGCGACGAGCGCGGCATGGCTTCCGCGCTCGACGATGCGGCCGTGCTTGAGCACCACGATCTCGTCGGCGTCGGCGACCGCGGAAAGTCGGTGGCTCACGATGATCGAGGTGCGCACGGTGCGCGCTTCGCGCAGGTGGGCGAGGATGCGCGCCTCGGTCGCGGTGTCGACCGCGGAGAGCGCGTCGTCGAGCAGGAGCAGCGGCGCGCGCGACAGGAGGGCACGCGCGATGGCGACGCGCTGCCGCTGGCCGCCGGAGAGGGTGACGCCGCGCTCACCGACGCGGGTGTCATAGCCATTGGGCAGGCGCATGATGTCCCCGTGCAGGTCCGCCATGCGCGACGCCGCTTCGATCTGCTCGCGCGTCGCGGCAGGCGCCGCGAGCGCGATGTTGTCGGCGATCGACGCCGAGAACAGGAACGGCTCCTGCGGCACCCAGGACAGCGCCGCGCGCAGCGCGGCGAGCGAGTAGTCGGCAAGGGCGCTCGCGCCGATCCGGATGGCGCCTGATTGCGGCGCGTAGTGGCGCAGGAGCAGGTGCAGGAGCGTGGACTTGCCTGCGCCGGTCGGCCCGACGACGCCGAGCGTGCGTCCCGGCGCAAGATCGAAGCTCACGTCGGCCACCGCCGGCACCGTCGCGGCCGCGTAGGTGAAGGTCACGCGATCGAACGCGAGCGCCTGCGCAGGCACGACGTCGCGCGTCCCGCGATCCGAGACGGCCGGCGGCACGTCGAGGACCGGTTGCAGACGCGACCACCCTGCCCTGCCGCGCTCGACGAGCGAGAGCACCCAACCCGCGGCGAACATGGGCCATATGAGCTGAGTCAGGTACATCGTGAACGCGGTGAGCGATCCGATCGTGAGCTCGCCCCGGAGCACGAGCCATCCACCGAGCGCGAGGGTCAGCACCCCCGCCGCGGTGAGTGTTACGCCGACGGCGGGCTCGTACGCGGATTCCCAGCGCTGCGCCGTGAAGCCCGCCTCGGCCGCCGCGCCCGCGCGCTCGGCGAATTCGGCGCCGGCGCGCGCCGTAAGGCCCAGGGCGCGCAGCGTGCGCACGGCCGCGACCGTCTCCTGCACGTGCTCGTTGAGGTCCGAGAAACGGTCGAGCGAGCGCCGCCAGGCGTCGTGCACGTCGCCGGTGATGACGTAGAACGCGTACGCCATGAACGGGAACGGCAGGAGCGCGACGAGTCCCAGGCGCCAGTCCACGCCGAGCGTCATCATCGCCACGACCAGCACGAGCGTGAGCGTGCCGTCGAACGCGGCGAGGAAAGCCTCTCCGGCGGCCATCTCCACGGCGTCCACGTCGTTGGTGGCGCGCGCCATCAAGTCTCCCGTGCGCTCGCCGTGGAAGAACTGCGGCCCTTGCAGCGAAAGGACGTGGAACAGCGCGATGCGCAGCTCCACGCCGAGCCTGAACGCCGCGCTGAAGAGCGCGAGGCGCCAGCCCACGCGCAGGAGATAGATCGCCGCGCCCATCGCGACGAGGATCGCGATCTCGCGAAACAACAGCATTCCGGCCAAGCCGCCGCTCACGAGGCCGTCGATGATGTGCCCGACGCGGCGCGGGATCCACACGGTCATCGCCGCGATGGCGACCAGCATGAGCGCGGCACCGAGGTACGCCGGCCAATGCCGGCGCGCGAAACGGGCGAGCAGGGTCGCGAGCGTCACCGCGTCCCTGTCATGCCGCAGGGAGCCTGATCTCGAAGCGCGCTCCGCCGCCCGGCGCATCGGCGATCGCGAAGCGTCCCGAATGCGCCGTCGCGATCTCGTGCGCGATGGCGAGGCCGAGCCCGGTGCCATCGTCGGTCGCGTTGTCGCCGCGATAGAAGCGCTGCACCACACGGCTGCGCTCGGCGGGCGGAATGCCGCGCCCCGTGTCCTCGACGATCACGGTCGGCTCCGGCGCGAGCCGCACCGCGACCGTGACGCGCGTGCGCGGCGCGCAATACTTAAGCGCGTTGTCGAGCAGGTTGTTGATCGCCTCGGCGACGAGCGCCGCGTCGATCTCGACCAGGGCGTGGTCGGAGCCCTCGTCGAAGCCCAGATCGATCCCCGCGTCGATCGCGGCCGGGACCCAAGCCGACGCGGTCTCGAAAGCGAGCTCGTAGAGGTCCACGCGGGTGCGGTTGGCGCCCGACTGCGCCTCCGGCTCGGCGCGCGACAGAAGCAGAAGCTGGTTGGCGAGCCGTGTGGCGCGCTGCACCGCGCTGCGCAGCCGCACGACCGCCTCGCGCATCTGCCCCATGTCCTCGCAACGCAGCGCCTGCTCGACCTGCAGACTCAGGGCGGTGAGCGGCGTGCGCAGCTGGTGCGCGGCATTGGCGATGAACGTGCGGTGCGCGAGCGCCGCGGCGTCGAGCTTGCCGATGAGCGCGTTGAGCGCCTCGACGAGCGGCTGCATCTCGGCCGGCATGTTCTCGCCGGGCACCGTCGACAGCTTGCGATAGCTCATGTCGCGCAGCGACACGGACAGTGCGTGCAGCTTTTCGGTCTGCACGACGATCGCGCGATAGGCGATCCATCCGGCGACCACAAGGATCAGGATCTGCGGCAGCCACACGGTGAGCAGGATCTCCTCGGCCAGGCGGTCGCGCTTGTGCGTGGTCTCGCCGACGATGATGGTCACTTCCTCGCCGCGCGGGGGCAGCGTCGGCGCGAGCTCGGCCCAGCGCATCTCGCTGCCCTCGAACGGCGCGTCGAAGAAGCGCACGTTGTAAGCCTTCGTCTCCGCCGTGCCCTTGCGCGGAACCGCGCGTCCGGCAATGAGACCGCTCTGCGAGCCTTCCACGCGGAACAGGATGCGGTCCTCCGAGTCCCACTCGAACATCTCCTGCGCCACGCGCGGCAGGTTGAGCGCCGCATGCATGCCCGTGAGCCGCACCTGCTGGGCGAGCGTCTCGGCCGAGTCGTAGAGCGTGCGGTCGTAGACGCGCCCGGCGTAGTGGCGCGCCGCCCAGGCCGAGAACGCGCCGTCGAGCGCGAACAGGACGAGCAGGGGAAGGGCAACCTGCAGCAGCAGCCGGCGGCGCAGGCTCGCCGTGGTGGGCGAGCGGCCCATCACCGCCTCTCGCTCTCCGCGAGCGGGCGCAGGAGGTAGCCGAAGCCGCGCACGGTCACGATCTCCACGTCGTTGCCCTGGATCTTCTGGCGGATGCGGTGGACGTAGACCTCGATCGTCTTCTCGCCGATGTCCTCGTTCAGCGCCGCCAGCGTTGCGGTGAGCTGCGCTTTGGTCACGACGCGCCCGGCGTTGCGCATGAGCCGGCGCAGGACGTGGAGCTCGCGCGGCGTGAGACCGAGCGGACCGTCGCGGCCCAGGACCCGCGCCTCATCCGGCGCCAGGCGCAGCGCGCCGAGCGCGAGCTCGGCGTGCGCCCCGCCGCCGGCACGCCGCAGCACCGCGCGGATGCGCGCGTCGAGCTCGCCGATGTCGAAAGGCTTCACGATGTAGTCGTCGGCGCCGGCGCGCAGGCCGCCCACCCGCTCCACGGGCTGGTCGCGTGCGGTGAGGCAGATCACCGGCAAGGCGTTGCCGCCCGCGCGAAGCTCGCGCAGGACGTCGGCGCCGTCGCGGTCGGGGAGTCCCAAGTCGAGCAGCATGAGGCTCGGCGACCACGCGCGCGCCTGGTCGAGCGCCTCCGCCGCCGTGCCGACGGCGAGCAGCGAATAACCGAGCCGGCCCAGCTCGACCGTCAGCAGGCTCGCGATGTGCGGGTCGTCCTCGACCGCTAGGATGCGGATCTGCATCGCCCTCGCAATTTACCTCATGGCGATTGCTGCCCCGCATCAAGGGTTTGAAAGCGAACTGAAAGCTTGTTCGCCTAACCTTTCACGCACGAGGCGTTGTCTTGGAAAAGATCCGCAATCCCAAGGATTTCTGGGCCGGCATCCTGTTCATCTGTCTAGGCGTTGCCGCGATCTGGCTGGGCTCCGCCTACACGCTTGGCACCGCCGCGCGGATGGGACCCGGCTACTTCCCGCGCATCCTCGGCATCCTGCTCATCGTGCTCGGCTCGATCGTCGCGCTCAACGGCGTGCGCACCGACGGGCCGCGCATTCCGCGCTTCTACTGGAAGCCGACTTTCATCGTGCTCGGCACCGTCGTGATCTTCGGGCACATCGTCACCTACCTCGGGCTCGCGATCTCCACCGTATTCCTCATCGTCGGCGCAAGCTCGGCGAGCCACGAGTTCCGCTGGAAGGAGTCGATCGTCATCGGCGTGCTGCTCGCCGCCCTGGCGGTCGGCGTGTTCATCGTCGGCCTGCACCTGCAGCTGCCGATCTGGCCCGTGTTCATCGCTGCGGGTTGAGCGGCCATGGACCTGCTCAATCACCTCGCAATCGGCTTCGGCGTCGCGCTCACGCCCGCGAACCTCCTGTACGCGCTCGTCGGCTCGCTCGTCGGCACGCTGATCGGCGTCCTGCCCGGCATCGGCCCGGTCGCGACCATCGCGATGCTCCTGCCCACCACGTATGCGCTTTCGCCCGTGTCCGCGCTCGTGATGCTCGCGGCGATCTACTACGGCGCGCAGTACGGCGGGTCGACCACGTCGATCCTGCTCAACATGCCGGGCGAGACGTCGTCGGCGGTGACGTGCCTCGACGGCTACCAGATGGCGCGCAAGGGCCAGGCGGGTGCGGCGCTGTCCATCGCCGCGCTGGGATCCTTCTTCGCCGGCACCGTGGCGACGATCCTCGTGGCGACGGTCGCAGTGCCGTTGTCCGAGCTCGCGCTCAAGTTCGGGCCGGCCGAATATTTCTCCCTGATGGTGCTGGGCCTCATCGGCGCCGTGGTGCTCGCGAGCGGCTCGCTCGCCAAGGCGATCGCGATGGTCGTGACGGGGCTTCTGCTCGGCATCGTCGGCACGGACGTCAACTCCGGCGCGCAGCGCTTCGCGTTCGGCGTGCCCGAGCTGTCGGACGGCATCGGCGTGGTGAGCGTCGCGATGGGGCTCTTCGGCTTCGCCGAGATCATCGCGAACCTCGAGACGACCGAGGTGCGCGAGCTCGTCACGAGCAAGGTCAAGGGATTCTGGTTATCGAAGGAGCAGATCCGGGCGGCATGGCCGGCCGTGCTGCGCGGTACGGGTTTGGGCTCCGTCCTCGGCATCCTCCCCGGGGGCGGGGCAATGCTGTCCTCCTTCGCTTCTTATTCGGTGGAAAAGAAACTGGCGAAGGATCCTTCGCAGTTCGGCAAGGGGGCGATCCAGGGCGTGGCGGGGCCCGAGTCCGCCAACAACGCGGGAGCGCAGACCTCCTTCATTCCGCTCCTGACGCTCGGCATCCCGGAGAACGCGGTCATGGCCATGATGGTCGGCGCCATGACCATCCACAACATCCAGCCGGGACCGCAGGTGATGAGCTCCAACCCGGCGCTCTTCTGGGGGCTCATCGCCTCGATGTGGGTGGGCAACCTGATGCTCGTGATTCTCAACCTGCCGCTGATCGGCATGTGGATCAAGCTCCTCACGGTGCCCTACCGCGTGCTCTACCCGGCGATCCTGCTCTTCTGCGCGATCGGCGTGTACACCATCAGCAACGCGAGCTTCGACGTGAGCCAGACCGCGTTCTTCGGCCTCGTCGGCATCGTCTTCCTGAAGCTGGGCTGCGAGCCGGCGCCGCTTCTGCTGGGATTCGTGCTCGGGCCGATGATGGAAGAGAACCTGCGCCGCGCCCTGCTCCTGTCGCGCGGCGACCCGACGGTCTTCCTCGCGCGACCGATCTCGCTCGGCATGCTCGTCGCCGCCGTGCTCCTGATCCTCCTCATCGCCCTGCCGAACATCAGGAAGCGCCGCGAGGAGGCGTTCGCGGAGGAAGCGGTCTAGAAGGCTCCTGCCACGAGAGGGCCGGTTTTACGGCTCCGAAGCGGAGGGGAGACGTCGCCCGGCGCGAGTGTGAAAGCACTTGCGCCGGGCGTTCGCCTTTCCTTGCCAAGCCCCCGACGCGTGTCCACCGTTCGTCAGTCCCGAAGGGCGTGAGAGCTTATTAGCCGTGGACTTCATCTTCATGCTGACCCGGCAGGACCGCACCGTCGAGGATGCGGCGGACCTGGTCGACGCCGTGTGCGACTTGGGCGTGTCGCACATCGGCTTCAAGGACGTCGGCGCGCCCGAGGCGGCGATGCGCAAGATCGCGGC
>DATJXV010000164.1:0-13054 GCA_035499955.1 Casimicrobiaceae bacterium
TCGCGACGACGGGCGTCATCGCTCAAGATGCGCCTGCTTCACGCCTGGACGAAGTGCAGAAGGCCGGCAAGCTCCGGGTGTGCACGCCCGGCGATTACCGGCCGTTCAGCGTCGTGAAGGCGGACGGCGGATTCGAGGGCCTCGACGTCGATCTCGTCCGGGCGGCGGCGAAGTCGCTCGGCGCCGAAGCCGACATCGTCAAGTCCTCGTGGCCGACACTGATGAAGGACTTCCGCGAGAAGTGCGACGTCGCGGTCGGCGGCATTTCGGTGACGCTCGATCGGCAGAAGCTCGCGTTCTTCTCCACGGCCTACATGGTCAACGGCAAGGCGCCGATCACCAAATGCGAGAACGTCGCGAAGTTCCAGACCATCGCCGACATCGACAAGCCGGGCGTGACCGTCATCGAGAACCCCGGCGGCAGCAACGAGCGCTTTGCGCGCGCCAACTTCAAGACGGCGAAGATCGTCATCTACGACGACAACACGACGATCTTCGACGAGATTCTCAAGGGCAAGGCCGACGTGATGATCTCCGAGTCGGTCGAGACGATCGTGCAGTCGAAGCTCCGGCCCGGGCTTTGCGCGGTCAACCCCGACAAGCCGCTGCAATACGGCGAGATGGCGTGGCTGCTGCCTCGCGGCGACGCGGCCTTCAAGGCCTGGATCGACCAATGGTTCCATCTCGCGAAGGCGACGGGAGAGTACGACCAGGTGGTCGGCCGCTGGCTCCGCTAGCCGGCCGGCTGACCGAGGCCGCCCTCGTGATCCATACCTGCCCCAAGTGCTCGAGGACGATGGAGGAGGGATTCGTCGTCGATCGAACCTATGGGGCCACCCTTCAGGCTCAATGGATGCGGGGAGCCCCGGAAAGGTCCATCTGGGGTGGCGTGAAGACGAGGAATCGGCCTCAGCTTCCGATTGCGACGTATCGCTGCACCGGCTGCGGCTATCTCGAATCGTTCGCCAACGCCGCACGGGACAATTGACTTTCACTTGGAGACGGCATCGTGGCCAAAGCCTATTGGATCTCCGCATACCGCTCGATCCGCGACCCGAACGCCCTGGCGGCCTACGCGAAGCTCGCCGCGCCCGCACTCGCCGCGTTCGGCGGCCGCACGCTGGCGCGGGGGACGCCTTCGCGCGTGTACGAGCAGGGCCTCGAGCAGCGCACGGTCATCATCGAGTTCGACAGCGTGGCGCAAGCCATCGCGGCGCACGACAGCCCCGCGTACCAGGAAGCGCTGCGTGCGCTCGGCGACGCAGTGGATCGCGACCTGCGCATCGTCGAAGGCGTCGAGTGACGGAGTAGAGCCCGGATTGCGTGGACCCGTTCCCGTAGGGAGCCAGTGGTCGCGGTAGAGCGCCCGCGACGAAGGTCATGAACGTATCGCAGCTGAAGCGATTCTGCCGCGGCCTTCCCGAGGCCGCCGAGACGCTGCACGGCGAGCCCGACAACTTCCTCGTCTACACGGTCGCGGGAAGGAAATTCGCCTATTTCAAGACGAGCGATCCGCAGCGCTGGCGATTCAGCGTGCGGGTCACACCCGAGCGCTTCGTCGAGCTCACCGAAGTGCCGGGCGTGAAGCCGGCCCGCTACCGGGGTCGCTACGGCTGGGTGACCATCGTCGACGTCGCAGGCTTCCCGGTGGACTATCTGCGCGAGCTTGTCGCATGGTCGTACGACAGGGCGCGACACCCACCGCGCCGGGAAAGGCGATATCACGCGGCTAGGTCGAAAGCTCGTGCCGCTGCCGGCACGTGAGGAGCACTTCGTCGCCGTCGCGCTTCCACCAGTTGCCGGTGGAGAAGATCTCGACCTCGTGCATGCCGCGGTAGCCCGCGGCCTCCATCCAGCTTCGGACGAGCGGCAGGTCGATCACGCCGTCGCCCATCATTCCCCGGTCGTTGAGCAGGTCGGTGGTCGGCACGAGCCAGTCGCAGATGTGGTAGGCGAAAAGTCGGTCGCGCGCACCGGCGTGCTCGATCTGCGCGCGCAGATCGGAGTCCCACCACACGTGATACACGTCGACCGCGATGCCGAGGCCGTCCTTGCCGCTCGGGCACAGCTCGTCGCACAACGCGTTGGCCTGCGCCATCGTGTTGACGCACGCGCGGTCCGCTGCGTACATCGGGTGCAGCGGCTCGATGGCGAGTGGCATGCCCGCGCCGCGCGCATAGTCCAGGAGCTCGCCCACGCCGTCGCGCACCATCTCGCGCGCGCCGGCGAGGTCCTTCGATACGATCTCGCCGCGCCGGTCCTTCGGTAGTCCGCCGACCACGAGCACAAGGCAGCGTGCGCCGAGCGCGAGCGCCTCGTCGACCGCGCGCCGGCTGTCGTCGAGCGCGGCGTGGCGGCCTTCGCGGTCGGGCGCGGGAAACATGCCGCCGCGGCACAGGCCGGTGACCGTGAGCCCCGCGTCGCGGATGCGATGCGCCGATTCCTTCAGGCCCGCCGCCGCGACCTGGTCGCGCCACGGCGAGATGCCGCGGATGCCGTGGCGGGTCAGCGCATCCACGATCTGCGGCAGCGTCCACTGAGCGCGCACGGTCGCCGTGTTGATCGACAGCAGCGCGGGATCGGGTGCGCTCGCCATCGCGATCAGGCCTCGAACCCGTGGCTTGCGAGCAGGGTGCGCATGCGCGCGGCCGCGAGCGGCGGATCGGCCAGCACGCCGGCCGCATCGGCGAGCCGGAACAGCTCGATGAGGTGCGGCAGGCTGCGCGCGCTCTGCTGGCCTCCCACCATCGTGAAATGCGACTGGTGGCCGTTGAGCCAGGCGAGGAACACGACCCCCGTCTTGTAGAAGCGCGTCGGCGCGGCGAAGATGTGGCGCGACAGCGGCATAGTGGGTCCGAGGATCGCGTGGAAGCGCGCGAGATCGCCCGCGGCGAGCGCGCCGAGCGCGGCCGAAGCTGCCGGCGCGATGGCGTCGAAGATGCCGAGCAGCGCGTCGCTGTGTCCCGTCTCGTCGCCGGCGATGAGGTCGGCGTAGTTGAAGTCGTCTCCCGTGTACATGCGAACTCCGCGCGGCAGCCGGCGCCGCATGGCGACTTCCTTTCCGGCGTCGAGCAGCGATATCTTGATGCCGTCGACCTTGGACGCGTTGGCCGCGATGACGCCGAGCGCGGTCTCCATGGCCCGCGCGTGATCGGCGTCGCCCCAGTAGCCGGCGAGCGCCGGGTCGAACATCTCGCCCAGCCAGTGCAGGATCACGGGCTCGCGTGCCTGCGAAAGGATGCGGTCGTACACGCGCTCGTAGTCGGCCGGGGATTTCGCCGCGCGCGCGAGCGCCCGGCTCGCCATTACGATGAGGCGGCCGCCCAGGGCTTCGATCGCGGCCATCTGCGTCTCGTACGCGGCGATCACATCGTCGACGCTGCGCACCTCCTCCGGCGCGAGGTGATCGGTGCCCGCGCCGCTCGCGACGAGCGCACCCGGCACGTCGCGGGCAGCCTCCAGCGTGCGCCGGATGAGCGCGAGCGAGGTCGTCCAGCCGAGGCCCATGCCGCGCTGCGCGGTGTCCATCGCCTCGGCCACGCCGAGCCCGAGCGACCACAGATGACGACGGTAGGCGATCGTCGCGTCCCAGTCGATCGCCGCGTCGAGCCACGGATCCACGCTGGCGAGCGGGTCGGACACGACGTGCACCGCCGAGTACGCGACGCGATTGAATTCGCGCGGCGTCCGCTTCGCGAAGGCGGCCGGCGCGCGCAGGGCGTACGATTCGACGCCGCCGCCGGCGATCGGCAGGCGAAGCGACACGTCCGAAGGGTGCGGGGCGTTCACGGTGCTACGCCGGCAGCTTGGGCACGTCGACCCAGCGGCGCTCCTTCCAGCTCGCATGCGCGAGCTCGACGAGCTGCACGCCCTTGGCGCCCTCGCGCAGCGTCCACTTGAACGGTGCGTCCTCCATCACGTGGCGGATGAAATGCTCCCACTGCACCTTGAAGCCGTTTTCGTAGGTCGTCGTGTCGGGTACGAGCTCCCAGCCGTCGAGGAGGTCGATGGCCTGCGGGATGTCGGGATTCCACACGGGCTTCGGCGTGTTGACGCGCGATTGCGAGCGGCATTGCTGCAAGCCGGCGACCGCCGAGCCGTGCGTGCCGTCGACCTGAAACGTGACGAGGTCGTCGCGGCGCACCCGCACGCACCAGCTCATGTTGATGGTCGCGATGACGCCGCCTTCGAGCTCGAACATCGCGTAGGCCGCGTCGTCGGCGGTGGCGGCGTACGCGTCGCCGCGCTCGTCCCAGCGCTTGCCGATGTGATGCGCGCCGATGCACGAGACGCTCTTCACCGCGCCGAAGAGGTTGTCGAGCACGTAGCGCCAGTGGCACATCATGTCGAGGATGATGCCGCCGCCGTCCTCGGCGCGGTAGTTCCACGACGGCCGCTGCGCGGGCTGCAAATCCCCCTCGAACACCCAGTAGCCGAACTCGCCGCGCACCGACAGCATGCGCCCGAAGAAGCCGGCGTCGCGCAGCATGCGGAGCTTGAGCAACCCCGGCAGGAACAGCTTGTCCTGCACCGCGCCGTGCTTGATGCCGGCGCGCTCCGCCGTGCGCGCGATGTCGAGCGCTTCAGCGAGACCCACGGCAATCGGTTTCTCGCAATAGACGTGCTTGCCGGCGGCGATGGCGCGTCGCAGGAGCCCGGGCCGCATCTGGGTTGTCGCGGCGTCGAAGAACACCGTGTCGGCCTTGTTCGCGAGCGCGCGGTCGAGGTCGGTGTCGACGCGCTCGATGCCGTGCGCCCCGGCGAGGGCGACGAGCTTGTCGCGATTGCGCCCGACGAGGATAGGGTCCGGCATCACGCGGTCGCCGTTACGCAGTGCGACTCCGCCCTGCGCGCGGATGGCGACGATCGAGCGGATGAGATGCTGGTTCATCCCCATCCGTCCAGTGACGCCGTTCATGATGATGCCGAGTCGGGTCGTGGCCATTTGCCTACTCCGTGAATTCGGTGAATCCCATGGCTGCGAGCACGGTCCAGTCGGGGAGGGCGCCGCTCGCGAAGCCTTCGCAATCGAGCGATCCGATGGCGACCACGCCGTCGCGCACCGCAAGCCGCGAGCCTTCGTACAGCGCGGGATGGCGTGCGAGGATCGCGGCCTGCTCGCGCCCGGGCGGGCCGGCGAGGTAGTGATATCCGTTGCGCTCGACGTGCGCGATGCCGAGGATCGACGCAAGCGCCAGGTCCTGCTGCACGGCGAGGCCCGGCGGCGTGGTCAGGTCTTCGGCCGACAGGAAGGCGCCGTCGCCCCACACCGCGCAGCGAAGCGCGTTGACGAGCGACTTGTACAAGCCCTTGCAGCTCTTGCTCGACACGCCGGCGTATCCCCGGCCGCGCGTTCGAGGGAAGTCGTCGACCGTGGCATCGGCCTCGTCGGCGAGCATCGGGAAGCCCGCGCTCAGAGGACCCACGTGGACGTCGAACGTCTGCAGGCGCGCCAGCGGCTGCTCGACGAAGAGTACGGCGCTCGCGAGGCGGCGCAGCGAGGCGTCCGCGCGCAGCGTGCGCAAGAGCGCCTGGAGCGACTCGGGCGCGTATTGCTCGTTGCAATCGAGCGTCACGCGGTAGTCGGGCAGCGCGTCGAGCACGCTCGCGATGTCACGCAGGCGCGCGAGATCGGCGGCGGGATCGCCGCCGAGCTTCACCTTGAACGCGCGCAGCCCGTAGCGGGCGATCGCGTCCTGCAGCGACTCGGGCAGCCCGTCGTCCAGGCGCGCGGGGTGTCCTCGCAACGTGTCCGCCATGCCGACCGTGTGGCGGATGCGAAGCGAAGCCTGCGGCGAAAGCGAGCTCAGGAACGCGCTCGCGTCCGCGCCCGCGATGTCGGGCGCGACGTCGCCCGGCGCGAATCCGATGCGGTCGCGGCGGACCGCGTCGTAGAACGAGATCCCGAGCGCCCGGCACAGGGCGTCGAGGATCGCCTTGTCGATTTCCGCCGGGCCGAACGCCGCGGCGAGCGCCGGCAGGCGCTGCCGCCGTCCTTCCTCCGCGCATTCATGCGCATGCGCGGCGAAGTGGCCAAACGCCGTGCGCGGCCTTGCGTCTTCGAGGTAGACGGCGCGCGAGATCGTGAGCGCGCGCCGGAGCTGCTCGACGCCTTGCTCGCTCGACAGCGCCGGGTCCTTGTCGAACCACTTCGGCACCATGAGCTCGGCGGCCGCGCCTTCCGCCTCGCGGCCGTCGGCGAGATGGACGCGCGCGCGCACGAACGCCTGCACGCCGCTGTCGACCGTCGCGGCCCCGAAGCGGAACGGCATGCGATAGCGGACGGGCTGCTCGAAGCAGTCGACGGCGGCGATGCGGAAGGTGGGCGCGGCGCCGGACATGAGCTTTAGGCGTCGAGCGTGCCCTGCGCGTAGAAATGCGCGCGGATCTTCTGCGCGAGCGCGCCGAAGTCGCTGTCGCTCATCACGCGCAGCGAACGCGGCCGCGGCAGGTCGACGTCGTAGATCGCGGCGACGGTGCCGGGACGCTCCGACATCACGAGCACGCGGTCGGCGAGGAACACCGCCTCCGGGATGCTGTGCGTGATGAAGAGGACGGTCTTGCGCGTCTCCGACCAGATGCGCTGCAGCTCGACATTCATCTTCTCGCGCGTCATGGCGTCGAGCGCGCCGAACGGCTCGTCCATGAGCAGCACGGCGGGGTCGTGCACGAGCGCGCGGCAGATCGACGCGCGCTGCTGCATGCCACCCGAGAGCTGCCACGGGTACCTGTTGGCGAAGTCGGCGAGGCCGGTGAGCCTGAGAAGCTCGCGTGCCTTCGGCAGGTAGGCGGGCCTCGGCAGGCGCCGCATCTCGATCTGCAGCATGATGTTGTCGAGCACGCTGCGCCAGGCGAGAAGCACCGCGCTCTGGAACACAATCCCGACGTTGTCCGGGGGGCCCGTGACGACGCGGCCGTCGAGGCGGATCTCGCCCGCGGACAGCGGCAACAGGCCCGCGACCATCTTGAGCAAGGTCGACTTGCCGCACCCCGACGGACCGACGATGGCCATGAACTCGCCGTCCTTGATGTCGAACGACATCGGTCGCAAGGACTCGACGGGCCCGTCGCGCGCTTCGTAGGTCTTGGCGACGCGGTCGAACTCGATCAGCGGCCGGCGCGCGGCGGCGCCGGCCTGCCCGATCGCTTGCGGCGGCGCGGCCATGCCGTGCGTGCAACGCGGGTTAGGGCAGGTAGGCGTTGGTGTAGTAATCTTCGGCCTTGCCGGCCTGCGCCTTGTCGAGGCCGCCGTACTCGACCAGCAGCATGAGCGTCTCGTCCATGTTCTTCTTCCCGACGCGCAGCGGCTTGTCGTTCGGATTGTCCGGCCCCTTGTACAGCGCGGCCGTCGCCTTCATGCCGTCGATGGCGGTCTCCTTCACGCCCGACTTCGGCTGCGCCTTGAGCATCGCGTCGATCGCGGCCTCCGGATTCTTCGCGGCCTCTTCCATCGACCGCTGCGTGGCCTTGAGGAAGCGCTTGACGACGTCCGGGTGGTCCTTGAGGTAGTCCTTCTGCACGACGATGCCGGAACTCACCATGTTGACGCCGTAGTCGGCGAAGCGGATCGGCGTCACGGGCTTCTTGGTGGCGTCGGTGAGCTTGATCGCCTGGTCCATGACGTAACCCAAGAGCAGGTCCGCCTGGTTGTTCACGACCGCGTTGAGCTTGGTCTGCGCGTCACCCGCGACCTGCTTGAAGTCGCCTTCCTTGAGGCCCGTCTTCTTCATGAACAGCGGCCAGATCTGCGACATGGAGTCGCCGGGTGTCACGGCCACGGTCTTGCCCTTGATGTCCTCGGGCTTTTTGATGTTCTTCTCCGAGAATCCCATCACCGACATCGGCGAGGTCTGCAGCGCGACGCCGACCGCAATGACGGGCGCGCCCTTGGAGGCCGCCTTCATCATGGTCGGCACGTCGGCGTAGCCGAACGTCGCGGTGCCGGCCGCCACGGCCTGGACCGTGACACCCGACCCCCGGCCCTCCTGGATGTCGAGATCGATGCCTTCCTGGTCGTAGTAGCCGCGCTCCTTGCCGAGGTAGAAGGGCGCGTGCTCGCTGTAGGTGTACCAGTTGAGAAGCAGCACGACCTTGTCCTTGGCCTGCGCGGCCGCCCCGCCCGAGAGCGCGAGGCTCGCCGCCGCAGCGAGCGCCAGAATGATTTTCTTCATTGCGATTCCTCCTTTTTTGGCGACTATGCCGTGGCGCTGAAGTCGTTGCGCTGCGAGGCGTGCCACGGGATCATGAGGCGCTCGACCAGGTCGACGAGCGCGAACAGGACCACGCCCACGAGCGACAGGATCGTGAGCGCGGCGAACATGAGCGGGAGGTCGAAATTGCCGTTGGCGATCTGCAGCACGTAGCCGATACCGGAATTCGAGCCGACGAACTCGCCGACCACCGCGCCGACCACGGCCAGCGTGACCGACACCTTGAGGCCGGCGAAGATCGAGGGGAGGGCGTGCGGCAGGCTGATGCGCAGGAAGATCTGCAGCCGGCTCGCCTTCATGGAGCGCGCGAGGTCGATCATGTCGCGCTCGACCGACTTGAACCCGACCACGGTGGAGACGACCACCGGGAAGAAGCCGAGCAGGAACGCGGCGATGATTTTCGGGATGATGCCGAACCCGAACCACACGACGAACAGCGGCGCGATCGCGACCTTGGGCACGCTCTGCGAGAACACGAGCAGCGGGTACACGAACGACTCCACCGTGCGCGAGTACGCGATGAGCAGCGCCATTGGGATGCCGAACAGGATCGACAGCGCGAAGCCGCCGAGGGTCGCGTAAGTCGTCACCAGCGTCTCCTTCAGGAGCTTGGGCCATTCGTTGATGAGCTGCTTCACGACCTCGATCGGCGCCGGGATCAGGTAGGGCGGGATGCGGAAGATCCAGATGGCGAACTGCCAGAGCACGATCAGCAGGGCGATGAGCAGGACGGGGCGCGCCCAGGCCGAGTACAGAATCCGCCGCCAGAGCGGAGCCTTCATGCGATCCTCCTTCGCGCTCACTGGGCCGGCCTCAAGTAGCCCAGCACGACATCGGTCATGTGGGCGAGGCGCGCGGCCTTGGCCGCGGGCGAGGCGAGCTCGCGCCCGAACACCGCCGACAGCGTGTGGTTGTTCGACAGGTAGAAATAGGATAGCGCCGCGATCGAGATGTAGAACTGCAGCGGGTCCACGCCGGCGCGGAAGACACCGGCCTTGCGCCCGCGGTCGAGCACCGTGCGCAGCGTATCGATCACTGGGGAATTCATCTCGCGCACCTTCTTCGATTTGCGCAGGTGGCTCGCCTGGTGCAGGTTCTCGGTGTTCAGAAGCGTGAGGAACTCGGGGTGGCTCCGATAGTACTCCCAGGTGAATTCGACGAGGCGACGCACGCTTTCGACGGGGTCGACGTCGAGCAGCGTCAGCGACGTCTCGGCGCGGCGGATGCGCGCGTAGGTGTCCTCCATGACAGCGAGGAAGAGTCCGTCCTTGCTTCCGTAGTAGTAGTACAGCATCCGCTTGTTGGCGCGGGCCCGCTGCGCGATGCGGTCCACGCGCGCGCCGCCCAGGCCGTGGCGGGCGAACTCCGACGTTGCCGCGGCGAGGATCGCCGCCTGCGTGCGCTCGCTGTCGCGGGCGCCGTGGCGGGCGGAAGCCGCGGCGTCGGTGCTCGTGACGGCCATGCCCGCGATGTTAACCGTTTGGTTACTTGCGGGCAACCGCCCGCACGCCCGGCGGCGCTCACAATCCCTTCGATCCGCGCCGGCTGCGGTGCTCGGCCGGCCCGCCCGGGCGGGCGAGGTTGCGCGCCGTGTTCACGAGCGCGAGGTGGGACAGCGCCTGCGGGAAGTTGCCGAGCATGCGCCGCCGCACCGGATCGTATTCCTCCGCGAGCAGCCCGACGTCGTTGCACAGTCCCAGCAGGCGCTTGAAGAGCCGCTGCGCCGCGCCGTTGCGGCCGGACAGCGCGAGCGCGTCGGCGAGCCAGAACGAGCAGGCGAGGAAGCGGCCCTCGTGCGGCGGCGCCTGCTCGAGCGCCGGCAGCGTACGGTAGCGCATGACGAGCCCATCGACCAGGAGATCGCGCTCGATCGCCCTGATGGTGCCGAGGACGCGCGGATCGCGCGGCGGCAGGAACCCGACCTGCGGAATGAGAAGCAGGCTCGCGTCGACCTCGCTCGCCCCGTAGTACTGAACGAACGTGTTGCGCTTTGCGTCGAAGCCCTGCCTGCACACGTCGGCATGGATGCGATCGCGCAGCTTGCGCCAGCGTGCGAGCGGGCCCGCGAGCCCATACCGCTCGACGTCCTGGATGGCGCGGTCGAAGGCCACCCACACCATCACCTTCGAGTGGGTGAAGTGGCGCTTATCGCCGCGCGTTTCCCAGATGCCGTGGTCGGGCCGAGTCCAGCTTCGCTCGAGGAAGGCGAGGAGCGCGACCTCGAAGCGCCAGGCGTCGGCGCTTCCCGGCAAGCCGGCGGCGCGCGCGAGCGAAAGCGCATCGAGAAGCTCGCCGAACACGTCGAGCTGGAGCTGGGCCGACGCCGCGTTGCCGACCCGCACTGGCTTCGCACCTTCGTAGCCCGGAAGCCACGGCATGGCGAATTCCGTGCGCACGCGGTCGCCGTCCACGCCGTAGAGCGATTGCAGGTCTTCCGGTCTTCCCGCCGCCGATCGCAGGAGCCAGTCGCGCCAGGCGCCGGCTTCCTCGCGGTAGCCCGACAGCAGCAGGGCGTACAGCGTGAACGTTGAGTCGCGCACCCAGCAGTAGCGGTAATCCCAGTTGCGGGCGCCGCCCGGGCTTTCCGGCAGCGATGTCGTCGGCGCGGCGACGATGCCGCCGGTCGGCACGTGGATCAGGCCCTTCAGCGTGACGAGCGAGCGGATGACGAGATCGCGCGAGCGGCCTTCGTAGGCGCATTGCGCGCACCAGCCCCGCCAGTAGCGCTGCGTGGCCGCGTACGCGGCGAAGGGATCGATGGGCAGCGGCGGCGGCAGGTGCGAGGCGTAGAACGTGATCACGAACGGGACGCGCTGTCCTGCGGCAACGCTGAAGTCGGCGACGGTGTGGAAGGCTTCGCCTTCGGTGTCCACGCCGCCGCGGACGTCGGCGGAAATCGGTCCGGCCGTCGCGCGCAGCGTCCCGTCGACTCGGCGCACCCAAGGGATCACGTCGCCGTAGCCGAAGCGAAACGCGAGATCCATGCGCAGCGCCACACGGCCGCGCATGCCCTCGACGATGCGCACGAGGTCGGTGCGGCCTTCCCACACCGGCATGAAGTCGACGATGCGCACGCTTCCCGCCGCGGTGTCGAACGTGGTCTCGAGGATCAGCGAGTCGCCGCGGTAGCGGCGCCTGACCGCTCGCACGGCCCGCGCCGGCGCGATCGACCAGCGGCCGTGCTCGGGTGTGCCGAGAAGCGCGCAGAAGCACGCCGCATCGTCGAAGCGCGGCACGCAGAGCCAGTCGATCGACCCGTCGCGCCCCACCAGCGCGGCGGTGCGCAGGTTGCCTATCAGCGCGTAATCTTCGATCGACGAGCTCACGCGGGAGAGTGTACGGCGGCGCATCGGCCGCGCCGGGTTCGAGGCTGCGGCTCCTGCCGCGCCCTGTCTTGCTGCCGTCAGATCCGGCCCATCAACAGGAGCAGCACCAGCACCACGACGACCACGCCCGCGATGCCGCTCGGATAGTAGCCCCAGCCCTGACTGTAAGGCCACGACGGCAGCGCTCCGATGAGCAGAAGGATGAGAATGATGAGAAGAATCGTCCCGATCGACATGATATTGTTTCCTTGGACGTGACAGCGCGAACTATCGCCGCGCCGGGCCTCGGCGGCTATCGGCCGCGTACCTTGTTTTCGGTAGGAGTCAGCCGACAGCCGTTCCCCCTCCATGCCCGATCTCGTCGTCCTGCGTCCCGAAGGGTTGTATTGCCCGCCGGGCGACTTCTTCATCGACCCTTGGCGCCCGGTCGCGCGCGCGGTCGTCACGCACGCGCACGGCGACCACGCGAGCCGCGGGCACGGCAGCTATCTCGCGGCTGCCGACGCCGCGAACGTGATGCGCGCACGCCTGGGCGAGATCGCGCTCACGACGCTTCCCTATGGCGAGCCGCTGCGGCACAACGACGTCGTCGTGAGCCTCCATCCCGCGGGGCACGTGCTGGGATCGGCGCAGGTGCGCATCGAGCATCGCGGCGAAGTCTGGGTCGTCTCGGGCGACTACTTCGTCGCCGGCGACCGCGACGATCCGCGCGAGTACGACCCCACGTGCGCGCCGTTCGAGTCCGTGCGCTGCCATTGCTTCGTCACCGAGTCGACCTTCGGATTGCCGATCTACCGCTGGGCGCCGCAGGCCGAAGTCTTCGCAGGCATCGACGGGTGGTGGCGCGGCAACGCCGACGCGGGCCGCGCGAGCGTGCTCTTCGGCTATGCGCTCGGCAAGGCGCAGCGCATCCTGCGCGGCGTGGATCCCGCAATCGGCCCGATCGTCGTGCACGGCGCGGTCGACGCGATCAACCGTGCCTATCGCGCGAGTGGCGTCGCGCTTCCGCCCACGCAGCTCGTGACCGAGATCGCCGATCCGGCGCTCTTGCGCCGCTGTCTCGTGCTCGCGCCGCCGTCCGCGCAGCGCTCGCCGTGGCTGCGCCGCTTCGGCGACCTGGGCGATGCCTTTGCGAGCGGCTGGATGCAGATCCGCGGCACGCGCCGCAGGCGCGCCGTGGACCGCGGCTTCGTGCTGAGCGACCACGCCGACTGGCCGGGGCTGCTGCGCGCGATCGCCGCGACCGGCGCGACGCGCGTCATCGTCACGCACGGCTTCGAAGGCGTGATGGTGCGCTGGCTCGCCGAGCAGGGCCTGGAAGCGAGCGCGTTCGCGACCGAGTTCGGCGACTTCGACGACGACGAGCCCCCGACGGAAGACGCCGGATGAAGCGCTTCGCCGAGCTGTACGCCGAGCTCGACGCAACGACCGCGACCAACGCGAAGGTCGCAGCACTCGAGCGCTATTTCACCGAGGCCGCGCCCGCAGACGCCGCGTGGGCGGTCTATTTTCTCGCCG
>DATJXV010000165.1:0-10554 GCA_035499955.1 Casimicrobiaceae bacterium
ACCTTGCCGTAGTCGCTGTCGGCGAGGACCGGGTTGGCGGCGATCATGGCGGCCAGACACAAGCACATACCCGAAGCTCTCAGCAATCGTTTCAACATCACCATCTCCTTGTTGATCATACGAGAAGAAATATCACGGTCAGCAACGCGGCACCGATCAAGACTCCCCACATGAACTGGCGGGCGGTCGAAAACGGGTTGGTTGTATTCATTGCATGCACCAGCCGTGCCTCACGACCATCCGCCTTGCCGATGCCGCTGGCGGCACTGGTCACGATGCAAATCCTGTTCTGCAGCCTCATTGCATTCTCAGCCGAGCAGCATCGTGGCGGCAACGACCCTGCGCATTTCGGCGTAGCGGTCTTCCCAATCGTCGCCCTGGCAAGGCGCCTGGGCCCAATCGGGCGGCATGTCGCGACGTACGCGCCTGCGTTTCGCAACGATGCGCAGGTGATTGCGGATTCGGCGGATGATCGATTTCATGATTCACGCTCCTATGTGAGTATCGTCAGTCAACTGCCCGCCACTCGCCAGAACGGGCCTACGACGTTCTCGAGTGGCCGGCCAGGTTCGTTCGGACGCAGGCCGTAGCGGAGCATCGCGACGATGTCGCCGCTGACGTTGGGGTTCGAAACGAAGTAGCTGTGGCCGAAGAAATCCGTCGCGCCTCGTACCTCGATGATGTCCACCGCGTCGAGGTTTCCGATCATCGCGATCTGGTCGGGCGTGAACATGCTCGCGTCGATGCGTCCGAGCCTGGCGATGCTGCCGAACAGCCAGCCGGAAGTCGCGAGCGCCTTGTCGTCGCGCGACACGTACAACGTGAGCTTCAGTCCGGGAGACGGCGGGATGGTCGCCAGCGGATCGGGCCGCTCTCCGAAGGGCAGATCGGGATCGGAGAAGACCTTGAAGATCTTGGCCAGGGCCACGTCGCCATCGAGATCGGGCGCGACGAGCACGACGTTGCCGACGTGAAACGCCTGCGCCGGCGAGCTCCTGCCGGCATAGGCTTGCACGCTCAAGTCGGCCAGCGCCGATGCAAGCGTGTCCGTTCCTCGGCTGTGCGCGATGAAATGAATTCGCTCAAGTCCCGGTGTCGCCGCGATGATGCGGATCACCTTCACCAGGTCCTGCACGGCGTATTCGCTCGATTCGTAGTCGACGTCGTAGCCGAACAGCCGGCCGCCCGTGGCTCCGGCCGGCCAGGTGAAGATCGCGCAGACGAAGTCCCGCCCGAGGAAGTGACAAAGTTCACCCATCGTCATCGCGGCGTCTTCGAAGCTCTCGCGGTAGCCGTGCACGAACAGGACGACCTCCTTGCGGCGCGCGATCGAAAGGCGGCGCGCTATCTCCTCCTGCAAGCGAAGCTTCGCCTGCTCGTGCGCCTCGACAACGGATGGCGCTCGCTGCATGCCGTCGGAGGCGGCCGTGAGCGGATACGGAATAGGGGGAAATCGGCCGAGCTCCTTGGTCGGTCCGAGCGCGAGCGACCGGTCGTCGTTGATTTCGACGATCGTCGACCCGAAGGCGATCGAGCGCGAGCGTTCGGAGGTGTACGGCTCCTCCACACCGTCGCCCTTCGCCCGGTCCGTGAGGAACAAGAGATCGAGCGGGGGTGGCGCCGACCCGGTCCCCGCGCCTGCGAACACCGACTTCGCCTCCGGGCCGGTGTAGACGACCGGCGTCGGCATCATGCGATTGGTAGCGCAGCCCGCGAGCATCGATGCGAGCAGCAGGCCGATGGCCACCGCCTTGGCATGCACGAGCTTCGGGTTCGCGAGCATGGCGCGTCAGACCGCTGGTGCAGGCACGGCGTCGGGTTGCGCCGACTCGGACGGCGCCACGCGCCGCACCTTGAACCATGCGGCGTAAAGCGCCGGCACGAAGAAGATCGTGAGCACGGTGGCGACGGTAAGGCCGCCCATGATCGCGATCGCCATGGGGCCCCAGAAGATGCTGCGCGCGAGCGGGATCATGGCGAGCACGGTGGCCGCCGCCGTGAGCATGACCGGCCGCGTCCGGTGTACGGCCGCTTCGAGCACCGCGTTCCACGGGTCGAGGCCGAGCTCCATCTCCTCGCGCACCTGGTCGACCAGGATCACCGAGTTGCGCATGATCATTCCGCAGAGTGCGGTCACGCCGAGGATCGCCACGAAGCCGAGCGGAGCCTGGAAGATGAGCAGCGCGGCGACGACCCCGATCAGTCCAAGCGGCGCCGTGAGGAGCACCATGAACATCTTGGAGAAGCTCTGCAGCTGCAGCATCAGGATCGCGAGGATCGTGACGAGCATGACCGGGAACACCGCCGCCAGGGCCGTATTCGCCTTGTCGCTTTCCTCGACCGCGCCGCCCACGTCGATGCGATACCCGGACGGCAGCTTCGCTTCGATGCCTTGGAGCTGCGGCACGATCTCCTTGGTGACCGATACGCCCTGCTCGCCGTCCTTCACGTCGGCGCGCACGGTGATCGCCATGTCGCGATTGCGCCGCCGCAGCACCGGCTCTTCGAGCTCGTAGCGCACGCGGGCGACTTGCGATACGGGCACCACCGTCCCGTCCCGTGTGTAGAGGTTCAGGCTCTTCAGGGTGTCGAGGTTGAGCCGTTCGGAAGGCACGGCGCGCGCGACGATGTCGACGAGGTCTTCGTGCTCGCGCAGTTGCGACAGCGTTGCGCCGCTCATCAGCGTCTGCGCCACGAATGCAACGTCCGCCGGAGCGAGACCGAGCGCGCGCGCCTTGTCCTGGTCAATGTCCACTCTCAGGGTGCGAACCGGGTCGTTCCAGTCGAGTTGCACGTCGCGTACCTTGGGGCTCGCCGTAACCACGGCTTCGACCTCGCGCGCGATCTCGCGCACCTTCTGCGTATCGGGCCCGACGACGCGGAACTGGACCGGGAAGCCGACCGGCGGCCCGAGCTCGAGGCGCGTCACGCGCACCCACACGTCGGGAAACTCGTTGTTGACCATCGCCATCAACCGCGCGCGCACACGTTCGCGTGCCTGCACGTCCTTGGTCATGAGGACGAAGACCGCGTAGCTCGGGCTCGGAAGCTCGGGATTGAGCGCCAGGTAGAACCGCGGCTGGCCGCCGCCGGTGTAGGCTGTGAAGAAGCGGACGTCCTCGTCCTTCTTGAGCACGGCCTCCATCTTCTTGACCTGCTCGGTCGTGGCCGCGAACGATGCGCCTTCCTTCAGGCGCAGCTCGACGACGAGCTCGGGTCGGTCGCTGTTCGGGAAGAACTGCTGCGGGACGAGCCGGCTTCCCACGATCGCGAGAGCGAATGCCGCGGCCGTGGCGCCGATCACCCACCAGCGGCGCTCGATCGCGAAGTCGATCAGTCCGCGCAGCTTCCGGTAGAACGGCGTCTGGTACGCGTTGCCGTGCTCGCCGTGCTTCTCGAAGTCGGGAAGCATCTTCACGGCAAGGTAGGGCGTGATAAGTCCCGAGACGATCCACGAGAAGACGACGGCGGTGCCGACGATCCAGAAGATACCGCCGGCGTACTCGCCAGTGGTCGACTTGGAGAAGCCGATGGGCATGAAAGCCGCCGTCGTGATGAGTGCGCCGGTCAGCCGCGGCATCGCGGTCGACGCGTAGGAGAAAGCGGCCGCCTTGACGCGGTCCCAGCCTTCCTCCATCTTCACGACCATCATCTCCACCGCGATGATCCCGTCGTCGACGAGCAGTCCCAGCGCGATGATCAGCGAACCGAGCGATACGCGCTCGAGGTTCCAGCCCATCGCGAGCATTACGAGCGCGACCACGCCGAGCACGATGGGAACCGAGATCCCGACCACGATCCCGGTGCGCCAGCCGAGACTGACCAGGCAGACCGCCAGCACGATGCTTAGTGCTTCGAGGAGCGACCGCTCGAACTCCCACACCGATTCGCTGACCACCGTCGGCTGATCGGCGACGCGCTCGAGCTCCACGCCATAGGGAAGCTCCGATTGGATCCTAGTGACCGCCGCCTCGATCGACTTGCCGAGCTCGACGATATTGCCGTCGTCCGTCATCACGATGCCGAGCATCAGCACGTCCTGCCCGTTGTGACGCACGGTGTATTTCGGCGGGTCCTCGTACCCGCGCGTCACGGTCGTGAAGTCGCCGAGCTTCAACTCGCGTCCGCCGGCGAAGATGGGGACGTTGCGGATGTCGTCGAGGCTCGCGAACTGCCCGCTCACCCGCACCATCACGCGGTCGGACTTGGTGTCGATCTGGCCGCTCGCGAGCACCGCGTTCTGGTTGTGCAGGCTCTCCGCGATCATGAGGGGCGTGATGCCGAGCGCCGCGAGCCGCTCGTTGGAGAACTCGACGTAGACTTTCTTCGCCTGCTTGCCGTAGACGTCGACCTTCTTGACCATCGGCACCTTGAGAAGGCGGCGCTTGATGTCTTCGGCGACATCGGAGAGCTCCCACTGATCCACGCCGTCGCCCTTGACGGCGTAGAGCAATCCGGTGACGTCGCCGTATTCGTCGTTGAAGATCGGCCCGATCACGCCGTCGGGAAGCTCGAGCTTGATGTCGCTGAACTTCTTGCGCGCCTGGTACCACGCCTCGCGCTGATCGGCGTGCGAGGTGCCGCCCTTGACCGTCAGGGTCATACCCGCGAAGCCCTGGCGCGCATAGGTCACGACCTTCTCGAAATGGTCGAGCTGCTCGAACTTCTTCTCCATGCGGTTGAGCACCTCGTCCTGCATTTGCTGCGCCGTCGCGCCCGGCCACATCAGCATCACGGTCATCGAAGGCACCGAGAAGTTCGGGTCCTCGAGCTGGCCCAGCTTCTTGAAGCCGAGGGCGCCCCCGATCATGACCGCGAGGATCACGAACAGCACGGTGGCGCGATGATTCAGCGCCCAATCGGTGAGGTTGAACGATTTCATCGCGCGGCCTGCGTGGCTTCGACGTTGGCGGGCGCGCCGAGCGCGACCCTGAGGCCGGGTGCCATCTTCTGTACACCGGCGGTGACGACGAGCTCGCCGGCGGACGGCCCCGATACGAGCACTTCGTCGTTGCGATACCCGTGCACGGATACCTTGGAGAGGTTGACCGTTCCGTAGGGCTCGGCGCCTTCGCGTCGCACCACCCAGACGGCCGGCTGTCCCTTGTCCTGCGTGATCGCCGCAGCGGGAATCGCCGCCGCTGCGACCGCGCCGACCGGGCGCTCGACGACGAGCGTGGCGGTCGCGCCGAGCGGAAGGGGCCGCGGCGATGCGGGCTTCATGCGAGCGCGGAACGTCCGCGTTTGCGCCGCCGCTTGCGGCGCGAGCTCGCGCAGGGCGACTTCAAACCCATCGCCCGGCGCGCTCGCGAGCCACGCGTTGTAGCGCGAGGACTTGAATGTCTCGAGGTCGTCTTCGGGGACGTCCACCACGATTTCGGGCTCGCCTTCGTTGGCGATCGACACGAGGGGCTGGCCCTCCGCGACCACCTGGCCGACTTCGAAGCGCACCGCGGTAACCACGCCCGCTCGCGACGCCCGCAGCACCGTGTACGCGAGGCGATTGCGCGCGAGATCGAGCTTGCGCGCCTCGGCCTCGGCCGCGGCCGCCGTCGTGCGGGCTGCCGTCTGCGCCTTCTCGTCGTCGGAGGGACTGACCGATCCGTCGCCCTTCAAGGCGTCGAGTCGCCTGCGGTCCGAATCCGCTTGCCGCGCTTGGGTCGTGGCGGCGGTGAGCTGTTGCTGGGCGGCGTCCACGGCGAGCCGGTAATCGGTATCGTCGAGCACCGCAAGCACGTCGCCCTCGCGCACCTTCTGGCCAACGTCGACCTTGCGCTGGACGACCTTGCCGCCCACCCGAAACGCCTCGTTGATTTCGTGCCGCGATTGCACGGTACCGACGTAGCGGTTCGTTTCCCGGGTGTTGTCGTAACGCACCTCGGCCGTGCGCACCGTGCGCAGCGGCTCGGGGGCCGGCTTCGACGAGCACGCGCTCAGCACGGCGATGGCGATCACCGCCAACACGATCGATGCGGGGGCGAAGGACGGATTCACGGCAGTGCCTCGGATGGGTCGATGGAATTTCATGATTTCGGAGAAGGTGCGGTGGTGGACGGGGCGGGCTCGGCAACCGTCTCGAACGCTTCCCAGCCGCCGCCGAGCGCCTTGTACAGTTGAACGCTGTCGAGCAGCAGTTGCGTATTGGCATCGTTGGCGCCGACACGCACGGCCAGTCGCACGCGCTGCGCATCGAGCAACGGCAGGAGGTCGATCTGTCCGCGGTCGTACAGCGATTGCGCGCGACCGAGCGCCGCATCGGCCGACGCCGCCGCGCTGTTGAGCGACTGCGCGCGCTGTCTTTCGTCCTGGAGCGCGACGAGCGTGTTCTCGACGTCTTCCAAGGCGCGCGAAATCGCGTCTTCGTAGTGCAACACGGCCTCGCGCTGCGCGCTTTCCGCGATGTCGTTGATCGCCTGCGTGCGACCGGCGTTGAACAGCGGCATCGCGAGCAGCGCCGCAACATTGGTGAAACGCGCCGCCCCGAGGGCGATGCCGTTCAGATCGATGCTCTCGCGGCCGAACACGGCGCCGAGGATCAGCCGAGGGAACCATTCGGCCATGGCCTGCTGCCGCCGCGCGTTGGCCGCGTCGAGCTGCGCGTTCGCGATGAGGAGGTCGGGCCGGCGTTGCAGGAGCTCGGCCGGTTGCCCCGGTCGTGCCGGCGGCACCGTAGGCTCGGCCGTCGACGGCGTTATGCTCGCTGCATTGAACGCCTGGTCGCCGATGAGCACGGCGATGCGGTGCCGCGACACGGCGGCCAGCGTCTCGAGCGGCGGTATGGCCGCGTGCGCACGCGAAGCTTCGGTCTGCGCGCGCTCGACGTCGAACGGTGTGGCGAGTCCGACGCGCTGGCGGGCCGATACCAGGTGCAGCGTCTCGTCCTGCGCGGCGGCGATCGCGCGCACGGTTTCGAGCTGGCGGGTGGCGCCGACGAGCATGAAGTAGTTGGTCGCAACGTCGCTCAGCACCAGAAGGCGGACGCCCCTGGCGCCGTTTTCGACGGCGAGCGTATCGGCGGCGGCGGCGGCGGCGCCCGCCCGCAGGCGGCCGAACAGGTCGACCTCCCACGAAACGCCCAGCCCGAGCTGCGCCGCCCGGGTGTTCGCGGCTTCGGGGACGAAGTTCTTGAGGATCGAGTCGTAGTTCGTCGTGTGGTCGAACGCGGCGCCGCCGAGTCCTACGGTCGGGAACAGCCAGGAGCGGCTGATCGTCTCGCCGGCGCGCGCCGCGCGCACGCGCTCGGCCGCGACCTTGACGTCGCGGTTTTGCTGCGCCGCGCGGCGGATGAGGCCGGAAAGGACCGGGTCGTTGAACCCCTCCCACCATGCCACCTCGGGCTCCGCGACCGTTGCTGGGGCCGCGGCGAAGCGGCCGGGCATGTCGTCGAGCGAGGGCTTCAGCACCGGGGTCGCACAACCCGCCAACGCGAGTGCAATCGACGCGGCGAGTACGCGCAAGCGGCGGTGGGACACGGCGGCGGGGGCGGAGTTGGACATGGCTGTGAGCGTAAGGAATCGGGGACCGCAAGTCGTCAGCGAAGCGTCGACGTTGCGTCGGGAATTCGTCGGACGCCGGCTAGAGGCGGGTGCGGATCGACCTGAGCTCGGCCCGGCAGGCCTCGCCGAACGCGCGCAACGGGTCCCCGCGCGTGGAGTGGGCCAGTTCGCGCATCTCCTCCACACTCAGGTTGCGCGAGAAGTACTGGTCGGTGATGTGGCTCAGCAGATGCTCCGCTTCGGCGAGGACGGGCTGCGAAGCGGTGAGGCGGATGCGATTGGTGAGCGCGTAGAGCCCTAGCAGCTTCTCCGGATTGTCGAGCGTGTGCGTGAAAGCGTCGATGAGCAGCCTTGCGCATTCCGCAATGAACTCGGCATAGAGCTTTTCCCGCTGGCGCATGTCGCGGACGTTGAGCTCGCGGCGCGTCAGCGTCCTCTGCGTGATCCATGCGGTGGCCACGGTCGCCGATCCGCCGACCAGCGAGCCGAGCACGCCGGACATGGCGCTGATGACGCTGGTATCCATGGGCTATTCAGATGGCCGCGCGTCGACGAGCTCCGCGTACGGCTTTGCAAGGCGATCGATCACGTCCTGCTCGATCTGCGCCGTCTGCACTTGGCCGACCGCCTCCACCGACCGCTTGCGGACCAGGAAGTGCATGACGAGCAGGTTGTGAAGCTTCTCGAAAGCGGGGGGATTCGTCGCGCCGCATACCGACGCGTCGTTGCGCAGGACGCGCTCGACGACGCCGGATTCCAGGATCCTCACGCGGCACAGCACGGCGAGGCGGGCGATCTCGCGATCGAGCTCCTCGAGATTTTTCGCCCACCACGCGATGAGCATGGGGTCGGTTTGCATGGTCACGTTTCGTCCCCTTGGATGAGCGCCGGCGCGTCCGGCAGGCAGCGCCTGCTGCTGCGAAGGTGACTCGCCGCGTGCGACGCGGCGATCCATTCCTCGTTGGTCGGTTCGACGGCCACACGCACACGGCCGCGCGGGTGCGAGATCGTCGGCGCGTGTGCCTGGTTCGCCGCGTCGTCGATGCGCACGCCGAGCCATTCGAGGTTGCGGCAGATCCGATGGCGCAGCTCGGCGCTGTGCTCGCCGACGCCGGCGGTGAAGACAAGCATGTCCACGCCGCCGAGTGCGGCCGTGAGCGCGCCGATCTCGCGTACGATCCTCCGCACGTACAAATCGAGGGCCACGTGCGCCCGCGGGTTGGCCGCTTCGATCTCGAGCAGGTCCTTCGGGCTTGCCGACACCCCCGAGACGCCGAGCAGTCCGGATTCGTGATACAGCAGACGAGTCAGCCCCGCGACGTCGAGGTTCTGGCTGTCGAGGAGGTGCAGGATGACACCCGGGTCGAGGGAGCCGCATCGCGTGCCCATCATCAGGCCATCGAGCGCCGAAAATCCCATCGTCGTGGCGACACTTTCGAGGTCGAGCATCGCGCACAGGCTCGCGCCGCTTCCGAGATGGGCGACGATCGTTCGGCCGCGCGCCGCGTCGCCGTGGCGCTCCGGGAGCGCGACGGTCATATATTCGTACGACAGTCCGTGGAAGCCGTACCGGCGCACGCCGCGCTCCCATTGCGCATAGGGAAGCGGCAGCATCTGCTCCACCTCCGCAAGCGTGCGGTGGAACGCCGTGTCGAAGCACGCGATCTGCGGCACTTGCGCCGCCTCCGCGAGCAGCACCCTAATCGCCTCGAGCGCGAACGGCTGGTGCAGCGGTGCGAGGGGAATCAGCGCTTCGAGGTCGGCGAGGACGGCGTGATCGAGGCGTACCGGCGCTGCGTAGCTGCTGCCCCCGTGCACCACGCGATGCGATACGGCGGCCGGAAGTCTTCCATGCGTCTGCTCCTCGATCGTTGCCCGCACGTGCTGCAGCGCCGCCCGATGCGGGTCGGCCGGACCGAGGACAAGCGCCACCGGCGCCGCGCGACCCTGGACCAATCGCGGGTTGCCGCCGCCGATGCCATCGATTCTGCCGACCCACAGCGGCGTGCGCGGCACCGGCGCGACGCCGCCGTCGAACAGCGCGAACTTGATGCTCGACGAGCCGCAGTTGAGCACGAGAATGGGGACGGTCACGCCGCGGCCTCCAATGCGGGCGGCTCCGAGCGCCGGCGTGCCGAGACGAGCGCCACCGCGCAGGACGCAATGCGCGATTCGCGCGGATCGGCGCGGCTGGTGAGCACGACCGGAACACGCGCGCCGACGACGATGCCGGCGTTGACCGCCCCGCCCAAGTACGTGAGCTGCTTCGCGAGCATGTTGCCGCTCTCGAGATCGGGAACGACCAGGATATCGGCGGCACCTGCGACCTCGGACGTGATTCCCTTGGTGCGCGCCGCGGCCGCGGAGATCGCGTTGTCGAATGCGAGCGGGCCGTCGATGAGGCAGCCTTCGATCTGGCCGCGGTCGGCCATCTTGCAGAGCGCCGCCGCATCGAGCGTGGCGGGCATGTGCGGGTTGACCGTTTCCACGGCGGCGAGAATCGCTACGCGCGGGCGCGCGAGGCCGAACGCATGGGCGAGATCCACGGCATTGCGTACGATGTCCGCCTTGTCCGGGAGCGTGGGCGTGATGTTGAGCGCCGCGTCGGTGATGATGAACGGTCGCGGGTACGCCGGCGTCTGCATGAGGAAGCAATGGCTCATGCGACGTCCCGTGCGCAACGGGCTCGCGACCACTGCGGCCATCAGCTCGTCGGTGTGCAGGCTGCCTTTCATGAGCGCATCGACCTTGCCCGCGAGCGCGAGCTCGACGGCGCGGGCGGCCGCCGCGTGACTGTGCGGCGCGTCGTCGATCGCGAGGCCGTCGATCTTCAGTTCCGACTTCTCCGCCACCGCCAGAAGACGCGCGCGCGGTCCGATCAGCACAGGCTCGATCAGGCCGGCGGCGCGGGCGTCGAGCGCGGCCGACAGGCTCACGGCGTCGCACGGGTGAACGACGGCCATCCGAAGCTTGCCGAGCGGCCGCACGTACTGGAGCAGTCGCACGAGATCGTCGCCCTGCGCAAGCGAGATCTTCACTTGCGGCAGCGTGCCGCGCG
>DATJXV010000166.1:0-5502 GCA_035499955.1 Casimicrobiaceae bacterium
CCTGGGTTTGATCCCGCCCGATTTCGTGATCCCGAACAACTTCCTGCAAATCCCGAGCGGCACCGTTGCACTGGGGGCGAGCCTGGTGACTTACACGGGACTTCCGAACGACGGAGTTCATGCGATCACTGCCGACGGCACGCCGATCCAGAATAACGCCACCAACCTCGCCGGCGAAACCGCGTCCGTCACGGCTGCGCAGCTCGCGGCGAGCGCCAATTACCAGGGCCTGTGGTGGAACGCGCCCGCGGCATCGGAGTCGGGCTGGGGGATCAATTTCGCGCATCAGGGCGACGTGATCTTTGCCACCTGGTTCACGTACAACGCCGCCGGCAAGGCGTGGTGGCTGACCATGACGGCCAACAAGACGGCGGAAGGGGTGTACAGCGGCCAGCTGATCCGCACGAACGGCGCTCCGTTCAGTGCCTTCGTGCCGCCTGCGACCGTGACGGTCGTCGGTACGGGAACGTTGACGTTCACGAGCGACGTCACCGGCACGTTTGCCTACACGGTGAGCGACGGGCCGAATGCGGCGACGCAAACGAAGGCGATCGTGCCCCAAACCTTTGGACCGCGGCCCACCTGCGCCTGGGGAGCGCAATCCGACCTTGCGCAAGCGACCAACTATCAGGACCTGTGGTGGGCGACCGGTGGGAGCGAGTCCGGGTGGGGGGTGAACCTGACGCATCAGGGCACGACGATTTTCGCCACCTGGTTCACCTACGATTCCAACCGCGACCCGCTCTGGCTGTCGGCGACCATGCCGCAAACGGCCCCCAATACGTACAGCGGGTCGCTGTTGCTCACCGGCGGTCAGGCGTTCAGCGCCGTACCGTTCGACCCCGCCAACATCGCGCGAACGACAGTCGGCACTGCGACACTGACCTTCACCGACGGCAACGCCGGAACGTTCACTTACGACGTCGACCTCGGCAATGGTGTCGACAAAGCGACACAGACCAAGTCGATCACGCGCCAGGTGTTTCGCTCGCCGGGCACCGTGTGCCACTGAGATCGCTGCCGGAGCTGAACTCGCCGCCATCCTGAAATCGCTACGCGACCCCCTCCGATCGGGACACCTGCGGGCACGGACTATCATGCCGTTCCGAGCCAGCAAACGTGCGACCCGCCGCCGCCGTGACCGAACGAAACAACGGTAACCCCGATTCCGGGCGCCTGGCGGGTGGGCCGGCCGAGACCGGCCCGCTACGTGCTTGGCTCGGCGCTACGTTTCACGGAATCACGTGGAAGCGCCTCGGCATCTTCTGCCTGATGGTGCTGGTCTTGGCAGCCAGCAAGCCCTTTGCGTATCTGCCGCTCGTCAGCGGTGAGGGCTTCGAAGCCTTTGCGGCCGGGTATGCGAAATCGACCGTATTCATACTAATGAGGTATGCGCCGCTCGTGCTGTTCATGGTCGCAGCCGTCAATCGGGGATCCCGCGACCACCGGCGGCAGGTGGTGTCGCTGATCGGCGGCGCGCTTGTGGGCGAGGCGCTCGGCGTCACGCTCGTCGCCGCGGCGCTGCCGATTCTCGCGCCCGACAATTACATCGTCCGCCTCATCGACGAGGGCGGGAGTACCCTTGGAAGGGCGGTCCGCTGGACCGGATGGGCCGTTGTGAACGACCTCCACGTCGGTGTCCTGGCCGCGGCATTGTGGCTCTATCTCAGGCGGGAGGTCGATGCGGCCACGGATGTCGAGCAGGAGCTGCAGTTCCGCGACGAAGTGGAGCGCGAGAACGCCGAAGCGAGGCTCTCGGCGCTCCAGGCCCAGATCGAGCCTCACTTCCTGTTCAACGCGCTCGCGAACATACGGCGTCTGTACGAGACGGACGCTGCCTCGGGCCGCACGATGCTCCGCCATCTGTCGCACTACCTGACCGCCTCACTGCCCGTCCTGCGCGAGACGGCCTCCACGCTCGGACGAGAGCTCGCGCTGGTTCTGGCCTATCTCAACGTGCAGAGAATCCGCATGGGACCTCGCCTTAGCGTGGATGTCGACGTGCCGCAACCCCTGCACGCGATTCACGTACCGCCGATGATGCTCGCCACGCTGGTCGAGAATTCGATAATTCACGGCCTGGGGCCGCTTCAGGAGGGAGGCCGAATCTGCATCAACGCGCGCGTCGACGAAGGCAAGCTCACCATCGAGGTTGTCGACGACGGCCGGGGCCTGCAGGATGCATGGGGCGTCGGCGTCGGGCTCGCTAACATCCAGGCGAGACTGCGCCACCAGTTCGGCGCCAGCGCCGAACTTCAACTCGTCGACGCTCCCAATCGTGGCGTGGTGGCACGCATCGACCTGCCGGCAGAATTTGTCACCAACGCGGGTGCCGCATGACGGTCGCCGTGCTCGCCTCCGCGAAGGTGAATCCGCTTGCGCGAGCTTCTCGGTTGCTTCGCGCCACCTGGCGGGGCTTGACACTTCGCAAGCTAAGGTTCGCCGTTGCCGTAGGCGTTGTCTTTGGCGTCGGCCTGACGATAGGCGTCATCCTCCGCCGCGACCCCTCGGATTGGCGTATCCAGCTCGCGCTGGCGGTGAGCATGAGCGTCAACCTGGCGGTTACGACGCTCGTTGGGCTCACATTCGCGGCAAACGTCCGGACCACGCGATGGCCAAAGTGGGTGCCGTTCGTCACCGCTGCCCTCGCCGCGGGCTTCCTCTCCGCGATCGTGGACATCGGATTCACCAACTGGCTCATGTCCGGGCGCTTGGTCGAGACGTCCCTCTCCTATCCACTGCAGCTCCTGCTCGTGGCTCCGAACTTCATGCTCGTTACGTCGTTGGCTGCCCTTGCGTATGCACAGGCGCTCGATGCGCGCCGCCAGACTCGTCTGCTGCGCAATCTCCGGGGCGACCGTGCGCGCGTGGCGCGGCAGACCCTCGAGGCGCGACTCGTGGCGCTGCAGGCGCGCGTAGAGCCGCGCTTTCTCTTCGAAACGCTGTCGGACGTCGAGCGCCTCTACGACGAAGATGCATCGCGCGGCGCGAAGGTTCTCGACCAGCTCATCGTTTACCTACGCGCCTTGTTGCCGGCAATCGAGGACTCGTCGTCGACACTCGCCGTCGAGCTCGAGCTGGCCGGCACTTGGCTCGACATCATGCGCATACGCAGCGGCGGCCGGCTGGCGTTCGCGATCAAGGACGAGGCGCCCGGCGACGCGACAGTCGCGCCGATGCTGCTGCTCCCGCTGGTCCAGTGCGCCGCGGAGAGCGGCAGTGACAGGAACCGCGCCGTATTGCTCGTGACTGCGGAGTCGGGCGGCCGCGTCTGCGTCACCGTGATCGGTCCCGCATCGGCGTTTTCTGCGTCGGCGCCGTCGGCGACCGTGGACGCAGTGCGCGAGCGCCTCGACGCGCTCTACGGGGACACCGGCTCGCTCGCACTGCAACCGGCGATGCACGACCGCAGTCAGGCCATCCTGGAGATTCCCTATGAGCGCGCCGACCGCCGTCCTCGCTGAAGACGAAGAAGTGCTGCGCGGAGAGCTGCGCGCGCGGCTTGCCGCGCTGTGGCCCGAGCTTGCGATCGTCGCCGAAGCCTCGGACGGCGTCGAGGCTACGCGCGCCTTCGCCGAGCATTCACCGGACATCCTCGTCCTCGACATCCGGATGCCGGGAATGACGGGGCTCGAGGTCGCGCGTCTCGCCAGCGGCAAGTGCCACGTCGTGTTCGTGACTGCCTACGACAAGTACGCGGTGGCGGCCTTCGAGCAAGGCGCCGTGGACTACGTGCTCAAGCCGTTCTCCACCGCGCGCCTCGCGGAAACCGTGTCGCGCCTCAAGGACCGCATGCGCGAGCGCCCCGCCAACCTCGACCGCATCCTCACGCTGCTCGCAGACAGTACGCGCGGCGGCAAGCAGTTCCTGCGCTGGGTGACGGCGTTGCAGGGCAACACGACGTCGCTCATCACGGTCGAGAACGTTTGCTACTTCCGCGCCGACGACAAATACACGACGGTTGTCACGCCGGACCGGGAAGCGCTCATCCGGCGGCCGATCCGGGAGCTCGCCGAGGCGGTCGATCCCGACGTGTTCTGGCGGATCCATCGCTCGACGCTCGTCAACATCAACTACACGGCCGGCATCGTGCGCGACTTTCGCGGGCACTTGAGCGTGAAGCTCAAGAGCCGCAGCGAGACATTACCGGTCAGCGAGTCGTACGTGCACCTGTTCAGGGGCATGTAGCACCGGCGATCGCTGCGCTCGCGCCGCGAACTGCCGGATTCGTCGCAAGGCCCGGTGCGCGGCAAAGTGCCCGAGTCTGTTCATGCGCGGCGCTTGTCGCGCAATCCATCACACTGACCAGCTCGGGAGTCATTCATGATCACGTTGAAGCAGCGCGCAATCGCCGCGGCGTTCGTCCTCGGCCTCTCCACGGCGGCCACCGCCGCCAATCCCGCACCGCGCACGTGGTGCGACAACCAGACTATCCAGGGCACGTACGGCGTTCAGCTCTCGGGACATCGCGCAGCTCCCGGCGGGACGGAAACGGTCATCGGGGTCGTCGTGCGCCAGTACGACGGCCTTGGTGGTGTCCAGCAGTGGGACAACGTCAAGGGAGAGGTTACCGGCTATGTCCCGGGTCGGTACGGGACCGGGACGTACCGCATCAACGACGACTGCGCGATCGACATCGAGTTCCATCCCGCGCCGGGCGTCACGTTGATGGAGCGCGGCGTGATCGTGGACGGCGGCGATGAAATCCGCACGATCACCGCGGTGCCCGCGGGCACGATGGTGACCGCGACGCACAGAAAGATGTGACGCGCCGACCCGGGCGGTCCTTGCGCTGCCCGGGCGAGGGCCGCCGGCCTCGCCGGCCCTGCGACGTGGAGGGTAGGCGCGTCGCTAGCGCAGCGCCGCGTTCAACTCCGCCAGCGCGGCGCTCCCCGGCACCAGGTCGGCGTCGGACAACGCGTTGAGCGGCGCCGCGACGGTGTCGAGCGCGTCGTGCATGTCGGCGGTATCGGAGTGCAGGTACAAAAGACCCGTGACCACCTCGCCGGCCTGGCGCCGCGCCTCGAGATAGCCCATCGCTGCCGCGCGGTCGGACGGATCGTAGTTCTCGCCTACCTTGCGCAGGCGGATGCTGCCGCCGTCGTGCAGCACGATGCTGCGCACCTCGCCTGGCGCGTAGCTCGTCGTGATCGGGTCGCGCGGCGAGATGAAGTCGAGCCGGTTGACCGACTCGTTGTGCTCGCGCACGTAGTCGTAGCTCTTGGTCGAGCCGGGATGGTTGTTGAACGCCACACACGGGCTCACGACGTCGATGAACGCCGCGCCGTGGTGCGCCACCGCCGCCTTGATGAGCGGCACCAACTGCTCCTTGTCGCCGGAGAAGCCCCGGGCGACGAAGGTCGCGCCAAGCGTGAGCGCCAGCACCGCGAGATCGATGGGCTCGTCGCTGTTCACCGCGCCGCGCTTGCTCTTGCTGCCCTTGTCGGCCGTCGCCGAGAACTGCCCCTTGGTGAGGCCGTACACGCCGTTGTTCTCGACGAT
>DATJXV010000167.1:0-40712 GCA_035499955.1 Casimicrobiaceae bacterium
TCGTATTGCAGCGATACCTGGGTGCCCAGGTACTGCATCTTCTTCTGCTTGCCGCGTTTTTCCGTGCACAGCTGCAGCACCGCGCCGACGTGATCCGGCGGCACAAGGATGTTGGCGACGATGATCGGCTCGCGAAGCTCCTCGATCTTGGACGGATCGGGCAGCCTGGACGGATTCTCGATGTCGATCACCGTGCCGTCCTTGAGCGCCACCTGGTAGACCACGGTGGGCGCCGTGGTGATGAGCTCCATGTCGTACTCGCGCTCGAGGCGCTCCTGCACGATGTCCATGTGCAGCAGCCCGAGGAAGCCGCAACGGAAGCCGAAGCCCAGCGCCTGCGAGACCTCGGGCTCGAACTGCAGCGCCGAGTCGTTGAGCTGCAGCTTGGTCAGCGCGTCGCGCAGCGCCTCGTACTGGTTGGCCTCCACCGGATAGAGGCCCGCAAAGACCTGCGGCTTCACCTCTTTGAATCCGGGGAGCGGCGCCGCTGCGGGCCGCGCGACCAGCGTCACGGTATCGCCCACGCGCGCCGCGTGGATCTCCTTGATGCCCGCGATGACGAACCCGACGTCGCCCGCGGACAGCTCCTCGCGCGCGAGCGCTTTCGGCGTGAACACCCCGACCTGCTCGCAGTAATACGTGGCGCCGCTCGCCATGAGCTCGATCTTGTCCTTCGGCCGCAGCGTGCCGTCCATCACGCGCACGAGCATGACCACCCCGACGTAGTTGTCGAACCACGAGTCGATGATGAGGGCGGTCAGCGGCGCTGCGGCGTCCCCCGAAGGCGGTGGCACCTTCTCGATCACCGCCTCGAGAATGTCGTCGATGCCGATCCCGTTCTTCGCGCTTGCGCGCACCGCATCGGTGGCGTCGATGCCGATGATGTCCTCGATCTCGTCGATCACGCGCTCGGGATCGGCGGACGGCAGGTCGATCTTGTTGAGCACCGGGATCACTTCCACGCCCTGCTCGATCGCCGTGTAGCAGTTGGCGACGGTCTGCGCCTCCACGCCTTGGGAGGCGTCCACCACGAGCAGCGCGCCCTCGCACGCGGCGAGCGAGCGCGAGACTTCGTAGGCGAAGTCGACGTGCCCCGGCGTGTCGATTAGGTGGAACTCGTACGTCTCGCCGTCGCGGGCGGTGTAGGACAGCGTCGCCGTCTGCGCCTTGATCGTGATGCCGCGCTCGCGCTCGAGGTCCATCGAGTCCAAGACCTGCTCGCTCATCTCGCGCTCGGACAGGCCGCCGCAGCGCTGGATGAAGCGGTCGGCCAGGGTCGACTTGCCGTGGTCGATGTGGGCGATGATCGAGAAGTTGCGGATGTGGCGCACGAGGGCGGGTCTACAAAGTCGCAGGGCACCGCGCGGTGCCCTGCGAAAGCATTGAATTTTAACCGATTATGTCTTACGACGCGAACTTGCGGAGCGCGGCCTCCACGCGCTCGCGATCGAAGCGGTAGCGGCACAGCTCGACACCGTCCGCGGGCGCGCCGAGCATGAGCACCGGCACGGCATCGCCGAAGGCGGCCTCGAGGTCCGGGTAGGCGTCGACGTCGACCTCGATGACCGCCGCGTCGTACCGCCGGGCGACCGGATGCATGGCGTCGCGCATCTCGTCGCAGAGGTGGCAGTAGGGGCGCGAAAGGAGGGTCAGCACGGCCAACGTCGGCCTCCACGAAAGCTGCAGGCTCGCATACGCGCGTTACCGAGCCGCGCACAACGCGCGCCTGCTCGACGCGCCTTCCGCCGTTTCCGCGCGGGAAGCGAAGGGCCGCTCCCGAGCTTCCCGCGGTGACGCCACCGAATCGTTTTCGCGACGCCTTTCAGCGAAAACTATTCGCCATTGAGCGCCCTCACCGTCGCAAAGAACTGCTGCTCACCGCGCTTCATCTGCAGCGTGACCGAGGCTCCCTTGTCCACCTTCGACAGCAGGTCGTTCACCTGCGCCGCCGACTTCGCGTCGGTCGTGACGCCGCCGCGCACGATGGCGATGATCACGTCGCCCGCCTGAACGTTGCCGCGCACGCTGGGCGCGACGTCGTCCACCATCACGCCAGCCTTGACGTTGGCTTCCTTCTTCTGATCATCGGTCAGGTCCGAGAGCACGAGCCCCATCTTGTTGGGCTTGGCCTTCTCCTTGGGCGCCGGTCCCTTGCCCTTCGTGGCGGGTGTGGCGCCCTCCTCCTTCATCTCGGCCACCGTAATGGTGAAGTCTTTCTGCGTGCCCTTGCGCCACACGGTGATCGGGATCTTCGTGCCCGGACGCACCATGGTGATGATGCGTGGCAGCTCGTTCGACGAGTGCACGTCCTTGCCGTCGGCCTTGATGATGATGTCGCCGATCTCGACACCCGCCTTCGCCGCGGGGCCGTCCGCCTCCACGCCGTTGACGAGCGCACCGCGCGGGGCACCCAGCCCGAACGCGTCGGCTTCCTCCTTGCTCACCGGCTGGATCTGCACGCCGATGCGCCCGCGCGTGACGCGACCCTTTTCCTTGAGTTGCGCGACCGTGTTCATCGCGACGTCGATCGGGATCGCGAAGGCGAGTCCCATGTAGCCGCCCGTGCGCGAGTAGATGAGCGAGTTGATGCCGACGACCTCGCCGCGCATGTTGAACAGCGGCCCGCCCGAGTTGCCCGGATTGATCGCGACGTCGGTCTGGATGAAGGGAACGAGGTTCTCCTGCGGCAGGTCGCGCCCCTTCGCGCTCACGATGCCCGCGGTCATGGTGTTCTCGAGCCCGAACGGCTTGCCGATGGCGACCACCCATTCGCCCACGCGCAGCTTGTCGGGGTCGCCGATCGTGACCTTCGGCAGGTCCTTGGCATCGATCTTCAGCAGCGCCACGTCGGTGCGCTTGTCGGCGCCGATCACCTTCGCTTTGAACTCGCGCTTGTCGGACAGGCGCACGGTGACCTCGTCCGCGCCGTCGACGACGTGCGCGTTCGTGATCACCTCGCCGTTGCTGCCGATGATGAAGCCCGACCCCACGGATTGCGCCTCGGGGTCGCGTTCCGGCCCGCGCCGCGGCGGCACCTGCCCGAAGCGGCGGAAGAACTCGTAGAACGGGTCGTCCTCGGAGAGCTCGGGCATGCCGCGCGCGCGGCGCGCCTTCTGCGTGACGTCAATCGACACCACCGCCGGGCTGCTCTTGTCGTAGAGATCGGTGAAGTCGGGCAGGCCGACTTTTCCTTGCGCCGGATTGCCCGCCTGGGCGAAGGCGAGCGTCGAGACGATGCACAGTAGACCGGCGGCGAGGCCGGGGCGGACGAGGGTGCGAATGGACATGGTTCCTCTAGTTGGGAATTATCTCGCGAGGCAACGCGAGGCTTCGAGTAGGAAGGTTACGGCTTGCGGCTGACCGACTGGCCGATCTGCTGCACGGTCGCCGGCGGCGCCTCGCCGATGACGGTCACGCGGTAGGCGTCGCTGCGCGTGGAATACTGGGCGAGGCCGCCGGTCTGCGTCAATCCAATCTGCGTCTGCGTGACGACGAACGGCTCGATGAACACGCTGATGGCGACCAGTCCGTCGGAATAGACGAGATGCGCCGCGGGGTCGCGCTTGCCGGCAAGCTGGCGGAAACCCTCGCTGATCTTGAGAAAGCCCGGCGGCAGCTTGTTCACCGTCCAGCCGGTGTCTTTCTGGGTGAGCTCTCCCGGCCCGGCCTGCGTCACATGCCAGTCCGCGGGCACCGACGTCCACGACGGCTTCACCATGTCCTTGTCGACCTTGGCGTTGATCATCACGTCGGTGAACGCGAACTCCTCGATGACCTCGCCCTTCTCGTTGACCAGGCGCGATTTGAGGAGCAGGCCCGTCGTCGGGTCGGACCAGAACCGGTGCGCATAGCGCAGGCCATCGCGCGGCTCGAAGGTCGCCATCTCGGTGACCCGGCCGGCGATCCGGCCGCCGGGCACGAGCTTGAACTCGTAGTACTGCGCGAGGTTCGCCGCCTGCTCGGGCGAAAGCGAGGGGAATACGTTGCGGATCGTGCGCGGCTCCACGCGGACGACCTTGGCGTCGGGGAAGTAGTAGCGCACCTCGGTCGCCGAGCGCACGATCTCGCGCGCCGGGCCGTCCAGGCTAAGGAGCTTCTCCGATTCCTGGCCATCCTCGAAAAGGTGCGCGAGGCGGAACGTGTCGAAGCGCGCACCCTGGCGGACGAGCACGGTTCCCGTGTAGTTGAGCGAGCGGGCCGACTGCTGCACCCGCGTGAGCCATTGCGCGGCGTAGCCTTGCGCCTGCGCGAGCGGGCTCGCGAGCCCGGCTGCGACCACCAGCGCCATGCACCGGATGACCGGCGCTCCCCACCGTGCGTGCATATCGTGTCGTTGTCGTTATTGCGGTCGCGGCGGCTCGATGGCCGTCGCGGTGGCGGCGCGCAGGAACGGGCCGCCCCCCTGGATCGCCATGGCCGGCGAGTATTCCTGGTGAGCCAACAGGTATTCGGTGCCGACGTCCGCCGGCGGCCTGACCTGCGCGGCGCGCAGCGTCGCGGCCTCGCGGGCCTTGGCGACGGCGGTAGGGGGGACTTCGACCATCGAGAAGGCGGTCCAGGCGACGACCGCGACCGCAGTGAGCGTCGCCGCGACCGCCAACGCGAATGTGGCGGGCTGCGAGGCTCGGTGCCGGGAAGGGGGCGGCGCCAGCACGGTGGGCTCGACGGCCAGTGCGGCCGAAAAGCGCACCGAGAAGCGAGTGGACATCCCGTGCGCGCCCCTCAAGGTATCCCCGATCACGTGGTAGCACATCCACGTTCGCATCGCGTCCTCGGATCTGAGCTCGGCCACGCAACGATCGAACTCGGCGTCCTCGACCTCGCCGTCCATGAGGCGCGAAATGTTCTCGTTCATCACCATCTCCGGTTTTCGTCCGTCCCGAGCTGCGGCCGCAGCTCGGCGGCAATCGCTTCCCGCGCGCGGAAGATACGCGAGCGCACGGTACCGATTGGACAATTCATCACCACCGCAATTTCCTCGTAGCTCAGCCCTTCGATCTCGCGCAGCGTGATCGCCGTGCGCAGGTCCTCGGGCAACGCATCCATCGCCTTGTTCACCGTGGCGGCGATCTGCTTGCCGATCAGCTCGTCCTCCGGTGTGGCACTGTCCCGCAACTGCTCCGCATCCTCGAAGCTCTCGGCGTCCTCGTTGTCGAAGGACGTCGACGTCGGGGCCCGGCGCCCCATCGCGACCAGGTAGTTCTTCGCCGTGTTGATCGCTATGCGATACAGCCACGTGTAGAACGCACTGTCGCCACGGAAGCTCGGGAGTGCGCGGTACGCCTTGATGAATGCTTCCTGCGCCACGTCCTCCACCTCCGCCGGGTCGCGCACCAGCCGCGACAACAGCCGACCCAGCTTCCGCTGGTACTTCATGACCAGGAGCTCGAAAGCGTGCTTGTCGCCCCGCTGCGCACGCTCGACGAGCTGCTGATCGACTTCGCGATCACCCATCCGCGGGAAGTCCCTGAATCATTCGTTGTTGTCCTGCCGAACGGCAGGTGCGGCGGCCGGCCGCCTCGAAGGTCCGGCCCGGCCTGGCCACGGGATTCTTGCCGGGGCGCGCGCTTGCGTAACAGACTGTTGCGAGAGGGTTAAGTTCATTGTCCGGTGCCGTCCCTGACGCCGCCGAGGGGTCGGTTGATTTTGTCCAGGACAAGGACCGCCCGCCCTTCCCCCGTCGGCAGTCCCCGGAAGTTGCGCAACGCGGGGACCGCCCAGGGCGCCAGCGCCCTGCGCGCGTCGGCGTCGAGGAGCCCCAGCTGGTCGAGCGTAGCCACCGTGGCGGGGTGCAGCCCGCGCCGGCTGCCGTCGGCCACCTTGAGCGCGATCCCGATGCCTCGGCTGCGCACGCCGATCGCTTGGACGCCTTCGGCCCCGACCTTGCAGACCCAGTCGCCCCGGCCCGCGCACGTAAGCGCGAGGTCGATGCGCCCTTCGCCCGACACCATTTCCGGACAGGCGGTCATGGCATCGGCGAGCCGGCGCGGCGCCTCGCCGTAGACGGGATCGGCCCCCGGCGCCGCGAGACGGGCGAACGCGAACGCGAGCCGGGCGAGCGGCAGCGCGTAATTGGGGGCGGAGCAGCCATCGATGCCGGGAATCAGGTCAGGCTCGTGCGTGCCGGTCATGTGAGCGACCGCCGCGCGGATCTCGCGCTGCAGCGGGTGCTCGAGCTCGAGGTAGTCGTGGCGGCCATAGGCGCAGGCCACGCAGTGGGCGAGCATCCCGCTGTGCTTGCCGGAGCAGTTGTGCGCAAGCGGCGAGTACGGCGGTTGCGGCGGGATCTCGCCGTGCGTTTCGTACCACATCGGCGGATGCGTGCCGCATTGCAGGTCGCCCGCGTCGTTGCCCGCCTTGGAGAGCATCGACGCCGCCGCCTCGACGTGCCTCGGCTCCCCGGAGTGGCTCGCGCAGAGCAGCGCGGTCTCGGCCTGGGTGAACCTGAAGCGGTCGAGCCCGCCCGCGGCGACGAAGGGCAGCGCCTGCAGCGGCTTGAGCGAGCTTCGCGTGAAGGTCACGAACTCCGGCGACCCCGCCCCGTAAAGCAGTCGCCCGTCGCGATCGACGACCGCGACCGAGCCCGCGTGCACGCTCTCGACGATGCCGCCGCGAAGGAACTCGGTGAAAGGCGCATGCGGGGTCGGCATGACCCCGCATTATCGCGGAAAACTTCTGGTGGAGATGCACCCGCGAGGCGCGTGCACCCTTGGTCGATTTAACCCTTTGCTAACGCGCGGCAAGTGCGGCCTTGATCTGCTCGAGCGCCCCCGGGTCCTCGATGGTCGTGAGGTCGCCCGGGTCGCGTCCCTCGGCGAGAGCCTGGATCGAGCGGCGAAGGAGCTTCCCCGAGCGCGTCTTCGGCAGGAGCGTGACGAAGTGCACGGCACCCGGCCGGGCGATCGCCCCGAGCTCGCGGTCGACGGTGTCCATCACTTCCTTGCGCATCCCCGCGGCGGCTTCGGGTGTCGCCACCCGCGCGGGATCCTTCACGACGGCGAACGCGACCGGGATCTGGCCCTTGAGCGCGTCCGCCACCCCGACCACCGCGACCTCCGCGATGCCGGCATGCGCCTGCACGGCTTCCTCGATCTCGCGGGTCCCGAGGCGGTGCCCCGCCACGTTGATCACGTCGTCGGTGCGGCCCAGCACGAAGTAGTAGCCGTCGGCGTCGCGCATGGCCCAGTCGAACGTGGAGTAGAGAAGCTTCCCTGGGAACGTCTTGAAATACGTGCTCACGAAGCGGTCGTCGTCGCCCCACACGGTCGACATGCATCCCGGCGGGAGCGGCGGCGCGATCGCAAGCACGCCCTTCTCGCCGACCCCCGCCTCGCCGCCCGTGACCTCGCTCACGAGGCGGACGTCGTAGCCCGCCGCGGGGAACGACGGGCTGCCGAACTTGCGCGGCGTCTCCTCGACCCCGAGCTGCGCCGACAGGATCGGCCACCCCGACTCGGTCTGCCAATAGTTGTCGACGATCGCAGTGCCGCCCAGCGCGTCGGAGACCCAACGCGCGGTCGGCTCGTCGAGCGGCTCCCCGGCGAGGAACAGGTACTTGAGCGATCGGATGTCGTGCTGCCTCATGTACGCCGGGTCCTGCTTCTTCAGCACGCGAATGGCGGTGGGCGAGCTGAACATCGTCTTGGCGCCGTGCTCGGCGACGATCTTCCACCAGATCGACGGATCGGGGCGGATCGGCAGCCCCTCGTACATGATCGTGGTCGAGCCGTTCAGGAGCGGCCCGTAAATGATGTAGGAATGCCCCACGACCCAGCCGATGTCGCTCGTCGTGAACATCGTCTCGCCGGGCGCCACGCAGAAAATGTCGCGCATCGACGCCGTGAGCGCGACCGCGTAGCCGCCGGTGTCGCGCTGCACGCCCTTCGGCTTGCCGGTGGTGCCGGAGGTGTAGAGGATGTACGAGGGCTCGCTCGACTCGAGCCATTCGCACGGCACGCTCGCGTTCGGATGCTTGCGCGCAAGCTCGGCGTAGTCGAGGTCGCGTCCCGCGGTGCGCGGCATGCCGGGATCGAGGCCGCGGTCGACGATCAACACGTGCTTCGGCGCGAACTTGGCGAGGCGGCACGCCTCGTCCACGAGATGCTTGTACGGCACGGCCTTGCCGCCGCGCATGCCGGCGTCGGCCGTGATCATGACCTCGGGCTTTGCGTCGTCGATGCGCGTGGCGAGGCTCGCCGCGGCGAATCCGCCGAACACGACGGAGTGGATGGCGCCGATGCGCGCGCAGGCGAGCATCGCGAATACCGCTTCCGCGATCATCGGCATGTAGATCAGCACGCGGTCGCCCCGGCCGACGCCGAGCTCCTTGAGGACTCGCGCGCAGCGATTGACCTCCGCGTGCAGCTGGCGGTACGTGTAGCCCGTCTGCTGCCCGGTCTCCGTGGAGATGTAGACCAGCGCCGCCTGGTCGCCGCGCGCCGCGACGTGGCGGTCCACCGCGTTGTGGCACAGGTTCGTGCGCCCGCCGACGTACCAGCGCGCGAACGGCGGCCGCGAGTAGTCGAGGACCTGCGTGAAAGGCGTGTGCCAGTCGACGAGTGCCGCGCGCTCGCGCCAGAACGCGTCACGATCCGCGATCGACCGCGCGTGGAAGTCCCGGTATCCGCCCATCGTAGCCCCTTCGCTGTGTTCGACCGCCCGATGCTAGTGCAGCGGGCGCCGGCCGGGGTTGCGCAATGTCAACGTCGTCAGCCGCCGTGCGAGTCGGGCGCGATGCGCACCACCGTGCGGCCGCGCACGAGGCCCTTCAGATACGGGTCGAAGTGGGTCGGGAGCTCGTCGAAATCGATGGTGCGGACCATGTCGTGCACGCGGTCCGGCCGCCATTCGACGGCGAGCTTGTTCCAGATCTTCTGCCGCAACGACATCGGCGTGTTGGCGCTGTCCACGCCGAGCAGATGCACCCCGCGCAGGATGAAGGGCATCACGGTCGTGGAAAGCTTGTAGCCCGCGGCAAGGCCGACCGAGCCCACCGTGCCGCCGATCTTCTGCGTGGAGAGCAGCCACGACAGGATGTCGCCCCCGAGGTTGTCGATCGCGCCGGCGAAGGTGGCGCGGTCGAGCGGGCGGATCTTGGCGAGATCGAGCGACTGCCGCAGCACGACCTCCTTGGCGCCGATGCTCTTCAGATAGTTCGCCTCTTCGCCCTTGCCCGTGATCGCGACCACGTGGTAGCCGAGCTTGGCGAGGATCTCGGTCGCCACCGAACCCACGCCTCCCGTCGCACCCGTCACGGCAACGGGGCCGTTGTCGGGCATGAGCCCGTTGTGCTGCATGAGCTCGATCGCGAGTGCTGCCGTGTAGCCGGCCGTGCCGAGCGTCATGGCGTCGAACGCGGTCATGCTCTCCGGGCGGCGCACGACCCAGTCCGCCGGAACGCGCACGCGCTCGGCGTAGCCGCCGTCGTGGCCCACGCCCATGTCGTAGCCGTGCACGATCACCTTGTCGCCCTTCTTGAAGCGCGTGTCGCCCGACGCCTCGACCGTGCCGGCCATGTCGATGCCGGCGATGGTCGGGAACTTGCGCATGATCTTGCCGGTGCCGTTGTGCGAGAGCGCGTCCTTGTAGTTGATCGTCGAGTACTTCGTGCGGACCACCACGTCGCCATGGTCGAGCTCGTCGATCGAGGTGTTGACGAAGTGGCTCGACACCACGCCGTTGTCCTCGAAGGTGCGATAGGCCTTGAATGTGGTCATGCGATCCTCCTTCTTGCTGGCTAGGCGGGTACTTGATCGGGCGCCGGCGCGCCCGCGGTGGCGTGCGGCAGCGCCATGTAGTCGTGCGTGCGCATCTCGGTGAGGCGGCTCACCGTGCGCGGGAACTCGAAGACGTTGCGTCCCGCGACGTAGAGCGCTTCGGCGGGCGCCTCGGCGGAGGCGACGAGCTTCACGCGGTGGTCGTACAGGATGTCGACCAGCCACGTGAAGCGGCGCGCGAGGTCGGCCTGCTCCGCCTTCATCACCGGGATGCCGGACAGGAAGAGCACCGCGAACCGCTGCGCGAGCTCGAGGTAGTCGCGCTGCGAGCGCGGGCCGTCGCACAGCGCGGCGAAGTCGAACCACACGGCGCTCCCGGCACGCCTGCGCGCGTGAAGCGCGCGGCCCTCGATGGTGAGGTGCGGCGACTCGTCGGGGCCCGTGCGCATGGCCTCGAACGCGCGCTCCATCGCGGCGTCGGCAGCCGCGCCCGCGGGGACGTGGAACGCGGAGACGCGCTCGAGCGCGCGCAGGCGGTAGTCGACGCCGCCGTCGACCTCGACGACGTCGAGCCACTCGCGCAGGAGCTTGATCGTGGGAATGAAGTTCTCGCGCTTGAGGCCGCCGGGATACAGCTCGTCGGGCGGGTAGTTGGACGTCATCACGAACACGACGCCCGCCGTGAAGAGCGCGGTGAGGAGGCGCCCCAGGATCATGGCGTCAGCGATGTCGGAAACGTGGAACTCGTCGAAGCACACGAGGCGGTAGCGGCGCGCGATGCGCTGCGCCACGGTGGCCAGGGGATCGACCTCGCTCTTGAGGGTCTTCAACTCCTCGTGCACGTCGCGCATGAAAGCGTGGAAATGCACGCGCGTCTTCCTGCGCAGCGGCACGACGGCGTAGAAGCTGTCCATGAGGAAGCTCTTGCCGCGGCCCACGCCCCCCCACAGGTACAGCCCGCGCGGCACGTCCGGCGGCGACAGCAGGCGCTTCAACGTGGACTGGCGCGCGGCCTTGAACGCGGCGAGCTCGTCGCGCAGCGCCTGCAGGCGGTCGAGCGCCGCCGACTGCGCGTGGTCGAGGGTGGACTTGCGCTTGGCGAGGAGCGGGTCGAGGTAATCGATGAGCGCGCCGTCGCGGCGCGCGATCTGGCCGGGGGCGAGCGCCCCGGTCAACGCAGGGCTCCCGAGGTCGCGGCGGCCTCCTTCGCTTCGCCGGATATTTCCACGCCCACCGCCTCCTCGAATGTCGGACAAGTCGCGCCCGCGGGGCCGTGGCCGCGCGGGTCGTTGCGCCTATCCTAGAGATTCAGCGTCCGGCCGTCCACCGCCAGCGCGGCTTCCTTGACAGCCTCGGACAGCGTCGGGTGGGCATGGCAGATGCGGGCGAGGTCCTCGCTCGCCGCGCCGAACTCCATCGCCACCACACCCTCGGAGATGAGCTCCGAGACCATCGGCCCGATCATGTGTACGCCCAGAATCCGGTCGGTCTTGCGGTCCGCGAGCATCTTGACGAGGCCCCGCGTGTCCCCGAGCGCCCGCGCCCGGCCGTTGGCCGTGAACGGAAACTGGCCGGCGCGGAAGTCGGCCCCGCGCGCCTTCAACTGCTGCTCGGTCTCGCCGACCCAGGCGATCTCGGGCGAGGTGTAGATGACCCAGGGCACCGTGTTGAAGTCGACGTGCGGCTTCTGTCCCGCGAGGCGCTCGGCCACCGCCACGCCCTCCTCCTCCGCCTTGTGCGCGAGCATCGGGCCGCGCACCACGTCGCCGATCGCCCACACATTGGGCAGGTTCGTGCGGCAGTCGTCGTCCACCATGACGAAGCCGCGGTCGTCGAGCGCGAGCCCGGCAGCCTCCGCGCCGAGGCCCCCGGTGAACGGCACGCGGCCGACCGAGACGATGAGGTGGTCGAAGGTCGCCGTCTGCGCCTTGCCCTCGGCGTCGGCATAGGCCACGGTGACGTCGCTCGCGCCGGCCTTGACGTCGGTGATCTTGACGCCGGTGTGGATCGCGAGGCCCTGCTTCGTGAAGAGCTTCTGCGCCTCCTTCGCGATCGTCGAGTCGACCGTCGGCAGCAGCGAGGGCAGCGCCTCGAGCATCGTCACTTGCGCACCGAGACGGCGCCACACGCTGCCCATCTCGAGGCCGATGACGCCCGCCCCCACCACACCGAGCCGCCTGGGCGCAGCAGCGATCGACAGCGCGCCGTCGTTGTCGAGGATGCGCACGTTGTCGAAGGCCACGCCGGGAAGCGCCCGCGGCTTGCTGCCGGTCGCGACGATCACGTTGCGCGCGACGAGGTGCGTAGGCGACGCGCCCGCCACCGCGATCTTCCAGTCCTCGCCCTCTTTCCCCGCGAACGATCCCGTGCCTTGGAAGAAGGCGATCTTGTTCTTCTTGAAGAGGTAGAGGATGCCGTCGTTGTTCTGCGCGACGACACGGTCCTTGCGCGCCATCATCTTCGCGACGTCCATGGTGACGCCGGAGACCACGATGCCGTGTTCGGCGAAGGCGTGGCCGACCTCCTCGTAGTTCTCCGAGGACTGCAGCAGCGCCTTCGACGGGATGCAGCCGACGTTGGTGCACGTGCCGCCGGGGGCCGGCTTGCCGTCGGGGCGAGACGGCCAGTCGTCGATGCACGCCGTCGCAAAGCCAAGCTGCGCGGCGCGGATGGCGGCCTCGTAGCCGCCGGGGCCGGCGCCGACGACGACGACGTCGAAACGATCGGCCATGTGCCTACAGGTCCAGGAGGAGGCGCGCCGGGTCCTCCAGCGCTTCCTTGATCGCCACGAGCGAGAGCACCGCCTCGCGGCCGTCGATGATGCGGTGGTCGTACGACTGCGCGAGGTAGTTCATCGGCCGCACCACGACCTGCCCGTCCTCGACGACGGCACGGTCCTTGGTCGCGTGCACGCCGAGGATCGCCGACTGCGGCGGATTGATGATGGGCGTCGAGAGCATCGATCCGAACACGCCGCCGTTGCTGATGGTGTAGGTGCCGCCGGTGAGCTCCTCGACGGACAGCTTGCCGTCCTGGGCGCGCTTGCCGAAGTCCGCGATCTGCTTCTCGATGTCGGCGATGGACATCTGGTCGGCGTCGCGCAGGATGGGGACGACGAGGCCACGCGGGCTGCCCACGGCAATGCCGATGTCGTAGTAACCGTGGTAGACGATGTCGTTGCCGTCGATCGACGCGTTGACCAGCGGGAACTTCTTGAGCGCGTGCACGGCCGCCTTGACGAAGAAGCTCATGAAGCCGAGCTTCACGCCGTGCTCCTTCTCGAAGCGGTCCTTGTAGCGGTTGCGCAGGTCGATGACCGGCTGCATGTTCACTTCGTTGAACGTGGTCAGTATCGCCGCCGTCGACTGCGACTGCACGAGGCGCTCGGCCACGCGCGCGCGCAGGCGCGACATCGGCACCCGCTGCTCCGGCCGCGAGCCCTGCGTAACGGGCAGCGGAACGCTCGGCGCCCTCGCCACCGCCGGCGCGGCGACCGCCGCCGGCGCCGCCGCGGGCTTTGCCGCTGCGGCGGTGATGACGTCGCCCTTGGTGATGCGCCCACCGCGGCCGGAGCCGTCGACGCCGGCGGCATCGACACCCTGCTCGGCCATGATCTTTCGCGCGGCGGGCAGCGCGGTGACGTTAGCGGGCGATGCGACCGCGAGTGCCGCCGCCGGCTTGGGCTCCGTCGCCTTCGGCGCGGCCGCCGCCGCGGCGGCACCCTTGGCTTCGGTGTCGATCACGGCAATCACTTCGTTGGAGGTGACCGTGGCACCGTCGGGCTTGACGAGCTCGACGAGGACGCCGTCGCCGGGGGCGGGCAGCTCGAGGACGACCTTGTCGGTCTCGACGTCGATCAGGTTCTCGTCGCGCGCGACCGCCTCGCCCGGCTTCTTGTGCCAGTTGACGAGCGTCGCCTCGGTGACCGACTCCGGAAGCTGCGGGACCTTGACTTCGATGCGCATGAGCGGACCTTTAGTGTGCTACGACCATCTCGCCGGACTTGAGCTCCGGCGCGAAGGCGTCCTCGACGAGCTGCTTCTGCTCGGCGAGGTGCTTCGCTGCGTAGCCGACGGCGGGCGACGCCGAGATCGCGCGACCGGCGTACGCGAGGACCATGGAACCTGGCGTGTCGGAGCGGAAGTAGGCCCGCAGGCGATACCACGCGCCCTGGTTCTGCGGCTCCTCCTGCACCCACACGACCTCCTTCGCGCCCGGGAACTGCGAAACGGCCTGCGTGAACTCGGCATGCGGGAACGGGTACTGCTGCTCGAGGCGGATGATCGCGATGTTGTCGATCTTGTTCTCGCGCCGGTAGGCGAGGAGCTCGTAGTAGATCTTGCCCGAGCACGCGAGCACGCGCGTCACCTTCTTGGGCGACAGCTTCTCGACTTCGCCGATGACCGATCGGAACTCGCCGTTCGCGAGCTCGTCGAGCGATGACACCGCCTCCTTGTGCCGCAGGAGGCTCTTCGGACTCATCACGATCAGCGGCTTCCTGTATTTGCGCAGCATCTGCCGGCGCAGCATGTGGAAGACCTGCCCCGGTGTGGTCGGCACGCAGACCTGCATGTTGTGCTGGGCGCAAAGCTGCAGGAAGCGTTCCGGGCGGGCCGACGAGTGTTCCGGACCCTGGCCCTCGTAGCCGTGCGGCAGCAGCATCACGAGGCCGCAGATGCGACCCCATTTCACCTCGCCGGCGCTGATGAACTGGTCGATCACGACCTGCGCGCCGTTGACGAAGTCGCCGAACTGCGCCTCCCATACCACGAGACGCGTCGGGTCCGAGGTCGAGTAGCCGTACTCGAAGCCGAGCACCGCCTGCTCCGTGAGCACGGAGTCGATGACCTCGAACGAGGCTTGCTTGTCCTTGACGTGCTGCAGCGGCACGTACGCGCCCGTATCCCAGCGCTCGCGATTCTGGTCGTGCAGCACGGCGTGCCGATGCGAGAACGTGCCGCGACCCATGTCCTCGCCGGACAGGCGCACGCCGTAGCCGTCGTCGAGCAGCGTCGCGTACGCGAGCGTCTCGCCCATGCCCCAGTCGAGCGGAAGCTTGCCCTCGCCCATGGCGCGGCGGTCGGCGACCACTTTCTCCGCGCGCGGATGCAGCTTGAAGCCCGGCGGGACGGCGGCGAGACGCTCGGAGAGCGCGCGAAGCTTCTCGGCAGGCACCTTGGTCTCGACCACGTCGGCCCAGTGCCGGCCGACGTAAGGCGACCAGTCGATGGTGAACGGCGGCTTGTAGTTGGACAAAACCGTCCTGTTGGTGTGCTGGCCGCGGTCCATCGCCGCGCGATAAGCGGAAACCAGCGCGTCGGCTTCCTCGGCGGCCATCAAGCCCGCCGCCGTGAGGCGATCGGCGTACAGCTTGCGCGTGCCGGGGTGCTGCGCGATGCGCCTGTACATGATCGGCTGCGTCACCGCCGGCTCGTCGGCTTCGTTGTGGCCGAGGCGGCGGAAGCACACGAGGTCGATGAAGACGTCCTTGTGGAAGCGCTGCCGGTACTCGAGCGCGATCTCGCAGGCGAGCAGCGCCACTTCCGGGTCGTCGCCGTTGACGTGCAGGATCGGCGCCTCGACCATCTTCGCGATGTCGGTGCAGAACGTCGTGCCGCGCAGGTCGCGCAGGTCGGACGTCGTGAAGCCGATCTGGTTGTTGACGACGATGTGGATGGTGCCGCCCGTGTAGTAGCCGCGGGTCTGCGCCATGTTCAGGCATTCCTGGTTCACGCCCTGGCCGGCGATCGCGGCATCGCCGTGGATCAGGATCGGCAGCACCTGGTCGCCGCGGGTGTCGCCGCGGCGGTGCTGGCGCGCCCGCACCGAACCTTCCACCACGGGGTTGACGATCTCGAGGTGCGAGGGGTTGAACGCCAGCGTGAGGTGGACGGGGCCGCCCGGTGTGGACACATCCGAGGAGAAGCCCTGGTGGTACTTCACGTCGCCCGCCGGCAGCTCCTGCGCCGCCTTGCCCTCGAACTCGGAGAAGAGATTCGCCGGCATCTTGCCCAGGATGTTGACCAGGACGTTGAGCCGGCCGCGGTGCGCCATGCCGAGGACGATCTCGCCCACGCCGGCGGCGCCCGCCCTCTCGATCAGGAGGTCGAGCATCGGGATCATCGTGTCGCCGCCCTCGCCCGAGAAGCGCTTCTGGCCGACGTACTTGGTGTGCAGGTAGCGCTCGAGCGTCTCGGCGGCGGTGAGGCGTTCGAGGATGTGCCTGCGCTGCTCGGGCGGATACGTGGGCCGCGAGCGGATGGGCTCCAGGCGTTCCTGGAAGAATCGCTTGGTCGCCGTGTCCGTGATGTACATGTACTCGGCGCCGAGCGTGCGCGTGTACGTCTCCTGCAGCGCCGTGATGATGTCGCGCAGCCGCATACGCTGCGGCCCCGCCTTGTACGAGCCGACGTCGAACTCGGTGTCGAGGTCGGTCTCGGCGAACCCGTAGGTCGCGACGTCGAGGTCCGCGACGTAATCGTTGCGCGAGCGCGCCCCCATGCCGAGCGGATCGAGGTCCGCCGCGAGCATGCCGAGCGTGCGGTACTTGCTGATGAGGCGCAGCACGAGGACCTGCTTGTGCATGGTCGTCGCGTCGACCATCGCGCCCGCGACGCGGCGGTTGCGCGCAAGCTCGCGGAACGACTCGACCACCGGCGCGTGGGGCACGTCGGCCGCCCCCCCGCGCAGCTCGTCGAAGTACGCGCGCCATTCCTTGTCCACACTCGCCGGGTCGGCGAGGTAGCGCTCGTACAAGTCCTCGATGAACGGCGCGTTGCTGCCGAACAGGGTGCTCGTGCCCTGCAGTTCCTGCATCATGCCCATCGCCTAACCTCTCTCGTGGGTCCGGCCGGTAAGCCGGACCGGGAAGGCGGGCAAGGCGCAAGGCGCCCGGCCCGCGACTGCCTGGCTTTCAGGTCCTCTGCGCGAGCGGCACCACGGTCCGCCGCGTGGCGCCCGTGTAAAGCTGGCGCGGCCGCCCGATCTTGTACTCGGGGTCGGACACCATCTCGTTCAATTGCGCGATCCAGCCGACGGTGCGCGCCAGCGCGAAGATCGCCGTGAACAGCGGCACCGGGATGCCGATGGCCTTCTGCACGATGCCCGAGTAGAAGTCGACGTTCGGATAGAGCTTGCGCGTGACGAAGTAGTCGTCCTCGAGCGCGATCTTCTCGAGCGACATGGCGAGCTTGAACAGCGGATCGTCGCCCAGGCCCAGCTCGCCCAGCACTTCGTAGCAGGTCTCGCGCATGAGCTTGGCGCGCGGGTCGTAGTTCTTGTACACGCGATGGCCGAAGCCCATGAGCTTCACGTTGCTGCTCTTGTCCTTCACCTTGGTGATGAACTCGCCGACTTTTGCCAACCCGCCTTGCGCCTGGATGTCGTAGAGCATGTTGAGGGCGGCCTCGTTGGCGCCGCCGTGCGCCGGGCCCCACAGGCACGCCACGCCGGCGGCGATCGCCGCGAAGGGATTGGTGCCCGACGACGCGCACATCCGCACCGTCGAGGTGGACGCATTCTGCTCGTGGTCGGCGTGCAGGATGAAGATGCGGTCGAGCGCGCGCACCAGGACCTCGTTGACCTTGTAATGCTCGCACGGGGTGGCGAACATCATGCGCATGAAGTTCGCGGCGTACGTCAAGTCGTTGTGGGGGTAGATGACCGGCTGGCCCACGGAATACTTGTACGCCAGCGAAACCAGCGTAGGCATCTTCGCGATGAGGCGGATGGCCGAGATGTCGCGCTGCTTCGCGTCGTGCAGGTTGATCGAGTCCGGGTAGAACGCGGACAGCGCGCCGACCAGGCCGGTCAGCACCGCCATCGGATGCGCGTCGCGGCGGAACCCGCGCATGAAGAAGTGCATCTGCTCGTTCACCATCGTGTGGTGCGTGACGAGATGCACGAACTTGTCCTTCTGCGCCATCGTGGGCAGGTCGCCGTAGAGCAGCAGATAGCACGTCTCCATGAAATCGCAGCGCGTGGCGAGCTCGTCGATCGGATAGCCGCGGTACATGAGCTCGCCCTTGTCGCCGTCGATGTAGGTTATCGACGAGCTGCACGACGCGGTCGAGAGAAACCCCGGGTCGTAGGTGAACTTGCCGGTCTTGCCGTACAGCGTCCTGATGTCGATCACATCCGGGCCCACGGTGCCGCTCAGGATCGGGAAGCTGATGGAAGGAGAGCCGTCGGAAAAGTTGATGGTGGCGGTCTTGTCGGTCATGGCGGTGCCTCTGGGGTGTGTACGTGACGAAGCGGTGTCAGGCGGCGCGAAGCTGCTCCAGCAGCGGCGCGATGGACGTGTCCTGCGGGTCCTTTCGCCCGGCAATGAGGTCCCACAGCTCGTTGTCGGGCAGATCGAGAAGGCGGTCGAGCATCGCGATTTCGTCTTCGGTCAGCTGCGGTCCGCGGGCGGCCAGGAAGCGCGACAGAACGAGGTCGTTCTCGAGCATGCCGCGGCGGCAGCGCCAGACAATGCGGTTCCAACGCTCCGGCGTCATGTCGAAAGGACTCGTCGAGGGCTAGACCGCGCGCTTCACCATGATTTCCTTGATCTTGCCGATCGCAAGCGAGGGGTTGAGGCTCTTCGGGCACACGTCGACGCAATTCATGATCGTGTGGCACCGGAAAAGGCGGTAGGGATCCTCGAGGTTGTCGATGCGCCCTTCCGTGTCCTGGTCGCGGCTGTCCGCGATGAAACGGTAGGCCGCGAGCAGGCCCGCGGGGCCGACGAACTTGTCGGGATTCCACCAGAACGACGGGCAGGACGTCGAGCAGCACGCGCAGAGGATGCACTCGTACAGGCCATCGAGCTCCTCGCGGTCCTCCGGCGACTGCAGCCGCTCCTTCTCCGGAGGCGGCGTGTCGTTGACGAGGTACGGCTTGATCGAGTGGTACTGCTTGAAGAACTGGCTCATGTCCACGATCAGGTCGCGGATCACGGGCAGACCCGGCAGCGGCCGCAGCTCGACCGGCTCCTTCACGTCGTTCAGATTGGTGATGCAGGCGAGTCCGTTCTTGCCGTTGATGTTCATCGCGTCCGAGCCGCACACGCCCTCGCGGCAGCTCCTGCGGAAGGACAGCGAATCGTCCTGCGCCTTCAGTCGCATGAGCCCGTCGAGCAGCATCCGGTCGGTCGGCTCGAGCACGACGTCGTAGTCCTGGATGCGCGGCTTCGCGTCCTTCTCCGGATCGTAACGGTAGACACGGAACTTCATGGTGCGGGCAGCGGCCATCAGTACGTCCTTGCCTTGGGCGGAAATGCCTCGACGGAAAGCGGCTTCAGGTTGACCGGCTTGTACTCGAGGCGGTTGCCGTCGCGGTACCACAGCGTGTGCTTGAGCCAGTTGGCATCGTCGCGGTTCGGATAGTCGCTGCGCGCCTGAGCGCCCCGAGACTCGCGCCGCGCCTCGGCCGAGACGATCGTGGCCTTCGCGGTCTCGATCAGGTTGTCGAGCTCGAGCGCTTCCACGCGTGCCGTGTTGAACACCTTGCTCTTGTCGACGATCGCCGAGCGCGCCACGCGGGCCTCGAGCTCCATGATCTGGCGCACGCCTTCGGCAAGGAGCTCCTGATTGCGGAACACGCCGCAATGCGATTGCATGGTCTTGCGGATGGCGTGCGCCACCTGCGGCACCGACTCGCCCGAGGTGGCGCCGTCCAGGCGCGCGAGGCGGGCCCGCGACAGGTCGCCCGCGTCGCGCGGCAGCTCGCGATGCGCTTGCGCCGGGAAGTTCTGCTCGACGATGTGGTTGCCCGCGGCGCGTCCGAACACGAGGAGGTCGAGCAGCGAATTGGTGCCAAGGCGGTTGGCGCCGTGCACCGAGACGCACGCGCATTCGCCGACCGCGTACAGGCCCTGCACCACCGCATTCGGGTTGCCGTGGGGTGACGACGACGCAGGGGCGACCACCTGCCCGTGCACGTTGGACGGCACGCCGCCCATCTGGTAGTGGATGGTGGGCACGACCGGGATCGGCTCCTTGATCGGGTCGACGTTCGCGAACTTGAGCGCGATCTCGCGGATCGATGGCAGCCGCTTCATGATCACCTCGGGCCCGAGGTGGTCGAGCTTGAGCAGGACGTGGTCCTTCTCGTGGCCCGTGCCGCGGCCTTCCTTGATCTCCTGGTCCATCGAACGCGACACGACGTCGCGCGACGCGAGATCCTTGAGGTTCGGCGCGTAGCGCTCCATGAAGCGCTCGCCGTGTGCGTTGAGGAGGATGCCGCCCTCGCCGCGCACGCCCTCGGTGATCAGCACGCCCGCGCCCGCCACCCCCGTGGGATGGAATTGCCAGAACTCCATGTCCTCGAGTGGAATGCCGGCGCGCGCCGCCATGCCGAGGCCGTCGCCCGTGTTGATGAAGGCGTTAGTCGACGCGGCGAAGATGCGGCCGGCGCCGCCGGTGGCGAGCACCGTGACCTTGGCCTGCAGGATCCAGACCTCGCCCGTCTCCATCTCGTAGGCGACCACCCCCAGCACGTCGCCGTCGGCGTTGCGCACGAGGTCGAGCGCCATCCACTCGACGAAGAACTGCGTTCGGGCGCGCACATTGCGCTGGTAGAGCGTATGGAGCATCGCGTGCCCGGTACGGTCGGCGGCGGCACACGCGCGCTGCACGGGCTTCTCGCCGAAGTTCGCGCTGTGACCTCCGAAGGGGCGTTGGTAGATCGTGCCGTCGGGGTTGCGGTCGAACGGCATGCCGAAATGCTCGAGCTCGTAGACGACCTGCGGCGCCATGCGGCACATGTACTCGATCGCGTCCTGGTCGCCGAGCCAGTCCGACCCCTTGATGGTGTCGTACATGTGCCAGAGCCAGTTGTCCTCGGACATGTTGCCGAGCGAGGCGCCGATGCCACCCTGCGCGGCGACCGTGTGGGAGCGCGTCGGGAAGACCTTCGACAGCACCGCGACGGAAAGACCGCCTTCCGCGAGCTGCAGCGAGCAGCGCATGCCGGCGCCGCCTGCGCCGACGATGATCGCGTCGAATTTGCGGACGGGCAGCGTAGCCATCACACCCCGCCCCACAGCACCTGGATGGTCCAGCCCACGTAGGCCACGAGCAGCGCGATCACCACGACCTGGAACGTGAGGCGCACCCCGACCGGCTTCAAGTAGTCCATCGCGATGTTGCGCACGCCTACCCATGCGTGCCACAACAGCGAGAGCATGAACACGAAGGTGGCGAGTCGGAACAGGCCGCTGCCGAAGGCGGCCTTCCACGCGGCGTAGTCGAGGCCGCCGAACCAGACGAGCATCCCCAGGATCAGCAGGGTGTAGAGCGCCATCACCACGGCGCTCACGCGCTGCACCAGCCAGTCGCGCCAGCCGTAATGCGCGCCGACCACCACGCGCTTGGGCATCACCATAGCTTCGCCGCCACCGCGAGAGTCAGGAGGATCGCCAGCACGAGCGTCACGGCGGACGACTGGCGCGCCGACTTCAGATCCATCCCGATGTGCAGGTCCATCACGAGATGGCGGATGCCCGCGATGAAGTGATGGAAATAGCACCAGGCGAGCACGACGAGGACGAGCCTAGCTACGGGGCTGCTCAGCGCGGCGCGCATCTGCGCCCAGCCCTCGGGCGACGCCAGCGCGTGCCCGACGACCCAGAGCAACAGCGGAATGCCCGCGAGGAACAGGAGCGCACCGGATACGCGGTGCAGGATCGAGACGAACGCCGGCAACGGGAGCCGGATGGCGAACAGATCCAGGTAGACCGGGCGCGGCTTGGGGGCGGGTCGGTCCAGCGCAGCCATCGGGAGCGGATCCTTTGCGGAAACGGACGTTCTTGCACGGGAACGCGCGCAGGGCACGCAAAAGCACGCGTTTGTGCGCAGCGCACAATTATATGCGCAGCCTACTGCATGCGCCAGAACGAACATTGACATCGCGCAAGAAGCGCGACTTGCCGCGACCTCAATAGAGCTCGTTGAGGTAGTGATAGGCCTTCGTGACGCACAGACCGCGCCGCACTTCCACGGGACGGTCGGCATAGGTCAGGGTCACGCGGTCGACGGCGAGCAGCGGCGCGCCGGCCTCGGTGTCGAGGATGCGCGCCGTCGCCGGGTCGGCCGCAATGGCGCGGATGCGTTCTTGCGCCTTGAGCATCCTTACGCCGAACTGGCTTTCGAAGAAGCTGTACATCGACCCCCGGTAGGCGTCGTAGCGCACCTTGGTCAGGCCGCGGAACAACGCGGCCGGCAGCGTGATCTCGTCGAGCACGACCGGCTCGCCCGCGTACTCGAGCACGCGGCGCAGGATGAGCACGGCCTCGCCGGGCTTGAGCGCCAGCAGCCGGGCGACGTCGGCGCTCGCCTTCCCGCGCTTGACGTCGAGCAGGCGGCTTAGCGGCGCGACCGGCTCGCCGTCGTTGCGCCGGATGCGCAGGAAGCGGAAGAGCGAGGTGCGCTCCTCCGTGTGCGTGGCCACGAAGGTGCCCTTGCCCTGTCGGCGCACGACGAGGTTGTCGGCGGCGAGCGCGTCGATCGCCTTGCGCACCGTGCCTTGCGACACGCCGAAGCGGCGCGCGAGCTCGATCTCGGACGGGATCGCCTCGCCCGGGCGCCACTGCCGTGCCTCGAGGCTCTTTTCGAGGAGGGCCTTGATCTGCAGGTACAGCGGCGCAAACGCGGGGACGGTGGCTTGGGTGGTCGGCATTCGACGGGGCGCTTGCGCGGACGGGTCCGGCGGGCGGGTTTGCCCAGGATCAACTCCGCGGCCGCCGCGCCGCGCCATTATCGGGGTCGCGAGCGCCACTGTCTAACTCATGTCTTATATCTTATATAAGTTATAGGACTTCGTTGACAAGCGGCGCCGTGGGCGCCTACAATGCCGCATCGCGTCGGCCGCCGCTGCCCTCGGGCAGCCGCCCCGCTGGACGCGGTCGGTGTTGCGCTGCATCATCCGGCGATCCGACCTGTCGACCCCATTCTTGGAGTGCAAATGATGAAACCACCCGTCCGCGTCGCCGTCACCGGCGCCGCCGGCCAGATCGGCTACGCCATTCTCTTCCGGATCGCCGCCGGCGAAATGCTCGGCAAGGACCAGCCGGTCATCCTGCAGCTGCTCGAGCTGCCGATCGACAAGGCGCAGGCGGCCCTGCGCGGGGTCATGATGGAACTCGAGGACTGCGCCTTTCCGCTCCTGGTCGGCATGACCGGCACGTCGGACCCGATGGCCGCGTTCAAGGACGCCGACTACGCGGTGCTCGTCGGCGCCAAGCCCCGCGGCCCGGGCATGGAGCGCAAGGACCTGCTGCTCGAGAACGCGAAGATCTTCATCGAGCAAGGCAGGGCTCTGGACAAGGTCGCCTCGCGCAACGTCAAGGTGCTGGTCGTCGGCAATCCCGCGAACACGAACGCGTACATCGCCATGAAGTCGGCGCCCTCGCTGCCCAAGAAGAACTTCACGGCCATGATGCGTCTCGACCACAACCGCGCGCGCTCGCAACTCGCGGCGAAGGGCAAGGTGCCGGTGGACAGCATCGAGAAACTGGTCGTCTGGGGGAATCACTCCCCCACCATGTATGCGGACTACCGCCATGCCACCACCGGCGGCAAGCCGCTCAAGGCCCACATCGACGACGAGAACTGGAACCGCAACGAGTTCCTGCCGAAGGTCGGCAAACGCGGCGCCGCGATCATCGAGGCGCGCGGCGCGTCGTCGGCCGCATCGGCCGCCAACGCCGCCATCGATCACATGCACGACTGGATCCTCGGGAGCAACGGCAAGTGGATCACCATGGGTGTGCCTTCCGACGGCAGCTACGGCATCCCCGAGGACATCGTCTATGGCGTCCCGGTGACCACCGCCGGCGGGGAATACACGCGCATCCGGGACCTGCCGATCGACGAGTTCTCGCGCGAGAAGATGAACGCGACGCTCAAGGAGCTCGAAGAGGAGCGCGCCGGCGTCGCATCGCTCCTCGGCTAAGGGCCCTGGCGTGGCGCTCGCACCGCAGGCAGCGCTCTTCGGCGGCGACCGGACCCTGCCGGCGCTGCCGCCTTGCGTGCACTACGCCGGCAGCGAGCGCTTCGTCCGTAAGGCACTGTCGCTGCAAAGCGAGCGCGGCCCGGTGTTCGATGTCGCCTGCGACTGCGAGGACGGCGCACCCATCGGCAGCGAGCGCGCGCACGCCGCCCTGATGGCGGGCCTCATCGGCGGCGCCGAGAACCGCTACTCGCGCGTGGGCGCCCGCGTGCACGACGTACACCACCCCGCGTGGCAGGCCGAAGTCGACGTCCTGCTCGACGGCGCCGGCGACCGCATCGCCTTCCTCACGCTGCCGAAGGCGCAGAGCGCGGCGGACGTCGAGCGCTTCCTCGCCCACGTCGCCGACCGCGTCGCGCAGCTCGGCTTGCACCGTGTCGTTCCCGTCAGCGTGCTGATCGAGACGCCCGGCGCGCTTCACGATGCGTGGCCCATCGCCGCACTGTCCGGCGTGGTCTCGCTCGACTTCGGCCTCATGGACTTCGTGAGCGCGCACCACGGCGCCATTCCGCTCGCCGCCATGGTTTCCCCCGGCCAGTTCGAGCACCCTCTGGTGCGCCGCGCGAAGTGCGAGATCGCCGCCGCCGCCCTGGCTCACGGCATCGTCCCCGTGCACAGCGTGACGCGCGCGCTCGACAACCCCGCCGCGGTGTTCGCCGACGCCCGCCGCGCCCGCGACGAATTCGGCTGCTTGCGGATGTGGTCGATCCACCCGTCGCAGATCGACGCGATCGTCGACGCCATGCGTCCGGAGGCGCCCGAGATCGAGAAGGCGCAGGCGATCCTCTACGCCGCCCAGGATGCCGACTGGGGACCGCTTCGCATCGACGGCGAGCTGCACGACCGCGCGTCGTATCGCCATGCATGGACCACGCTTTCGCGCGCCCATGCCGCCGGTGTTACGCTCGCGCCACGCGCCTCCGCCTATTTCGAACCCGCTGGAAGCCCCTCGTGACCCCCATGCATCCACACGTTACGCGCGGGCTCGTGCTCGCCGCGCTCGCTTGCGCCGCCGCCTCGGCTGCGGCCCAGGATTACCCCAAGCTCAAGGCGGGCCAGTGGGAGATGACGATCACCAGCCCGAACCGGCCCCAGGGCTCGCCGCCTGCCAAGTCGACCATGTGCACCGACGAGGCCGTGCAGCGCGAGATGATGACCGCCGGCCAGGGCATGAGCCGCGAGATGTGCACCAAGAACGACTTCAGGCGCGACGGCGCCCGCTTTGTCGGCAACTCCGAATGCAAGATCGGCGACTCGAAGATCGTGTCGCGGTCGGTGATGACCCTGATCGGCGACACCGGGTACCACACGGAGATCAGCGCCACGTACGATCCCCCCTTCATGGGCATGAAGGATTCGAAGACCACGCTGGACGGCAAGTACATGGGACCGTGCGCAAACGGCCTCGTGCCCGGCGATTTCATCGGCCCCAACGGCCAGAAGTTCAACGTCAAGGGCATGGCCGCGGCGAGCAGGCCGTCGGGCATGCCTCCTTCCTCGTCCGCTCGACCCCCCGCGAAGGCGCCCACCCAATGAGTCACAACCTCTTCAGCACCCGCCAGCAGTTCAAGCTCGCCTCCGGCGCTTCCGGCCAGTTCTATTCGCTGTCCGCGCTCGAGCAGGCGGGCGTGGGCAAGGTCTCGCGCCTGCCGGTGTCGATCCGCATCGTGCTCGAATCGGTGCTGCGCAACTGCGACGGCAAGAAGGTCACGGAGGCGCATGTCAAGGAGCTCGCGAACTGGAAGCCCACGGCCGAACGCGTGGACGAGATCCCGTTCGTGGTCGCCCGCGTCGTGTTGCAGGACTTCACCGGCGTGCCGCTGCTGGCCGACCTGGCCGCGATGCGCAACGTCGCGAACGACCTCGGCAAGAACCCGAAGACGATCGAGCCGCTCGTTCCGGTCGACCTGGTCGTCGACCACTCGGTGATGATCGACCACTACGGCACCAAGGACGCGCTCGACCTCAACATGAAGCTCGAGTTCGAGCGCAACAGCGAGCGCTACCAGTTCATGAAGTGGGGCATGCAGGCGTTCGCCACGTTCGGCGTGGTGCCGCCCGGCATCGGCATCGTCCATCAGGTCAACCTGGAGTACCTCGCGCGCGGCGTGTTCCAGAAGGACGGCGTGTACTACCCGGACTCGCTGGTCGGCACCGACAGCCACACGACGATGGTCAACGGCGTGGGGGTCGTGGCGTGGGGCGTGGGCGGCATCGAGGCCGAGGCCGCGATGCTCGGGCAGCCGGTGTACTTCCTCACGCCGGACGTGATCGGCGTCGAGCTCAAGGGGAAGCTCGCCGAAGGCATCACCGCCACGGATCTCGTGCTCACCGTCACGGAGATGCTGCGCAAGGAGAAAGTCGTCGGCAAGTTCGTCGAGTTCTTCGGTGAAGGCGCCGCGACGCTGTCGGTGCCCGACCGCGCGACGATCGGCAACATGGCGCCGGAGTACGGCGCGACGATGGGCTTCTTCCCCGTCGACCAGGCGACGATCGACTACCTCGCGGCCACGGGCCGCACGGCGCAGGAAGTCGACGCGCTCGCGTCGTACTTCAAGGCGCAGGGCATGTTCGGCATGCCGCGCGCGGGCGAGATCGACTACACGAAAGTGGTCACGCTCGACCTCGCCACGATCAAGACGTCGCTCGCCGGACCGAAGCGCCCGCAGGACCGCATCGAGCTCGGCAGCCTCAAGGGCAAATTCGCCGATCTGTTCAGCAAGCCGGTCGCCGACAACGGGTTCTCCAAGCCCGCCGCCGAGTTGGGGAGGCGCATCGTGACCCCACTCATGGCCGACGGCGCCGGCGCGATCAGCGACGCATCGATGCAGGTGAAGCCGGGCGCGCCGCTCGACGTGGTCGAGATGGTGAACAACCGGCCCACACCCGATCGCTTCACCGAGCCGGGCGGCAAGCACGTGTCGATCGGCAACGGCGACGTGCTGATCGCCGCCATCACGTCCTGCACCAACACGTCGAACCCAGGCGTGCTGCTCGCGGCGGGGCTGCTCGCCAAGAAAGCCGTGGAGCACGGGCTGCGCGTGAAGCGCCACGTGAAGACGTCGCTCGCGCCCGGCTCGCGCACGGTCACCGACTACCTCACGAGCGCCGGCCTGCTGCCTTACCTCGAGCAGCTGGGCTTCACGGTGGCCGCCTACGGCTGCACGACCTGCATCGGCAACGCCGGCGATCTCGCCCCCGAGATCAACGACGCGATCGTCACCAACGACTTGATCTGCGCCGCCGTGCTGTCCGGCAACCGCAACTTCGAGGCGCGCATCCATCCCAACCTCAAGGCGAACTTCCTGGCCTCGCCGCCGCTCGTCGTGGCCTACGCCATCGCCGGCACGGTGCTCAAGGACCTCACGACCGAGCCGCTCGGCACGGGCAACGACGGCAAGCCCGTCTACCTGCGCGACATCTGGCCGACGTCGCACGAGATCGCCGCGGTGTCGCAGTACGCACGCGACCCGGAGGTGTATCGGCGCCTTTACGGCAACGTGGCGAACGCCAATCCCATGTGGGGCAAGATCACCGGCACCACGGGCCAGGTGTACAACTGGCCGACCTCGACCTACATCGCGAAACCGCCGTTCTTCGAAGGCTTCACCATGCGGCCGGGCGCGACCAGCGACGTCAAAGGCGCGCGCGCGCTCGGCATCTTCGGCGACTCGGTGACCACCGACCACATCTCGCCCGCCGGCTCGATCAAGGAGAACTCGCCTGCGGGCAAGTGGCTGATCGAGCACGGCGTCACGAAGGCCGACTTCAACAGCTACGGTTCGCGCCGCGGCAACCACGAGGTGATGATGCGCGGCACGTTCGCCAACGTGCGCATCAAGAACCTCATGCTGCCGCCCAGGGCGGACGGCACGCGCGAGGAAGGCGGCGTCACGCTGTTCCAGCCGTCGGGCGAGAAGATGTTCATCTACGACGCTGCCATGCGCTACATCGCGCAGGGCACACCCACAGTCGTGCTCGGCGGCGAGGAATACGGCACCGGATCCTCCCGCGACTGGGCGGCCAAGGGCACCCAGCTCCTGGGCGTGAAGGCGGTCGTCGCGAAGAGCTTCGAGCGCATCCACCGCAGCAACCTGGTGGGCATGGGCGTGCTGCCGCTGCAGTTCAAGGGCAGCGACACCGTGGCCTCCCTCGGCATCACCGGCGAGGAGACGTTCGACATCGCCGTGCCGAAGGACATCCGGCCGCAGCAGGACCTGACCCTCGTGATCCACCGCAAGGATGGCACGCGCAAGGAGGTGACCGTGCTGTGCCGTATCGATACGCCGATCGAGGTCGACTACTACAACGGAGGCGGCATCCTGCCGTTCGTGCTGCGCGACCTCATGGCGGCGTAAGCTCCTCAACCGAAACTCCCATCGAAAGGAAGAGCACCATGCATAAAAAGACCATCGTCGCCGTGATCAGCGCCGCCGCCCTCGCCTTCGGCTTGAGCGCCTGCAGCGACAAGGCGAAGGAGCAGGCGGACGCCGCGAAGGCCGCCGCGGAAAAGGCCGCGCAGGCGACCAAGGAAGCGGCCGAGAAGGCCGCCGAGGCTGCCAAGACCGCCACGCAGGACGCCGCGGCGAAGACGACGGAGGCGGCGAAGGACGCGGCGCAGGCAACGTCCGACGCGGCGAAGCAGGCCGCCGACGCGACCGCCAAAGCCGCGGCCGACACCAAGGACGCGGCCGCCAAGGCGGTGGACGCGGCGAAGGACGCCGCGAAGAAGTAGGGCGGGCTACGGCTTGACGGCCGCGTGGCGCGCGATCCAGCGCGTCAGTGGCTTCCATTGCTCCCAGTCCTGCTCGCCCCGCGAGCGCGGCAGGTCGAACACCGAGTAGCCGTCGCGCGCGCAGTACACGTACACCTGCGTGTCGCGAAGGTGGGTGACGACGGGAAAGTCGAACTGCGCGAGGAAGACGTCGAGCTCGCCCGCGGCGCGCGTGCGCGGGTCCACGCGCATTGCCACCAGGCCGACCGCGAGCCCGCCGTCGCGGATGCTCTTGTACTCGGAAACGGCCTGCAGGAAGTGGGCCGTGGCCGTCATGTCGAACAGCGACGGCGAGACGGGCACGACCATCGCATCGGCGCGGCGCACGGCCTCGCGCAGAGCGTCGCCGCGCGTGCCCGCTGCGCTGTCGACCACGAGCCATTCGATGCCGACGTCCTTCATCTCCTTGCGGCCGGCATTCGCTTCGAACCCCGCGATGGACGGGAAGAGCTTGGGCCGCCGCGCGAGCCATTGCGTGGACGACGCCTGCGGGTCGGCGTCGAGCAGACCCACCCGCTGCCGCTTGCCGGCGAGCCAGCCCGCGATGTTGGTCGCGAGCGTGGTCTTGCCGCTGCCGCCCTTCGGATTGGCCACGAGGATCGTCTGCACCATAGCCTCCTTGGTTCTGCTTTGTAGTTGCGTGCCGGCCGCGGCCTTATAGCGACGGCAGCATCGCGTACAGCGCGGTGAGCGTATCCGCGCCGAGGCGGCGCGAGCGCGCCCCATTCCAGCCGCGCAGCGGGTCGGGCAGGTCCGCGTTGTCCTTGAAAGGCATCTCCAGCGTCAGCGCGAGGCCGCCGTAAGCGTGTCCCGCCCACTTCGACGCCACGGTGAGGTTGACCTTGGTCTCCTTGTCGGCGGGATAGCCGTGCACGGTCTGGAAATCGGGGTTCGCCGCCTTGAGCGCGTCGGCGAACCCGCGCTCGAGGGCCGCCATCCGCGGCGAGTAAGTGGGCAGGCGCTCGTTGCCGTCGGTGAACACGTACGGCAAGCCCTCGTCCCCATGAATATCGAGAAATGCGTCGATGCCGCTCGCCTGCATCGCGGCGCGCACGTGGAACACTTCCGGGCTGCGCTCGCGCGACGGCGTCTGCCACTCGCGGTTGAGGTTCGCCCCGGCGGCGTTGGTGCGCAGGTTCCCGCGCACGCTGCCGTCGGGATTCATGTTCGGCACGACGTGGAGCACGGCGCGCTCGAGCACGCGGCGCGCGACCGGATCGGCGGGATCGAGCAGGCGCTCGAGCAGCCCTTCCACGAACCACTCGGCCATCGTCTCCCCGGGATGCTGCCGCGCGATCACCCAGATGGACTTCTTTCCGGCGCCCGCGTCGCCAACGGTGACGAGGTTCACGTCGCGCCCGTCGAGGGTGGCGCCCAGGTCGCTCACGCGGGCGCGCGGCGAGGCGTCGGCGCGCCCGAGCAGGCCGAGATGGCGCTCCCATGAATACGGCTCGAAATACGCGTAGTAGACGCTGTCGCGCGCGGGCTCGTGAGCGATGGCGAGCTCGCCGGCCTCGAACGTCGTCGGCACGCGGAACCAGTCCTCGCGGTCGTAGGAGGCCACCGCGCGGTAGTTGCGCCAGCCCTCGACGTAGGTTGCCTCGCCCGCGTTGACGAAGCGGATGCGCAGCGCGCGACCGCGCGCGCCCTGCACACGGAAGTGGAACCACTGCCGGAAATCCGCGTGCGAGTCCGCTCGCAGCTTGACCTCGACGCTGCCGGCGTCGCACTCCGAAACGACCTCGATCGCGCCGGAATCGAACGCGCACGAGAGGCGCACGGGATGGATACCCATTGTCATCTACGCGTCGTAGCGGACGCGCCACGAACGAACAAGGCGTGACGGGCGACGGAAGGACGGCGGATTGGCATATCGCTTGCGTTTTGTCGGTTGCGCTGACGCGCGCGTGCGGATTTTCGCATGGAGGACGACGCACATGTACTACGAACCCGACACCGTTTGGGGACGCACCGTCGAGGGTGACCAGGAAGTCACCGCTCCCAGGAGCGGCCTGTCGCTGGTGCAGCGGCGGGTCCTGCGCGAGCTTGGGCAGCCGCGGCCGTTCGCCGTCATCGCGGCGCGATACGGCATGGCCGCGCCAAAGCTTGAAAGTGAGCTCATCTGGCTCGCCGAGCGCCGACTTGTAGCCTTCCAGCGGCCCGGGTCGCCTCAGCCGCGCACGGCGCCCCGCATCCACTTGTCGGCGCCGAGCGGCGTGGCCGCGGTCGAGGCCTGGAGGCCGCCGATGCCGATGTACTACCTTCTCGCCATCGCGATGGGCGTCGGCAGCGTGCTGCTGATCCTTCTCTAAGGCCATCCTTTAGAATCGCGGGCTATGGACGATGGCCCGCCAGCGCTGCCTACCCCGCCGCCCGCGCCCGCGCGCGACCTGCGGCGCGCGCAATTCGAGGCCAATAAGCTCGGCAAGCGGCTGCAGCGCCTGGTCGGCGAGGCCATTGCCGACTACGGCATGATCGAGCCGGCCGACCGTGTGATGGTGTGCCTGTCCGGCGGCAAGGACAGCTACGCACTCCTCGACGTCCTCATGGCCCTCCAGCGACGCTCGCCCGTGCCGTTCACGCTCGTCGCTGTCAATCTGGATCAGAAACAACCCGGGTTCCCTGCGGAGGTCCTGCCCGCCTACCTCGCTTCGCGCGGTGTCGACTTCCGCATCGCCGAGCAGGACACCTACAGCGTCGTGAAGCGCCTCGTGCCCGAAGGCGCGACCATGTGCTCGCTGTGCTCGCGGCTGCGCCGCGGCGTCCTCTACCGCTTAGCGGGCGAGCTGCGCGCCACCAAGATCGCGCTCGGCCACCACCGCGACGACCTCATGGCGACGTTCTTTCTCAACCTGTTCTTCGGCGGCAAGCTGAAGACGATGCCGCCGAAGCTCGTCTCGGACGATGGCCGCCACGTCGTGATCCGCCCACTCGCCTACGTGCGAGAGCGCGACCTGGCCGCCTACGCGCAGTGCAAGCAATTCCCTCTCATCCCGTGCACGCTGTGCGGATCGCAGGAGAACCTGCAACGCAAGCAAATCTCGGCGATGCTGCACGAATGGGAGCGCAAGCACCCGGGCCGCCTCGAGTCGATCTTCAATGCGCTGCGCAAGGTCGAAGCCTCGCACCTGCTCGACCGCACGCTCACCGACTTCGCCGCGATCCGCGCCACCGGCCGGCCCGAGCCCGGCGGCGACATCGCCTTCGACGTGGACCCCGTGCTCGAAGCCGCCACCGACGCGCTTGTCCCAACCCCGCTCGACGCCATCGCGCTTGCACGGTCATAGGTCCCCCCCCCGTTGCATCCGGCAGCCCGCCGCGTACGTAGTACGAGTGCCGTGCCGATCAACACGAAAAGGGAGACCCGCATGAACCTCCGCCGCACGCTCGCCGCCGCCTTTCTCGCCGCCATCGTCGCCGCGCCTGCCCTCGCCCAAACGTCCCCGCCGCCGTCGCTCTACAAGCGCCTGGGCGGCTACGACGCCATCGCCGCCGTGAGCGACGACTTCCTCGGCCGCCTGTCGACCAACCCGCAGTTCACGAAATTCTTCGTCGGCCACAGCACCGACTCGCTCAAGAAGCTGCGCCAGAACGTCGTCGAGTTCCTGTGCGCCGGGACCGGCGGCCCCTGCGTGTACGTGGGGCGTGACATGAAGACGTCGCACGCCGGCCTCAACATCACCGCGCAGGACTGGGACGTCATGCTGAAGGACCTGAACGCCACGCTCGACAAGTTCAACGTGCCGGCGAAGGAGCGCGAGGACGTGCTGGGCGCCGTGGCGGGCCTTCGCAAGGACATCGTCGAGAAGCCTTGACGCGACGCTTCCGGGCGGCATTGGCCGGCGCGGCGCTCGCCGCGCTGGCCGCCATCGCGACCGCGCAGCCGCGGCCCGGGCTCGAGGGGCCGGCGCTCGTGGCCGCGCTTCGTGAGGGCGGCTTCGTCCTCTACCTTCGCCACGCCTCGACCGACTTCAGCAAGAACGACGTCGGCATGACGAGCTTCGCCGACTGCGCGAGCCAGCGCAACCTGACCGATGGGGGACGCGCCGAGGCGCGCGCGATCGGCGCCGCGCTCGCGCGCCTGCGCATTCCGTTGGGCCCGGTGCTCGCGAGCCCGTATTGCCGCACGATGGAAAGCGCGCGTCTGGTCTTCGGAAGCGCTACTGTTTCGGATGCCGCACGCGGCGACCCGGCCGAGAGCACGGACCCGCAGCGCTATGCCGGACTCCGCACACTTCTGTCCACGCCGGTTGCTTCCGGCAGCAATCTCGCGATCGCGAGCCACGGCAACCCGTTCTACGCGCTGGCGGGGCCGCCTCGCCTTGCGGAAGGTGAAATGGCGGTCATCGAACCGCTGGGGAGCGGCCGCTTCCGCATCGTGGCCCGCGTCACGAAGGACGGCTGGGCGGATCTGCATTGACGGCCCGCGGCGTCAGCGGACGGTGTTCTGGTCCTGCTCGAAGAGGATCCTGCGCGACGCTTCGTCGGTCACCGCGGGCGCTTCGTTGATGCGCTTGGCGAGCGCGTACGCGCGCTCGACGGCGGGACGCGCCTTGATCGTGGTGAGCCAGCGCTTCAAATGCGGAAATTCGTCGATGTTCTGTCCCTGCCGCTCCGGGCGGATCCACGGGTAGCAGGCCATGTCCGCGATGCTGTAGTCACCGGCGACGAACTCCCGGTCGGCCAGGCGGCGGTCGAGCACGCGGTACAGGCGGCCGGTTTCCCTGATGTAACGATTGATCGCGTACGGAATCTTCTCCGGCGCGTACAGAGCGAAGTGGTGGTTCTGCCCCGCCATCGGCCCGAGCCCGCCCATCTGCCAGAACAGCCACTGCGCGGTCTCGCAGCGTCCGCGCAGGTCGTGCGCGTAGAAGCGTCCCGTCTTGCCGGCGAGGTAGAGCAGGATCGCGCCGGACTCGAACATCGAAAGCGGCGGGCCGCCGTCGGGCGGCGCGTGGTCGACGATCGCGGGGATGCGGTTGTTGGGCGAGATGGCGAGGAACTCGGGCGTGAACTGGTGCCCCTTGCTGATGTTGATCGGCTTGACCGTGTACGGAAGCCCCGTCTCCTCGAGGAAGATCGTGATCTTGTGACCGTTCGGGGTGGTCCAGTAATACAGGTCGATCATCAGAATGTCCCCGGGAACACGCCTCCGTCGAGCAGGATGTTCTGGCCGACGAGATAGCCGGCGTGCACGCTGCACACGAACGCGCACACGGCGCCGAACTCCTCCGGCGAGCCGAAGCGGCCGGCCGGGATCGCCTGCCGCGCCGCCGCGACGAAGCCGTCGATCTCCTTGCCGAGCGCCTTCGCGCGGCCCTCCATCGTCGTTCGCATCCGATCGGTGTCGAAGTTCCCGGGAAGCAGGTTGTTGATCGTGACCCCGCTTCGCGCCAGCGGCCGCGCGATGCCCGCGACGAATCCCGTGAGCCCCGTGCGCGCGCCGTTGGACAGGCCAAGGACCTCGATCGGCGCCTTCACCGCCTGCGACGTGATGTTCACGACGCGGCCGAACTTGCGCGCCGCCATCTTGTCGACCGTCGCCTTGATGAGCTCGATCGGCGTGAGCATGTTGGCGTCGAGCGCGCGGATCCACGCGTCGCGGTCCCAATCGCGGAAGTCGCCGGGCGGGGGCCCGCCGGCGTTGGTCACGAGAATGTCGGGGTCCGGGCATGCCGCGAGCGCCGCGGCGCGGCCTTCCGGAGTCGTGATGTCGCAGGCGACGTAGGCCGCGGCGCCGATCGCCTTGGCCGTTGCGGCGAGCGTGGCTTCGTTGCGCGCGACAATCGTGACCTGTACGCCTTCGCGCGCGAGCGCCGCGGCGCAGCCGCGGCCGAGCCCCTTGCTCGCCGCGCAGACCAGGGCGCGCCGTCCCCCGATTCCTAGATCCATGCCGTCTCCAAGGCCCTAGGCGGGGACGACGGCGCGACGCACGCGCACGACCGTGCCCACCGCCAGCGCAAGCAGCACCGCAACGACGTAGAACATCTCGCGGCCGAGTCCATGGTCGAGCATGAGCCCGAACCAGACCGGCCCGAGCATCGACCCCAGGTCGAGTCCCGAGTACACGAAGCCGTACACGCGTCCGGACGCGCCCTTTGGGGTCGCATTGCGCACGATCAGGTCGCGCGATGGGCCGGTGCACCCGATGGCGAAGCCCACGAGCGCAAACAGCGGTATCACCGCGGTGGCCCCCACGATCCCGAGCCCCACGGTCGCGAGGAGCGACGCCCCGGCGAGGAGCCCGGTCGCGGCGACGAGGTCGTGCCGCTCGGTGCGCGCTGCAAGGAAGCCGCCGGCGAAGATGCCGCCGGTGCTGCCGAGCAGGTACGCGGTCACCGCCGAGGCGGCCAGGGCGAGCGGAATCGCGAGTCCGCTGTTGAGCGCGGACGGCAGGAAGGTCTGCAGCCCCATCGACCCCGTCGTCTGGACGACGAAATAGCCGAAGCACAGCAGGATCGCAGGCTGTAGGAAGAGCGACATGCTGCCCTTGAGCGAGTGCGCGTGCGCGTCGCTCGCGCGCTGCGACGTGAGATACACGCGCTGCGCCGCGAGGACGCCGAGCGCGCAGAGCCCTGCCACACCCATGCAAGCGAGCGCCACGCGCCAGTTGAAGGCCGCGGCGAGCGCGTAGCTCACGACGGGCGACAGCGCGTAGCCCAGGCTCCCGCCGATACCGTGCGTCGAATAGGCGTAACCCAGGCGCCGCGGCGTGACGCTGGCGTTGAGGATGGCGAAGTCGCAGGGGTGGAACACACCGTTTCCGATGCCCATGAGGACCACGACCGGGAAGAGCCAATGCGCCCCGGGCGCGAGCGACGCGGCGACCGTGCCGCCGGCGAGCAGGCCCAGGCCGCCCAGCAGCACAGGACGGGCGCCGATGCGGTCGACCGCGAAGCCGGCGGCGAACTGCGTGACGCCGCTTGCCGCGTAGAAGACGCCGACGAGGATCCCGAGCAGCGTCCATGAGACGTCGAACTCGGCGCGAAGCAGCGGGAACAGCGGCGGCAGTGCGAGCTGGAAAAAGTGCGAGAACGCGTGGGCGCTGCCGATGAGGCCGATGACGCGGACGTCGCGGCGGAACGACTCGGGCGATGCGGTTTCCAAGACGAATGACGGCGCGCACGGCCGGCGCCAGGTAATTGAATCGCGGGAAAGGCGACACTATAACGTAGGAAATGCCGCCCTTTTTTCAGTGGCGCGGCAACGGCGAAACCACGAGGGGATCATGGTCGACAAGGTCGTGAAGTCCGATGCGGAGTGGAAGCAGCAGCTCACGAGCGAGCAGTTCCGCGTAACGCGCAAGAAGGGCACCGAGCGCGCGTTCAGCGGCGAGTACTGGGACAACCATCGCGAGGGCACTTACCTCTGCGTCTGCTGCGGCGCCCCGCTGTTCGATTCGGACGCGAAGTTCGAGTCGGGGACAGGATGGCCGTCGTTCACGCAACCCTTGGCCAACGACAGCCTGCGCGAGAAAGTGGACAACTCGCTGTGGATGCGGCGCACCGAGGTGCTGTGCGCCGCGTGCGACGCCCACCTGGGACACGTCTTCCCGGACGGCCCGGCGCCGAGGGGCCTGCGCTACTGCATGAATTCAGCGGCGCTGAAGTTCGAGGCGCGGGGTTAGGGCGCCCTCGCGCGCACGTGGCCGCCGGGGCCGCGCCCGCATTTCAAAGCCCGCCCCGTGCGGGCTTTTTGCTTAGCCGTTACTTCATTAAAGATTGCCAAGTATCTGAAATGACTGTATAAGTCAAATCTCTACGCGCGTTCCTGACCTCGGGTCCGGCCCGCGGATCGAGCCGACTGACGGTCCTTGCCCTTCCATATCAAAATGATATCATTTTGATACAAGGTGCGAACGGCCATTGCGGTGCGAGCGCCCTTACCGTGGAGAGAACCAAGATGGACCCGAGACTTCCGTCGCGTGGCGCCGCCCATGACGAAGCGGCGATCGGCACCGCCAACGGCTTTTTCGCCCTGTTCATGTCGATCGTGCTCCTCGTGCTCGGCGGGTGGGTGCTTGCGCAATCGCTGGTCTGGGGCGGCGGCCCGCGCTGGGGGATGCTCGCACTCGGCCTCGTCATCCTCATCGCCGCCTGCCTCACGCTGGCGGGCCTGTACACCCTGCAGCCCAACGAGGCCGCGATCCTCCAGCTCTTCGGAGCCTACCGGGGCACGAGCCGCGTGCCGGGTCTGCGGGCGACCAACCCGTTCTACTCGCGCAAGAAGCTCTCGCTGCGCGCCCGCAACCTGAACGGCGACCGCCTCAAGGTCAACGACAAACGCGGCAACCCGATCGAGATCGCCGCCGTCGTCGTCTGGCATGTCGACGACACCGCCAAGGCGGCCTTCGACGTCGACGACTACGAAACGTTCGTCAAAGTGCAAAGCGAGGCCGCGGTGCGCCACCTCGCCTCCGCCTTCGCGTACGACGCCGACGAGGAAGGCAGCGAGGGCTCGCACGCGCCCACGCTTCTCGGCAGCGCCGACATCGTCGCCCGGGCGCTCGAGAAAGAGCTCCAGGCGCGCCTCGAGCAGGCCGGCGTCGTGGTCGAGGAAGCGCGCCTCACCCACCTCGCCTACGCGCCCGAGATCGCCCAGGTCATGCTGCGCCGCCAGCAGGCCGAGGCGATCATCGCCGCGCGCCAGAAGATCGTGCACGGCGCGGTGTCGATGGTGCAGATGGCACTTTCGGAGCTGTCCGCGAAGCAGGTCGTGGCGCTCGACGACGAGCGCAAGGCCGCCATGGTGTCGAACCTCATGACGGTGCTGTGCGCCGAGTCCGAGGTGCAGCCCGTCATCAATACGGGCACGCTGTACACGTAAGGAGGCGTTCATGGGCGTCATCGCGCGTCTCCTCTACCTGCTCGCCCTCGTCGTCGCCCCGATCGTCGTGTGGACGACGTCGCAGCCGCTGCCGGCGACCGTCGCGACCCACTTCGGCCGCGGCGGCTACGCCAACGGCTTCATGAGCCACGACGCCTACCTCGTGTTCATGCTCATCATGACGACCGTCGTCCCGCTCGTCGTCGTCGCGGCGACCGGGCTCCTGCCGCGCGTCGTGACCTCGCAGATCGCGATCCGGAACCGCAAGTTCTGGCTCTCTCCGGAGCGGCGCGAGGCCACGCTGTCGTTCCTCACGAGCCACGCCTGCGCGATGGGCGTGCTGCTCACGCTCTTTCTCGTCGGAATCCATTTCCTGGTGCTGGAAGCCAACGAGCGCACGCCGCCTCATCTGGACGAACACGCCTTCACGGTCGTGCTGATCGCGTTCCTCCTGCTGCTCGCGGTCTGGGTCGGCACGCTCGTGCTGCGCTTCGCGCGGGAGCGCTAGGGGAAAAGCTCCGCGCGATGGCCGCCAAGAAGTCGTTCCTGCTGCGTGTGGACCCTGCGCTCTGGGCCGACATCGAGCGGCTCGCGCAGAACGAGCTGCGCAGCGTCAATGCGCAGGTCGAGTTCCTCCTGCGCGACGCCCTCAACCGCCGCGGCATACGGCCGCGACCCGTGACCACCGAGGAGGACGCGGACGAGCGCGAATGAGCGCGTGCCGCATCCGCCGGAAACAGGAGGCTGTCATGAGACCGTTCTCGAAGCTTGCCGTCGCCATCTTCACGCTCGTCGCCGCGGCGCAGCTCCTGCGCGTGCTGCTGGGGTGGGACGTCGCGATCGACGGCTTCCTCATCCCGCCCTGGGTGAGCCTCGCGCTCTGCGCGATCGCCGCGACGATGGCGGTGATGCTGTCGCGCGAAGCGCGCGCCTAGGCGAGCACGCGGGCGAGGAAGCGCCCGACCTCCGCGATCTCCTCCATCACCGCGGAGTGCTCCATCGGGTAGGCGTGCCATTCCACGCGCCAACCGGCCGCGGCCAGGGCGCGCTGCGAGGCCTCACCCCACGCGTAGCGCACCACGGGATCGTGCGTGCCGTGCCCCATGAAGATCGGGATGTCGCGATTCGCCGGCGAGGCTTCGGCGGCAAGGCGATCGGCGCCGATCAGGTACGTCGACAGCGCGACGATGCCGGCGAGCCGGTGCGGGTAGCGCAGGCCCGTATAGAGGGCGATCGCCCCTCCCTGCGAGAAGCCGGCGAGGACGATGCGCGCGTCCGCCACGCCGCGGGCGTTCTCGCGCGCGACGAGCGCCTCGACCGCGGCCTGCGAGCGCTGCACCCCCGCGATATCGGCGCGCTCGGCGAGGTTCGCGTCGCGGATGTCGTACCACGCGGGCATCACGAAGTTGTTGTTGATCGCCACCGGCATCCTCGGCGCGTGCGGAAACAGGAAGCGCACGCGCATCGAAGCCGGCAGACCGAGCGCGGGCACGACCTGCGACCAGCCGTGGCCGTCGTCGCCCAGCCCGTGGAGCCAGATCACGGACGAATCCGGGCTGGCGGCAGTCTCGATCTCGACGGCGGGTAGCACCTGAGTCATCGCAGCGCCTTCCAAGAAGGGTTACAGTGGCTCCGTCTCGGCTTGGCGCGGCCGCCACACCAGGAGCCGCGCCTCGATCTGCGTCACCGCATAGTCGAGCAGCAGCGCGAAAACCGTGAGCACGAGGATGCCGGCGAACACGGTATTGATGTCGAACGTGCCTTCGGCCTGCAGGATAAGGTAGCCGACACCCTTGGCCGACCCCAGGTACTCGCCGACGACCGCGCCGACGAAGGCCATCCCCACCGACGTGTGCAGGCTCGAGAACACCCACGACGTGGCCGAGGGCAGGTAGATGTAACGCAGGAGCTGGTGATTGCTCGCGCCCAGCATGCGCGCGTTGGCGAGCACGACGGGGCTCACCTCCTTCACGCCCTGGTAGACGTTGAAGAACACGATGAAGAACACGAGCGTGACCCCGAGCGCGACCTTCGACAGCACGCCCAGGCCGAACCACACGGCGAAGATCGGCGCGAGGATCACGCGCGGCATCGCGTTCATGGCCTTGATGTACGGGTCGGCGAGCGCGCTCGCCAGAGGCGACAGCGCGAGCCACAGGCCGATGCCCAAGCCCAGCACGCTGCCGATGGCGAACGCGAGCACGGTCTCCCACAGCGTGATCGCGAGATGCGGGTAGATCTTACCGCTCACGAACCAGTCGACGACGACCTTGAGGACCCGCACCGGCTGCCCGAAGAAAAACGCCATCTTCTTCGCTTCCTCCGGCGGCAACAGGATGGGCTCGGTGAACAGGTACCACACCACGAACACCAGGAACGCGATCCCGACGTGGTACAGGGACAGCCGGAACCGGCTCACGCCGGCCTCACCGCTTGCCTTGGGCATAGCCTTTGAGGACCTCCGACTTGAGCACGTGCCAGATCGCCTCGTGAAGCGCGACGAAGTCGGGCGTCATTCGGATCTCCGCGACGTCGCGCGGCCGCGGCAGCGTGATCGCGAACTCGCCGATCGGATGGGTCGCAGGACCCGCCGCGAGCACGACCACGCGGTCGGACAGCGCGATCGCCTCCTCCAGGTCGTGCGTGATGAAGATGACCGACTTGCGGTCGGCGCCCCACAACTCGAGCAGCTCGTTCTCCATGAGCTGCCGGGTCTGGACGTCGAGCGCGGAGAACGGCTCGTCCATGAGCAGGAGCTCGGGGTCGAGGATCAGCATCTGCGCGAGCGCCACGCGCTTGCGCATTCCGCCGGAGAGCTGGTGCGGGTAGCGGTCCTCGAAGCCCGCGAGGCCCACGCGCGCCAGCCACTCCCGCCCGCGGCGCTCGGCCTCGGCGCGCGCCACGCCGCGGAACTCGAGCCCGGCGCGCACGTTGGCGAGCGCGCTGCGCCAGGGCATGAGCGCGTCGGCCTGGAACATGTAGCCAGCGCGCGCGTTGATGCCGACAAGAGGCGTGCCGTGGACGAAGATGCTTCCCGACGACGGCGCGAGCAGGCCGGCGGCGACGTTGAGCAGCGTCGACTTGCCGCAGCCGGTCGGACCGACCAACGACACGAACTCGCCCGCCGCGACGGCGAGCGTGGTGTCGCGCACGGCCGTATAGCGCCCGTCGCCGCCGCGCGCAGCGAACGTGCAGGTGATCCCGGCGAGCTCCAGCGCGGGAGCGGCGGCGGCCATGCTGGTTGTTCGCGCTATTTGTACTTGGCGGCGGCCTTCTGCTGGAACGTCATGTCGATCGTCTTCGCAAGATCGACCGTCGCGGTCTGGAGCTGCGGGTCGAACGTCTTCAGGTCGCGGTACACCGCCTGCGCCGCGGCGAGGCTGATGGCGCCGTCGTGGCGGAAC
>DATJXV010000168.1:0-33595 GCA_035499955.1 Casimicrobiaceae bacterium
GTCCCAGTACTCGCGCTGCTCGGGGAGCGGCCGCCCGCGGCGGACCGTGAGCGTGTGCGCCGGCGCGAGCGTGTGCACACCGGCGTAGATCGTCCGCGGCTCGGGAATGTATCCAAGCGCGAAATACTCCTCGACCGCGAACGGATCGAGCTCGCGGCGGAACGCCGGGTGCGCCGCCAGCGACTTGAGCTCCGAGCCGAACACCAGGAGGTTTCCGGGCAACAGCGCGTAGTGCAGCGGTTTGACGCCGAGACGGTCGCGAGCGAGGAACAGCGTCGAGCTGTTGCGGTCCCACAGCGCGAAGGCGAACATGCCGCGGAACCGCCCGACACAGGCGGCGCCCCATGCCTCCCACGCGTGCACGATGACCTCGGTGTCGCTGCGCGTGCGGAAGACGTGCCCGAGGCTCGTGAGCTGCGGGATGAGCTCTCGATAGTTGTAGATCTCGCCGTTGAAGACGACGGCGACGCTCCCGTCCTCGTTGTACAGAGGCTGATGACCCGTTGACAGGTCGATAATGGACAGGCGCCGGTGCCCGAGCCCGATGCCCCCTTCTATGTGCAGCCCGCAATCGTCGGGACCGCGGTGATGCTGGGCCTCGTTCATTCGGACGAGCACGCCGCGCGAAACGTCTCTTTCGCCACGCGTGTCGAAGATTCCGGTAATGCCACACATGTCTCGCCTCTAGAGGGTGCCGAAGTCAGTTGGCAGCAGTTCGCAGCGCGGCGTCGATCGCGTTCAGGTTTTCGGCGACGAAGCTCCGGAGCGTCGCGCGGGCCTGGGCTTCGTCGATTTCGACCGGCGCGAAGGCCACGATCCACGCGACGGCATCACCGTGCCCCGTCACGACGGACAGCGCCTGATAGAGCTTGGCCGCATACTCGCTCGAAGTGACACGCCCATTGACCCAGAACCACTGCAGCACGGCAAGCCGCTCTCGCTCATCCGCGACGATGCGCAGGTCCGTGCGCAGCGAATGCCCGCCTCCATTGATCACCTCGACGCCATATCCTACCTGCCTCCAGCGGGGATTCGTCGTTGCGACCACCTGGTTGCCCGAGGTGATCGCCTTGGCTTCGTCCGTCTGATGACGAAAGAAAGCGATGTGCAGGCCCACCCGGGCGTCGCCCTTCATGAAGGTCTGGCGCAGTTCCGCGCGTTCCCCGGAGACGTCCGGACGCCATGTGGATAACCCGACGGAGCTTGCCTGCCAGGCGCCCGCCCCCGTGACGGCGACGAGGTGCGCCGAATCGTCCGCACCGTCCCCCACCAGCCAGGCTTCGATCGGCTGCCATAGCATGATCGCGGCGAGCGATACGACGGCCGCGCGAAGGCTGGCACGACCGAGCGGCTTAGGGTCCGGTGGAGCCGCGGGCGACGCGGAGGACGCGCCGGCGGTCCGGTCGCCGACTTCGTCCTCGCGCCAGCGCGACCCGATCACGAACAGGAGCAGCATCACCACGGCGAAGAAGACCCAGCCGTAGATGAGGTGATCCGCGCCCACGGCAATACGGTTGCTCGTAAGGTGGCCGAGCATCACGATCATGTACGCGCGGACCCAGTTGGCGACGATGGGCACGGCGACGCACGCCGCGAGGAAGGCGAGCCGGCGGCGCGTCGAGCGGTAGAAAAGGTAGGCGTAGAGAGTGCCTACCATGACAGATGCAATGAGATAGCGCAGGCCGCTGCACGCCTCGACGACCGACCACTTTCCGCTCGGGATCGTAAAGAAGTTGCCTTCGCGGTAGACCGGTACCCCACTTGCGCGGATCGCCCAGACCGTGAAATCGGCCGTGCGATCCATGAGCGTCGGCACCAGGAACTCGCCGAACGGTACCGCGAAGAACAGGAATGCGAGCGGAATGGCAAGCGTCCTTGCCATACGCGACCCGAGAACCGTCCAGACTGCGAACGGGATCATCGCCACCATCGCGAACTGCGATACTGCCACGGCGGAAACGAGTCTGCCCACCAGCCAGACGAGCCCCGAGCCGACGATTCCAGCCAGAGCGGGGTAGAACGGCGAAGGCTCGATCGTGTCGAGGGTTCTGCGCTGGCGCCAGACGAGCCAGAGGAAAATGGGAATGACCAAAAACCCGTGGACAAACGTCTCGGACCGATACCACACCCCGACCATCAATATCGTCGTGCGCCAGTACAGCCCGACTACGAACACGAAAATGGCGACGACGGCGAGCATATTGCTGCGGCCGAAGCCGCCGGCAGCCGGCGTCGCGGCGGTGCCTGCGAATTCGCCGGCGTCGCTGCGGCTTGCGATGTGATCCTCGGGCGGCGCCATGGCTCAGCCGAGCTTGCGCACGATGTGGGGGCCGAGTGCATTGGCTACGGCAATCGGCAGTCGCTTCCACACGGCGATGAACGCGCGGTAGCGAGGATTGAGCGGATTGTTCTGCGGGATGCTCCGGCGCCGTACGAGGCTGTATTCGTAGGACAACGGCGCCGGCTCGAATCCCCAGTTCCTCTTGAAATCGTACGAGCCCGTGCCGACCTTGCTTCGCCCGTAGTCGAACACGCGAAGCCCGCGCTCGCAGGCTCGCCGCATGAGCTCCCAGTACTTGAAGTCGTTCGCGGCGAGCTCGCGCGCATGCACCGTGTCGCCCGCGTAGTAAGGAAGGACCTCGTCCTTGAAGTAGAAGCTCAGAACGCCGCTGACGGGTCGCTCCTTTGTGTCGAGGACCGTCATGACCTCGCAGGCATCGCCGAATACGCGCATCAGGCGGGCAAAGTACGCCTTCGCGAACGGCGGCGTCCCGTGACGATGCACGTTGTCGGCGTACAGCGCGTGGAAGCGATCGGGCGTGGCGTCGATCTCGCTGCGCAGCCCGTGCTTCAGGCCCTTGCGAACCATGGCCCGCTGCTTGCGCGGGATCGCAAGCAGGTTCGCTTCGACTTCGGGCAGGATGGGCTTGCGAAAGGTCACGTACAAGTCCTGCCTCGGCCACTCGAGGCACTTGACCTGGCGGTTGCGAAGCTCGAGATGGCCGACGCCCAACGATCGCGCGAGATTCTCGCCAGCGGCCACGAGCGCGCGCTCCGTCGAAGCGTCGAGCGCGACTGGTCCTCCGTAGACGCAGAACGGCAGCGACGCGAGCGAATGACCGAAGAACGGGCTCTTCACTTCCGCAAGTGGCAGGATCCCTGCGATGTCCCCCGAGCGCTCGGCGATCAGGTAATGCGTGCGGTGCCCGAAAACGTCCTCGAGGATCTCCCGCCACCCGATGCGATGGAAGAAAGTAGCGTCGAGATTGCGGTCGACGAAGGCGTCCCATCGTCCAGCGTCCGCATCGGCGTAGGCCCGAATCAGGGCGCGCGCCTCGCGGCGGGTCTCGGGCTCGGCGAGGGCGATGGCGGAATTCATTACGCCGCCCGCCCGAGAAACACGCGGTCGACCCGATCCCAGCTGAAATCGCCGAGCAGCCGGCGCAGCCGGCCGTGCATGCGCCGCAAGTTCAGGTAATGGCGAAAGCGCGCTCTAGGCTCGGCGCCGTCGACGCGCGGTTGATCCGGGTCGATCTCCCACGGATGGAAATAGAAGATCGCCGGCTGGCCATCAACCTCATTCACGCGACGGATCGACCAGCGGGACAGGCAGTAGGGAAGCAGCCTGAAGTAGCCGCCTCCGCCGGCGGGCCAATTCGCGTTGAGCGCGCGCACCGTCGTCACCGGGACCTCAAGGAGTTCGGGCGTGGGCATGTATGCAAAGCGCGGAGCGTTGGGAGCGCCATAGTGATCGTGCCGGATAGGGTAGACGCTCGAGCTGTAGCGATAGCCGGCCTCCGCGATGCAGTCGAAGGCCCAGTCGTTCTGCGGCCCGATCGAGAAACTGGGCGCCCGGTATCCCGTGACCTCGCAGCAGGCGATGTCCTCCAGCACGGCCTTCGCAAGGCGGAGGTCGGCGAGGAACTCCCCGTAGCCCTGCTCCGATGCGCGGACGTGCGCGTAGCCGTGACTCGCAAGCTCGTGGCCGCCCTCGAGGATCCGATGCACGACGCGCGGATGCCGCTCGGCGATCCAGCCTAGCGTGAAGAAGGTCGCGCGGGCCCCGCTGGAAGCGAGCAGTGCGAGGATCCGTTCGACATTCTCTTCGACACGGCATTGCCGCTGCTCCCACGAGTCGCGCGAGATGCAGCGGTCGAAGGCGGACACCTGGAAATAGTCCTCGACGTCGATCGACAGCGCATTGACGATCCCACGCGCCGGGCCCGAGGTCGCCGCGGCTGCGCGATCGTCAGGGGCACCGCCGATGGACTCGTCGGCGACCGTGGATGGATCGGTCACGCTCATGCCCGGGCGACTTCCCGTTCCGCATCGGCGCAATCCAGCCACCCGGCCAGATCTTCCGCGATCCGAGTCGCCGCGAAGCCGTCCCAGAGTTCCGGCGTCCGGCCCCGCTTGCCGCCGCCCCGGAGGATCTCGTCGACACATGCCAGCGTTCGCCGGCGGTCGCGCCCGACCACCGTATTCGTGCCCTCGTCCACCGTGACCGGACGCTCTGTCGAGTCCCGCATGGTTAGGCACGGAACGGCGAGCGCCGTCGTTTCCTCCTGGATTCCTCCCGAATCCGTCAGTACGAGGTTAGCCTCGGCGAGAAGCCCGAGCATCCCGAGGTAGCCTTGAGGGGGGAGCAGCGCAATGGGAGCGGCGGCTATTTCGGGCATGAGGCCGAAAGCGTCAAGGTTGGCTCGCGTCCTGGGATGGACCGGCCAGACCAGTGGCGTCCTCGCCGCCACCGCACACAGCACGGCCAGGCATTCCTTGAGCGCGGTGCGTTCGTCGACGTTGGACGGCCGGTGCAGGGTCACGACCCCGAATCCTCGCTGCCCACCGAGAAACCCCGGCCCGATACCAGCTGACGCAAGCGTCTCGGCCGGAGCCGGTGCGCGAGGTCGATGGCGAAGCAGCGAGTCGATCATGACATTCCCGACGAAGCGCACGCGCTCCGGAGAAATACCCTCGCGTCGGAGGTTTTCCCCGGCGCTGCGTTCCGTGGTGTAGAGGCGATCCGCGATCTGGTCGGTTAGTACGCGATTGATCTCCTCCGGCATGCCCCGGTCAAAGCTGCGCAGCCCCGCCTCCACGTGGGCGACCGGCACCCGCTTCTTGCTCGCGACGAGTGCGCACGCGAGCGTGGAATTGACGTCTCCGACCACGATCACGCAGCTCGGGGCAATCTCGTCGACGACGGGCTCGAACCTGCGCATGATCTCGGCCGTCTGCATCGCATGCGATCCCGAGCCGACCTCCAGGTTTAGGTCGGGCGGCGGCAGCTCCAAGTCGCCGAAGAGCCGTTCGTTCATCGCGACGTCATAGTGCTGACCCGTGTGGACGAGGACGCTTCTCGGCAGATCCTCACGGGATGCGAACGCCCCGACCAGGGGCGCCATTTTCATGTAGTTGGGGCGTGCGCCGACGACGCAGAGCAGCGGACCTAGCCGTTTCGCGCGACCGATCATCAATGGCCCGTGGGCCGCCCCGGCTTGGTCGCGGCACGCTCGGGGTGTAGGAGGCGATGCAAGAGGTCGACTGCCGCGGCCACGGTTCTCTCGAGGCGGTCTATCCGCTCTTCGAGGTGGTCGAAGTACTTGCGCACGGCCACGTCGTCGAGGCGCGCCGTGAGCGTCGTCTCCGGCAGCGACTTGCCATTCACGACTGCCAGCGGAGCCAACGCTCCGTCCGATCCAAGCTCCTCGTGGATCTCGTGCGCGATGGCATGAACGTCGCGATTTTCGATCACATGCCGCTCGGCGAGGAATGCCGCGAGCAGGAGCCGGTTGCAAAGCGCGTTGATCCGCCGCGGTATCCCCGCGGTCAGGACATGGATGAGATCGAAGCACTCGGATTCGAGGTGGGGGTCGTCATGCCATCCGACGTGCTTCAGGCGGTGCTCGATATACGCCTGCGTCTCCCCCTTGTCCAAAGGCCCCAGATGATAGGAGGCGATCACACGTTGACGAAGCTGCTGCATCTGCGGCCCTTGCATGAGGTCGCGCAGCTCCGGCTGGCCGATGAGGAAGCTTTGCAGCAGCGCCTGGTCGCCGAGCTGAAAGTTCGAAAGCATCCGAAGTTCTTCCACCGCGCGCGTCGACAGATTCTGCGCTTCGTCGACGACGAGAAGCGCACGCTTCTTCTCGGCGGCGAGCTTGCACAGGAACGCCTCCAGCGACGCGAGCAGCATCGCCTTGTCGACGTTCTTGACCGGCAGCCCGAACGCCATGCTGACCGCGCGCAGCAGGTCGTCGGCCTCCAGCTGCGTGCTAACGAGCTGTGCCGCCACGACCTTCGCGCTGTCGAGCTGCTCGAGGAGGCTGCGCACGATCGTGGTCTTGCCGGCGCCGACCTCGCCCGTGATGACGATGAAGCCCTCGCTCTGGTAGAGCCCGTACTCGAGATATGCGAACGCGCGCTTGTGACCCCGGCTTCCGAAGTAGAACGACGGATCTGGATTGAGCTGGAACGGCTTGCCGGTGAATCCGAAAAAGGCTTCGTACATGGCGCTCTTCAGTTGAATTTCGTTATGAAACCGATGTAGCCCGCCACTTCGTGATAATCGGGGGCGATGTCCGACAGGAGCGCTTGATAGCGGGCCCCCATGTAGAGGTTCGTCCTGCCGGACAACGGTGTCGTAAGGTAGAGCCGCAGAATACCCTGGTTCGTCTTTCCGACGAACGGCGGTGTAGCCACGGTGCGGCTGCCGTCGGCCGACGCCGTGAGCACGGTCGCCTCCGTAAGCTTGTGCGTCCAGACGAGGTCCACCCCGGTCTGAGTATTGTTGTTGCCGTTGTCGAACGGAAGCGGAAGAGGCGTGCCCGAGCCTGCAATGGTCGACGTCTTCACGTTGAACACGGTCAGCATGATCGAGTTGCGGGCGCCGATCAGCCCCGCCGACACCGATTGCGACTGCTGGAGCAGGATCTGCTGGGCATACAGGTTGACGGGACCGGACAGCGTCGATGGAAGCCCCCTGTCGTTGATGAACTGCTCGATTGCCTGCTGCCTCGCAACCGGGTCCGGGTAGCGCGACTGGAATAGCTGGTCGAGTGTCGCGAAGACGCTCGTGCCGGGCTGGAGCGTCGCAATCTGTTGCGGATAGGTGGTGATGTTGCGCGATACGTTCACGCTGAAGATCGACAGCGGCGTGCGGTGATCGAGTGTAAACAGGTACGACGATCCGAAGAAGCGGTATTCCCAATCACCCGCGACGTTCGTGCGCTCGTCGGGGTGCCAGACGAAGCCCGCGCCGTAGATCACGTTCTGCGAGCTCGTGAGCTGGTAGTGGTTGTCCTCGTAGCCGATACGGCCGATGAGACGCAGCTGCGGGTCATAGTTGTAGATCGGCTCGAAGCGCCCGAGCGCCGTGCGAATCGCGCCCTGATCGGTGAACTTGGTGTCGGAGTAGTCGATCTTGGCCCGCCAGCCGGCGCGGGCCTCGGTGTTCGACGCCGTGGCGATCCATTCGTTCGTGTAGGAGTTCGATGTGTCGAACGGGGTGCTCCCGAGATTGCTCCAGATGCTGTTGTTGCGCACCTCCCAAGTAACGTTTCCGGTGGTGTCCCCGATGTATGGCGTGACCCGGTACAGCTCCGACTGATAGCGGTTATTCGTGGGGTTGGTCAGGTCCTGCTGCTGCGAGCCGAACGGATTTAGGTACTGTTGCGAAACCTGGACCGCGCCCTCGATGTGAAGCAAGCGATCGAGGAGCGTGACGTCGCCCAGCATGTCGACCAGAGGATAGACCTGGTTGTTCTCGGCGCCCGTCTTGGCGTAGAGCAGCACGGGGAGCGCCACGACGCCGTGCAGCTTCGTGTGGTCGCCCTTCTCCTCGAACTCGAGCGTGGGGGTGATCTGGGTGACGAGGTCGGACTGCTGCGTGCCGGGGCCGCTCAGGTTGACGTTGTTGGTCAGCGTCTCCTGGAGGCCGATCGAGGGATGCCACAACCAACTCTGCCCCGAGGCAGGACACGCCGCGAGGAGAACCGCGAAGCCCGCCAGCATCGTGGCCAGGACCCCGAAGCATCGTTCTAGGCGCCCACTTCGAACCGGCCCGGGACGACGGGCGCTAGCCCTCGTCAGCGCCGTAGTAGCCATAGTACGTTCCCACGTCGGTCTTGTCGGCCTTGTTGAGCATCATGAGAACGATGTCGGAGCTTTCGATGGTCGATAAAGCGAGAGTGACCGCGTTGTGCCGCGTGCTGTCCGCGGCCACGACCATGATGACCTGCCCCATGTGCGTGGCCAGCACTCGGGCTTCCGTGGTCGCCAGGAGCGGCGGCGAATCGAATATGATCATGCGGTCGGGGTAGCGCGACGCCAGCTCGCGCAGGAGGACAGCCATCTGCTCGCTGGCGAGGAGCTCCGTCGCCCGCCTCTGGTGCCCACCGGCGGGAAGAATCGAGAGATTCTCGATGTTGGTCCGTACGAGCGCGTCGGCGACGTCCAGGTCGTCGCGTGTCAGAAGTTCGAGAAGACCCGGTGAATGCGGCGTACCGAGCAGCTGAGGGAGCCTCGGATGGGCGACGTCGCCATCGACGAGCAGCACCGTCGTGTCGAGCTCGGTGACAAGGCTCATCGCGAGGTTCACGGCCGTGAATGTCTTGCCCTCGCCGGGCAGCGCGCTCGTCACCATCACGAGGTTGCCGTTGGGAACCCTCACGCCCGCAGCGCCGCGCGCGTTCACGATGATCGGACGCTTGATGACGCGAAACTCGTCGGCGATCTGCGACCGCAGCGCGTCGGGCGTGACAAAGCCTTGACGGCGCAGATTCTCGAGGTCGATGGCGTGTACGGGTCGCGGGGCGCGCGCCGTCGCCGGAGTCGCGGGCGCGGTGCTCGAGGGGGATCCGCCGCGCGTCCCGAGTGCGGGAGACGCCGATGCCGCCGCAAGCCGCATCGCGGCTTCCGGGGTCGGCAGCGGTCCTTCTGCCTGGGCAGCCGGCGGGGCCGCATCGACGGTCGCCTCTGCCGTCTCCACGCCGGCGCGGCGCAGTTCCTCGAGTCGCTTTGCAGCCTGTTCGATGAGGCTCACTGGGCGGCCCTCATGCCACGCGCATAAGCAGCAGCGCAACGGTCAGGATGGCGACGAAGCTTGCGACGAGGCTGCCCAGGCCGCCGGCGAAGAGCCATGCATCCCGGCGCTTCGCGTTTCTCAGGGTCTCGCTCTGCAGCATCGTCACCATGCCGAGCATCGGCCGCTTTGAAATCGCAGCCAACGTACGGCCGTCGTGGAAGGTCGGCATGATCTCGCTCGCGACGAAGCTTGCGAGGAACCCGATGCCGATCGCCAGGAGGATCGCAATTACCAGAAGCGTCAGCCGCGTCGGCGGAACAGGTTGCGGCGAAACACGGGGCGGATCGATGACGCGGAACTGGGTACCGCCGGCGTCCTGTACGCCCTCGCCGATCGTCGCAGACTGCCGCCGCGCGAGCAGTGTCTCGTAAGTCTTTTTCTGGATGTCGTAGTCGCGGTTCAGCTGCGCAAACTCGGCCTCCACCTGGGGAACCATGCGTGCGGCGCTCTTGAGTTGCGCGTACTGGCCCTCGAGCGACGAAAGCCTTGCGCGGAGCGCCGCCACGTTCGCCTCGGCGTCGGCCACCGAGACCTTGAGCTGCTGCGACACGGGGTTCTTGTCGGTCGCGTAGTCCGCCCTGGGAGCCGCTGCGGCCGCCTTGGCCATCGCGGCGAGCTCCTGCTTGCGCTGCTCTTCGAGCTGCGCGATGGACTTCTTCACGGCGACCACGTCGGGGTGCTCCTCGGTGTAGCGGCGCAAGAGCCCGTCGAGATCGGTTCGCAACGTGGTGAGGCGGGCATCGATGGCGGGTACGCTCGCCGGAGCGGCAACTGGGGCGTCGGGCAGCAGGTTGGGCAGCTCACCCGCCAACTCGCGCTTGTACGAGTCGCGCGATTGCTCCGCAACGCGAAGATCGAGCCTCGCGCTCTCGATGTCCTCGCTCAGCTTCGCGAGCCGACCGATGTAGTCCTGTCCGTTCTGGCCGGCCACGCCGAGATACTTGAGCCTGAAGTCCTTGAGCCTCCCCTCCGCGGCTCGCAGGTTCTCCTCGTACTGCTTGATCTGGTCGTCGACGAACTTGACCGCCGAGCGGGTGTCCTGCCGCTTGTCGCCGAGGCTCGACTCGACGAAGATTGTGAGCAGCGACTGCACCACCTTGCGACCCAGCTCCGGATCGGGATTGCGGTACGAGATCACGTAGATGTTCGTCGACGGCGCTCCGGTCAACTGAACGTTCTTCATGAGCAGGTCGATCTGCTCCTCCCGCGTTTCGGCCGACCTCGCATCGAGGTCGAGGTCCGCCATCCGCACGAGCTTCTCGATGTTCGGGCGGCTGATGAGGGTGCGGCTCATCAGCGCGACCTGCTGGTCGAGGTTGGGCTGGATCGACAGCCCTTCCATCAGCGGTCGCAATAGCGACTGTGTATCGACGAAGACCCGCGCGGTCGCCTCGTATCGCTCCGGGATGCGCAAGGCGACCGTGATCCCGACGATCGCCGCGATCCAGGCCGCGGCCAGGCCGATCCAGCGACGGTGCCACATTCCGCGCAATGTGGTGAGCCCGCGCTGCAGGATCTCATCCATGTTGATAGACCAGGCTATCGGGGAGCGTCAGTATCATGTGCGCGGCACCTAGAACCAACTTTGGGGGATGATGAGGATATCGCCCGGGCGCATGTCCACGTTGGCGGAGATGTCGCCGCGCTTGACGAGGTCGCGCAGGCGCACGCTGTACGACTTGCCTTCGGCGACCCGGTAGATGCTCGCGCTGTTGCCGTCGGCGAAATCGGTGAGACCCCCGACGGCGATCATCACGTCGAGCACTGACATGTTCTTGCGGTACGGCAGGACCTGGGGCTTTGTGGCTTCGCCGATCACGCGGATCTGCTCGCTCGCCGGCCCGACGAAGGTCGTCACGACCACGCTGACCACCGGATCGCGGATGTACTTCCCGAGCGCCTTTTCAATGTCCCGCGCAAGATCCGACGGCGTCTTCCCGACAGCGACCACGTCGTCGGCGAGCGGCGTCGTCACCTTGCCGTCGGGGCGGATCGGGACGCTCATGGACAGTTCGGGATTGCGCCATACGATGATGTTGACCGTGTCGAGCGGCCCGATCAGATAGTTGTAGTCGGGTCCGCCGGCATCGCGGGGCGCCGGAGGGTACGTCGATTGGCAGCCCACCGCGAGCAGCGCCGCCGCGAAGAGCGCGAGCGCACCGCCGAGGCGGCGAGCGAACCGCGCGAATCCGAAGCATTTTGTGTAGGAATTCATCGTGCCTCCCGTGTGCGGCCGCCGAAAGGAAACCATCCTAACATCGACATATGCGTCGCCCTGCGCAAGACTGCAGCGGCGTGCGAACTCTGATGCCATCGTGCTGCGATCGTGACGGCAGAAGAGCCGACGCGACCCCCCGCCGCCGTACGGGAAACAACCTCCGGCGCACCGTCACTTGTTCCATGCAGTCGGCGGTCTCAGGTGGTGGCGCATCCCATTGGATGATGTTGCGTTCGAGTTGAAAATTATGCGGACTTTGTGATGCGACGCGCAACTAAAGCGAATATCCAACAAATTGTTCCCCACAGACCTTCGCCGTCACGGGTTGACGCCGTCTGCCTGCGCAGCGCAGCTTAGATGCAATCAAATGCGGTCGGCATCCGCGGCTTCGCGCATCGGACGACCGGCGATCAGGCTGGGCAGCTCCGCCTTCACAAGCGCTCGGGGACTATTGGGAATCGCCCCAAAGGCATCGTTGGCGTCGAGAATTTTTACAGTCTCCCCGCTTTGCACCGGGGATGTCTCCCCAACTCACTGAAAAATAAGTGGATATTTCTCTGGCACGGCACATGCGTTACAACAGCGACCCGAGGATTAACCTCTCGCCGAATCTCAAGTCGAGCAATAAAGGAGATGACAATGAAGTCCCTGATCCTGAAGACGGCAGCGATCGCGTTTGCGGCGGCAACGTTCAACGCGTTTGCGGCCAATGTTCCGCTTCCAATTTTCCCAGCCGGTGCCAACCTGACACCCGGTACCGACTCCGGTTCCTACAGCCTGCAAACCTGCCCACCCGCCGGTGGCTGCGTAGACGGAGCCTCCGGCACCGCGACGTTGGGCTTCAACATCGTCACGTTCAATGGAACGATGAACATCGTGCTGAGCGGTACGCTCGAGCCGGACGTCGGGTACTACTCGTTTGTGATCACGGTGAAGAATCCTGCCTCGACCCCGATTGCATCGAATTCCGGCAACACCGTGGTTCTGGTGTCCAGTTTCTCGACGCCGATCGGCGGGACGTATTCGATTGAAGTCGATTGGACCCTTCACCTGACAAATCCCGCCATCGAGCCACAAACCGCTTCCTGGTCGGTCACGGCGAATACCGCGCGCGCGCAGCAGGTGCCCGAACCCGCGACGCTCGCCCTGGTCGCGATCGCCCTGCTCGGCATCGGCGCCCTTCGGCTGCGCCGGAACAGCTGACACGGCTTTAGCCTCGAACGAAGGGCCGCCTCCGGGCGGCCCTTCGTTTTTCGACCGTCCTCTGCGCATCTGCTTCAGCGTTGCTGCTTCCGCTTCTCCAGCTCGCCCAGCAGGAACTCCTCATCCGCCGGCGCGACGTCGAAGCGCTGGCACGCCTCCTCTATGAGCTGAGCGGACCACTCGCGCTCGTGCTGCTCGGCGAGCCACGCGATCGCACGCCGCAAGGCTTCGATGTTCGGTACAAGCGTCATGAAGCAATCCGCGTCACGCGTGGGGTAATGCACGCATTTGAATCGTTCTCATCGCTCTACACTTCGTGCACGACATCGCGTCAGGCTTGACCGTGCCGGATAGCGCAGGATAGCCTCTGGGGCGGAAGTTGCGTAACACAACATCACAGTCGCGACCTCGCGGCTGCCGATCCCGAGAGGAATCAAACCCCCATGCACCGCTCGGCATGGCTGTTCGTCGCGGCATCGGCCGCGGCCGGTCCCGCGCTGGCACAAGGCACTGCGCCCGCGCCCTTTTCCGACAACCGCATCACCCTGAGCGCGGAAGCGCTCTTCTCCTGGTACAAGAGCAGCCCGACGCCGGTCCCGATCATCACCGACGACTACGTCACCTCGCCGAGCGTCGACGTGCTCCTCGGCGGGGGCTCGGTCGACACCAATCCGAACTACGGATTCCGCCTGACCGGCGCATACCGCGTCGACGCGAACCTGGGCTTCGAGCTCACAGGCTTCTACATGCCGTCGCGCAGTACCTCGAGCAGCGTGAGCAGCTCCGGCCAGCTCGGCTCCACCGACATCCTCCTTCCCTACGTCGACGCCCTGACCGGGAAGGAGACCTACACCGAGATCTCGTTCTCGCCGCAGTACAGCGGATTCGCGCAGACGACGCTCGACAACAACCTGGGCGGCTTCGAGCTCAACGCCACCTGGTCGCTGCCGCCGCAGAGCGGCTGGAAGGTCGACCTCATCGGCGGCTTCCGCTTCCTGCAGCTTCGCGAGTCGTACACGATCCAGACGAGCAGCCCCTACATCCCGCCCTACCCGGCCAACGACATCTGGAACACGACCGATTCGTTCGACGCCAAGAACCGCTTCTACGGCGTGCAGGTGGGCGCGCGGGCCTGGTACGACGACGGGCCCTGGGTCGGCAGCGTCTACGGCAAGCTCGCGCTCGGCGGCATGCAGGAGAGCGTGTCGGTCAGCGGCTTCCTCGAGTCGAACGACTTCAACAACTACGGTGCCGCGCAGATCTTCCCGGGGGGCTATTTCGCGCTGCCTACGAACAGCGGCGACCATTCGCGCAGCACGTTCGCGGTGGTCCCCGAGGTCGGCCTGAACGTCGGCTACCGCCTCACGCCGCAAGCGACCGTCTACGTCGGCTACTCGTTCCTGTACGCGAGCAACGTCGCGCGACCGGGCGAGCAGATCAACCGCACCCTCAACACGACGCAAAACGTCGCGTGGACCGGCGATCCGTCGGCCAAGCCGTCGGGGCCGCCGCAGCCCACGTTCAACTTCAGCACGACCGACTTCTGGGCGCAGACCCTCTCCGTCGGCATCGCCTACCGCTTCTGACGAGACTCGCATGAGCCACCTGCCTTCGATCCTTTTGCGCGGCGCGCTTGCCGCATCTTTTGCGTTCCTTTCGGCTGCCGCCCTCGCCGCGCACTCCTCCGAGGCGACGCCGTGCGGCACCAGGGCCGAGCCCAAGCTTGCGCCTGGGGGCAACGGCAACGACCTCTGGGTCAAGGACGGCACCTGCACGGTCGCCGAGGGCACCTACAACTACGGCGCCGTTACCATCTATCCCGGCGGGAAGCTCGAGTTCAGCGACGCGAACATCGACCTCACCGTGAAATCGATCGTGATCCAGGGGGGCGGCTCGATGTCGACTCCCACGGCGATCGGCACGGGGAACCGCAGCAACAAGGTGGTGATCAGGTTCGTCGGCACGCGTCCCGCCGTGAGCGCGCTCATGCACTCGCACGCGCACGCCGATGCGGTCGTGGCGGGCGCCGACGACTGCAGCGTCGTCGAGAAGGGCATCGCCGTCATGTCGGGCGGCAAGCTCAACCTCGCGGGACGGCGCGGCGTGGCTGCGGACGACGGCAAGAGCGCCACCATCGGCGGTCCCAATCCGGGCACCGTCAGCTGGACCTACCTCGCCAAGCCGGCCGGACCGGCGAAGTACCAGGCGACCGACGCCGGAATCGGCAGCCCCGTGGATACAGGCGGCGAGAAGACTATCGCCGTCGCCGCCAACGTCGCCGCCGACTGGCTCCCCGGCGACTGGATCGTGATCGGCACCACAAGCTACAGCCCGTTCGAGTCCGAGTTCGTGAAGATCGCGGCCGGCAGCGACGCGATCACCTTCGCCAACGGGGTCACGACGATCAAGCTCGACGCGACGACGCCGCTTCGCCAATACCATTTCGGCGGTCCCGATCCGGGACGGCCGAGCCTCGCCAACGCCAGCGCGGACAAGACCACCAACTACGGCGTGGACGAGCGTGCCGAGGTGGGCCTCGTGAGCCGCAACGTGCTGCTCACGGCGAAGATGCCCGACGCGTCGACGTCGAACGACACGAAGAATCTCGCGTGGGGCGGGGAGACGCGGTTCTGCAAGGGGTTCGCCGAAGCGAAGCTTTCCGGCGTGGAGATCGAGAAGTTCGGCAAGGACCAGCTCGGCAGCTACCCCATCCATTTGCACATGGCGGGCGACGTAGCCTCCGGTACGGCGCTGTTCAACAGCAACAGCATCCACCACAGCTACAACCATTGCATCACGATCCACGAGACGAACAACGTCACGTTCAGCAACAACGTCTGCGCCCGGATCATCGGCCACGTCTTCTACGAGGAGAAGATGAAGGACAAGGAGGGCAGCAGCGCCATCGCCCTCACCGGCCTCAAGTTCCACGACAACCTCGCCCTCGGTGCGATGGCCAACGGGTTCAACATCGGCGGCGTGACGCCGATCACCATCGACGGCAAAAGCGTCTATCCCAACTTCTGGGAAGGCGACTACCTGTCGCGCAGCGGCGACGGCTACTACGGCCTCTTGGTGCCCAACACGGACGACCAGACCCTCGCCGTGCACGGCAGCTGCTTCGAGTTCAACAAGGCGGGCAGCCCGACCGGCAGCCTGTCCAACCCGCTCGACCCGCCCTGCCAGGGCGCCAACCTGTACTACTTCGAGCCGCCGAGCGGATTCTGGGTCGTCAACCCCGCAACGGAGATGACCGGCAACTCGGTCGGCGGCTGCCAGAGCATCGGCAAGGCGTTCTGGTACGTGCCGCCGGTGACCATCACGGCGGACAGACAGCAGCTCATGTTCCAGCCGGTCGGCAAGTTCGTGAACAACCGCGCGCACGGGTGCTTCGACGGCATCTTCGGCGAGACCGACACCGGCGTGAAGTCGCAGCAGCTGTTCCCCAAGGTCGACGGCAACCTCGTCAACCTCAACCTCTTCGCCCGCTTCGACGCCTTCACCGCATCCCGCATACGCAACCGCGGCGTGTGGATGCGGCCGTCGTGGTTCGTGTTCGAGCACGCGCGGGTGGCGACCTCGCGCGAAGGCGTGACCCTCGTCACGTCGGGCGGCCTCGACGGGAACTCTCCGGGCGTGTGGGGTCTGCTCAAGAACTCGACGATCATCGGCGTGTCGAGGAACAACGTCGACCGCTGGGGACCGTGCAACAACAAGAACGACCAGGAGGGCAAGGGCTGTGTTGACTGGAACCCGCAGTCGATCACCGTCTTCGAGAAGGGCTATGCGAGCCCGGCGTGGAACTTCGCGGGCTTCTACATCTACGACGGCCCGGCGCGCATCCACGACACGCGCTTCGTGAATTTCCAGGTCGATCCGCGCAAGGAGCTCCTGACCAGCGACGACACCACGATCCTCAACAACTTCACGTCCTACTTCGGGGCGAAGAAGGTCTACGAGGGCGATGCCGCGCTCGGCTGGTTCCAGAACAATCAGAGCGCCTATCCCACCGCCACCGACGTGCGCGGCCTCAAGTTCGAGGGCACCGACTTGCGCCACCAGGTGTTCACGGAGCAGGTGAACTTCGGCACCTTCGACGACGGCGACAAGAACACGGCGGTCATCGACCGCGACGGTTCGCTCACGGGCTTCAAAGTGGTGGGTTCCAGCGGGGGCGCGCTGCACGAGCAGTACCCCATCTCGCTCAACAACCTGCCGATCAACGCCGCGTCCAACGCCGTCGACGAGTGCCACGCCGAAGGAGGCCAGGACACGCCCGCGGAAGGCCGCCCGACGTCGCTCATTTCGCCTGGCAACTACGGCACGCTCGAGTTCGAGGCGTTCTCGCTGCCCGACGGCAACGTGCCGGCGAACCCGCCCCCGAACGCCCCGCCGAACCGCCTCACGCAGTGGGTGACCTTCACCAAGGACACGACCGATTACGGGGCGCATCAATCGATGTCCCTGCACAGCCGCAACAACCAGGGCATTTGGGAACCCAAGGTCGCCAACAAGCACGGCTACACGGTCACGGCGCGGGCGGCGACCGAGCCGGCGTACAGCGACACCCGGCGCGACCCCGGCTTTCCGCGCCTCGTCAGCGTCGGGGTCAACGACATCGTGATGCCGGGGATCAGCGCGACGAACCCGTTCTACGTGCGCGTCGGCGTCTGCTACACGAACAAGGACGGCACGCACCCGGACGGCAATTTCGAGATCAAGCGCGGCTGGCGCTCGTGGGGCGGCGGCAACGTCGACCCGAACAGCACGGAGCTGCGCAAGCTCTACATCCAGCTCAACACGGAGTACCAGGACGAGCAGTGCTTCAACCTCGCTGCGCAGAATCCGCAGATCCTCAACGACACCGTCAAGGGCTGCCCGGCGCACGGCATCACGCCCGCCCCCGACAGCGGGACGTGCCCGCCCGGCTCGGTCGCCACCACTCAGCGCAACAACTTCCCCGTCTGCGCCTTCACACCGACCACGCTGCAGAAAGTGACGAGCTTGCGCGACCTCACCAACGCCGACGGGACCCCGAAGAGCCTCGACAGCTGGTTCTACGACAAGACGACGGGCATGCTCTTTTTCTACGTGAAGCAGGATCGCCCCAACGCGTTGGCGAGCTCGCCGCTCGGCAGCTGCCCCACGGGCACGAGCGACTCGGCGTGCCCCAACCCGAACGACGCGACCTATCCGGAGAGCTATTACGCGTGCCCGCCGGAAGGCTGCCCGACCTACAACATCCGGCTTTCCGCGTCGACGCCGTACGACCCCGGACCGTCGGCGTGCACCACGGCCGATCCGACCTCGATCTACACGGCCAATCCGGACTACGCGCAGGCGCCCATTCCCGGCCAGAACCAGCTCGCGTTCGTCGTCCCCGCCGGAACGACGCCACCTCCGTCATTCCTGGACGGCGACGTGGTGGAAGCGAAGGACGACACGTCGCGGTCCGCCTTTCCGCACCGCCTGGCCGCATTCAAGGGCAGCGCCGTGTCGCCGGTGTGTCCGGGGACGCCGACGGGCGTGTCGTTCAACGCTTTGGGGACGCCCAGCCGCTAGAGGCGGCGCAGGGCGGCGAGCGCCTCGTCCACCCGGTCGACGGCGATGAGGCGCACGCCATCGACCCCCTGCTTCGGCCTGTTGGCCGATGGCATGAGCACCGTCGTGAAGCCGAGCTTGGCGGCTTCACGGATGCGCTCCTGGCCGCGCTGGACGGGACGGATCTCCCCCGCCAAGCCGACTTCACCGAAAACTATAGATTTATCCGGCAAGGGCCTGTTTTTCAACGATGAGTCGATCGACAGGAGCACCGCCAAGTCCGCCGCCGGCTCGAGGATGCGCACACCTCCGACGGCATTGACGAAGACATCGTAGCCGCCCGTCTCGACCCCGCCGTGGCGGTGGAGGACGGCGAGCAGGAGCGCCAGGCGCTGCGGGTCGAGCCCCACGGCCAGGCGGCGCGGCACGCCGCCCTGCACTGGGTCAACCAACGCCTGGATCTCGACCAGGAGCGGCCGGGAGCCTTCGAGCGTTGCGACGATGGCGGATCCGGCCACCGGCTCGCCGTGCTGCGACAGGAACAGTGCCGAGGGGTTGGCCACACCCTTGAGACCGCGCTCGGTCATCGCGAACACGCCGAGCTCGTTGGCCGCGCCGAACCTGTTCTTGATGGCCCGGATGAGGCGGAAGCTCGAATGCGGGTCGCCTTCGAAATAGAGCACGGTGTCGACGATGTGCTCGAGCACGCGGGGTCCCGCGATGGCCCCTTCCTTGGTGACGTGGCCAACAAAAACAATGACGACGCCGCGTTGCTTCGCAAGTCTCGTTAACTGGGCGGCGCACTCTCTGACCTGCGCCACGCTCCCCGGCGCCGACTGCAGCGCCTCCGTGTACACCGTCTGAATGGAGTCGACGATCACCACCTCGGGGCGCGTGGCGGTGATCGCCGCGACGATGGCTTCGAGCTGCACCTCGGCCAGGAGCTCGATCGGCGCGTTGACCAGCCCCAGGCGCTGCGCGCGCAGGGCGACCTGCTCCACCGACTCCTCGCCGGTGACGTAGAGCGTGCGCCGCGCCGCGCCGAGCGCCGCCGACGCCTGCAGGAGCAGCGTCGACTTCCCGATGCCGGGATCGCCTCCCAGGAGCGCCACCCCCCCGGGCACCAAGCCGCCGCCGGTGACGCGGTCGAACTCGGCAAGCCCCGTCGCGATGCGCTCGTTCTCGCTCGCCCGTACGCTGGCGAGCGGCGTCACGGCCGAGCGGGTGCCCGCGACGCTGTCGAAGCGCGCCGGTGCAGGTGCCGCCACCGTTTCGACCAGCGTGTTCCACGCGCCGCACTGGGGGCATTGGCCCTGCCATTTCGGCGCCGTCCCGCCGCACTCGGTGCAGCTGTAGACCGTCTTCGTCTTCGCGACCATCAGAGCAGGCGCCAGACGTCGGCGAGCGTTCTCGCCTCTGGAAACTTGTGCTGCGCGGCGATCGCGAAGGCGAGCGCTAGGACAAACACGAAGCCGAACGCGATCCAGGTGTGGCCCACGACGCTCGCCACCCAGCCGCCCGACGCGATGTGCCTGGTCGATTTCGCGAGTCCCGCCGACAGCATCGCCGCAAAAGCCGCATCTGCCAGGATCGTGGGCGCGGCGTAAATCAGCCAGACGACCGCCCCGGAGACGGCGAGCAGCACGGCAATGAGCGCGATGAGCACCCACCCGTCGTCGCCCAGGTCGAAGCCACCGCCGCCGGAGCCGCCACCGTGCGAGCCGGAGAAGAAGCCGGCCGAGGTGCGCCCGGCGCTCATCGTGGTCCCGTCGAGATTGAGCGACGCGCCGCCGCCACCCGAGCTGCCCCCTCCGCCGCGAAACACGGGGAGCTCGGCGCTGCCGGATCCGCCCCCGCCGCCGCCTCCGACGCTCGGAAGGTCCGCGTTGTCGAGCAGCGAGCAGCCTCGCGAGGGCAGGATGCGTCGGTCGTAGCCCGCGTACCACAGCCAGATGCGCACGCCCAGCAGGAAGGTGAGATAGGCGGCAAAGAGCGCGAGGGCGTAGCGAAGCCACATCGTATCCACACCCGCGGCAAGCAGCAGGTGCGTGACGAAAAGGCCCACGCCGAAGCACGCGAGCAGGATGAGCGCGCAGTGCAGGCGCACCGCGAAGCGCGACGCGATCGAGGTGCGTAGCGCCTCGGGCGCGTCGTCGGACATTACCCGAGCTCGTGCGGCTGCACGACGGCGGTGCCGAGCTTGCCCACGACCACACCCGCCGCCTCGTTGGCGATGCGCACCGCGTCCGGCAACGAGGCGCCGGCGGCAAGCAGCACCGCGACGGTGGCGATCACCGTGTCCCCCGCGCCCGAGACGTCGTACACCTCGCGCGCCTGCGCCGGGATGGTGAGGGCGCCGTCGGCCGTGAAGAGGCTCATGCCCTCCTCCGATCGCGTGACGAGCAGCGCGTCGAGCGCAAGGTCGCGGCGCACGGCCTCCGCTTTCGTCGCGAGATCGGCTTCGTCCTTCCAGCGTCCGGCGACCGCGTGGAATTCGCTGCGGTTCGGCGTGAGCAGCGTCGCGCCGCGGTAGCGCGAGAAGTCGTCACCTTTCGGGTCGACCAGCACGCGCTTGCCCGCGGCGCGCCCGCGCCGGATCATCGTCTCGATGTGGGCGAGGCCGCCTTTGCCGTAGTCCGAGAGCACGATGACGTCGGCGTCGGGCACGAGCCGGTCGTAGTCGGCGAGCTTCGCCGCCAGCACCTCGTGCGACGGCGGCGTCTCGAAGTCGATGCGCAGCAGCTGCTGCTGGCGGCCGATCACGCGAAGCTTCACGGTGGTGGGCAGCGCGGCGTCGTGCAGGAGGCACGACTTCACGCGCTCTCCGGCCAGCAGCTTCTCGAGCGCCGCCCCCGGCTCGTCCTCGCCCACGACGGACAGCAGGGTCGCCTGGGCCCCGAGCGCGGCCGCGTTGCGCGCCACGTTGGCGGCCCCACCCGGGCGCTCCTCGCTGCGCGCGATCTTCACCACCGGAACCGGCGCCTCGGGCGAAATGCGCTCGACGTCGCCGAACCAGTAGCGGTCGAGCATGACGTCGCCGACGACGAGGACGCGGGCCGCCGCGGCGCAGGCGCGGTAAGTCGAGAAGCGGGAGGACTTAGTCATCGTGGAAAGACCCGCGCCCGATGCCGAAGTACTCGAGCCCGGAGGCGCGAACCTCCTGCGGCGAATACAGGTTGCGGCCGTCGAACACGAGCGGCGTCGCGAGCCTGCGCTTGACCTCGTCGAAGTCGGGGCTGCGGAATTCCTGCCACTCGGTGACGACGACCAGCGCGTCCGCGCCGTCGCACGCGCCGAGCGGCGACTTGGCGAAGGACAGGTGCGGGGCGCCTTCGAAGACCCGCCGCGCCTCGTCCATGGCGACCGGATCGTACGCGACGACGCGCGCGCCGCGTGCCGCAAGGGCGTCCACGATGACCCGCGAAGGCGCTTCGCGCATGTCGTCGGTATTCGGCTTGAAAGCGAGGCCCCAGAGCGCGAACCTGCGGCCGGAAAGGTCTTCGCCCAGGCGCCGCACGATCTTGTCCACCAGCACGCGCTTCTGCGCTTCGTTCACTCGCTCGACCGCGGCGAGGAGCGCGAGCGGGTGGCCTATTCGCTGCGCCGTGTATTGCAGCGCCTTGACGTCCTTCGGGAAGCAGCTGCCGCCGTAGCCGACGCCAGGGTACAGGAAATGGTAGCCGATGCGCGGGTCCGAGCCGATGCCCTGGCGCACCATCTCGATATCCGCCGACAGTCGGTCCGCGAGGTTGGCGAGCTCGTTCATGAACGAGATCCTCGTGGCGAGCATCGCATTGGCGGCGTACTTCGTGAGCTCCGCGGAGCGCACATCCATCACGAGGAAGCGCTCGTGATTGCGCATGAACGGCGCGTAGAGCGTGCGCAAGGTGGCGATGGCGCGCTCGTCGCTCGCTCCGACCACGACGCGGTCGGGGCGCATGAAATCCTCGACGGCGGCGCCTTCCTTCAGGAATTCGGGATTGGAGGCGACGGCAAAAGCAAGCGCCGCGCCGCGGGCGGCGAGCTCGGCCGCGATCGTCGCCTCCACGCGGTCGGCGGTGCCCACCGGGACGGTGGACTTGTCGACGACGATCTTGGGCCCCTGCATGCGGCGCCCGATGTTGCGCGCGGCTTCGATCACGTACTGCATGTCGGCGCTGCCGTCCTCGTCCGGCGGCGTACCGACGGCGATGAACTGGAGCGTCCCGTGCGCCACCGACGCGTCGATGTCGGTGGTGAAGCGCAGCCGGCCGGCGGCGATGTTGCGGCGGACCATCGGCTCGAGGCCCGGCTCGTGGATCGGCACGCCGCCCTCGTTGAGGATCGCGATCTTGCGCGCGTCCACGTCGAGGCACAGGACGTCGTTGCCGACCTCGGCGAAGCAGGTGCCGGTAACGAGGCCGACGTACCCGGTGCCGATCATCGTGATCTTCATGCCGCGGCTTTCGCGAGCGACGCGTTGATGGCCGCGAGTGCGGCGACGGGATCGGCGGCATGCGTGACGGGACGCCCGACGACGAGGTGGTCGGCACCGTTGCGCAGCGCGGCCTCGGGCGTGACGATGCGCACCTGATCGTTCGTCGCGGCGGCAGCGGGACGGATGCCGGGCGTGACGAGCTTGAACGCAGGACCGCACGCCGCGCGAAGCTCGGGCGCCTCCCGCGCGGAGCACACGACGCCGTCGAGACCGCAGGACTGCGCGAACACCGCGAGCCTGCGCGCGAGCGCCGCCGCACTCTCGCCGAACCCGATCTCATGCACGTCGTCGTCGCTCAAGCTCGTGAGCACCGTCACACCAATCAGCAGCGGCCGCCGCCCCGCGCCGGCCGTGCGGTCGAGCGCGTCGCGCGCGGCGCGCAGCATCGCCCGCCCGCCGCTCGCGTGGACGTTCATCATCGCGACGCCGAGCCGCGCGGCCGCCGCGCAAGCGCCCGCCACGGTGTTCGGGATGTCGTGGAACTTGAGATCGAGGAAGACGGCGAATCCGCGCGCGACCATCTCGCGCACGGGCTCGGGCCCCGCGCTCACGAAGAGCTCCTTGCCGATCTTGAGGCCGCAGTCGCGCGGGTCGAGGCGATGGGCGAGCGCAAGCGCGTCGGCCGCGTTGGGAAAATCAAGCGCGACGAACACTCGAGGGAGCGGCGAATTCACGTTGTTCTCTGATCCCTGATTCCTGACCTCGGATCCCTGACTACGCGTACCCGTCGGGCGTCTCCGTCCTGCGCGGCGAGTAAGTCTCCCAGCGCAGGCAGCCGGGACAGCGCCAGTAGTACTGCTTGGCGCGGAAGCCGCAATGGTCGCATTTGTACATCCCGAGCCGCTTGATGTGTTGGCCGACGAGGCCCTTCACGAGCTCCAGGTCATGGCGGCGCTCCGCCGGCGCGGCGAGAAGCTGCGCCTCGAGCAGGCGATCGAGCCCGAGGAGCGTGGGGTTGCGCGCGAGCTCGTCCTTGATGAGCGAGGCCGCGGCTTCCGGGCCGTCGTGCTCGAGCACGAGCGAGAAAAGCGCATTCAGCAGGTCGAGCGAGGCGTATTGCGACTGGAAATTGCGCAGCACACGGATGCCCTGCTCCGTCTCGCCGAGCTTGCGGTAAGCGTCGGCGACACGATCGGCGGCAAGCGACAGGAACGCCGGGTTCTGCGACTCGATCTTCTGCCAGGCCGCGATCGCGTCGGGCATGCGGCCCTGCTGCGATTGCGCGTCGCCCAACAGGAGGGTGGCACGCGTGCACCCGCGGTAGGTCGAAAGCGCGGATTCGAGCTCCCTTGCCGCCTCCTCGTAGTCGGCGCGCAGCAGGGCGGCCTGCGCGATCTCGCAGTGATATTGCGCGATTTCCTTCTGGTAAGGCTGCTTGACAAGCTCCTCCATCCGCCGCGTGGCGGCGATCGCCTTGGCCCAGTCCTTCTCCGTCTCGTAGATCGAAATGAGGTGGGACAGCGCCGCGTGCTCGAAGGGCGTCCCGTTGAGCTTGGTGAAGAGCTCCTCGGCGCGATCGAGCAGGCCCGCTCGGTGGAAGTCCTGGGCGAGCTCGTACGTGGCGCTCGTGCGCTTGTCGCCGGGAAGGTCGGGGCGGTCGAGCAGGTTCTGGTGCATGCGGATCGCGCGGTCGATCTCCCCCTGGCGCCGGAACAGCGACCCGAGCGCGAAGTGGAGATCGACCGTTTGCGGGTCGACCTTGACCACCTCGATGAAGGACTCGATCGCCTTGTCCGGCTGCTCATTCAGCAGGAAGTTGAGGCCGCGGAAGTAGGACAATGGCAGCGCGCGCGATTCGCGCAGCAGATGCTTGATGTCGATACGCGCCGCGATCCATCCCAGCGCAAAGAACACTGCCGGGATCGGCAGCAGCCACCACAGCTCGAAGTCCATCAGGACTCGCCGTGAGCGCCGAAGGGCCGCCCCGAGGCGCGGGCTCCGTCCCCTCCGGGGGCAGCGAGCAGAGCCCTTGGGCCAGCGTGGGGGCTCATCTTTCGAAGCCGGGCCCCGACGCGGGCGACGTGCCGGGCGGCGCGCCCGCGGGCAACACGAGCGGCTCGCCCACGGCCGCGTGGTGCTCGCGGCGCAGCTTGTTGAGCTGGCGCTTGAGCCGCGACGTGCGAAGCGCGCCGGCGAGCAAGCCGGCGGCCACGCCGCAAGCGAAAGCGATGAACACCACGACCACCAGGGGCGCCTCCCAGGTCGCCACGTTGAAGAACGTGAGCCTCGCGGGCTGGCTGTTGAGCAGCGACAGGTAGAGCAGCGCGACGAATACGACGGCGACGACGATCCAGCGGACGAATGCCATGGCCGAATTATGCCAGCGCGAAACAAAACGGGGCGAAGGAGTTGCCTCGATCGCCCCGCGTATCGAACGTCATCGGGCCACCTCCTACTTAGGCGCCTCGGTGTTGAAATCGACGCGCTCGCGCAGCTCCTTGCCCGCCTTGAAATGCGGCACGAACTTCTGCGGCACCTGCACCTTCTCGCCCGACTTCGGGTTGCGCCCGGTGCGCGGCGGCCGGTAGTTGAGGCCGAAGCTGCCGAACCCGCGGATCTCGATGCGCTCGCCCTTGGCGAGGGACTCGCCCATCGCGTCGAGGATCATCTTCACCGCAAGCTCGGCGTCCTTGGCAACCAGCTGCGGAAACTGCGCCGCCAGGCGGTCGATCAGCTCCGATTTGGTCATTGCTTCTTTCGATCCGGTCTAGGTCATCCGTTGGACTTGGTGTCGGACAGCTTGGCCTTGAGCAGCGCGCCGAGATTGGTCGTCCCGGTGTTCGCGCCCTGGTTCTCGGCGCTCATCCGCTGCATCGCCTCGCCTTCCTCGGCGTTGTCCTTCGCCTTGATCGACAGGTTGATGCTGCGGTTCTTGCGGTCGACGTTGATGATCATCGCGTTGACCGTGTCGCCTTCCTTGAGGTGCTGGCGCATGTCTTCGACGCGATCGCGCGACAGCTCGGAGGCACGCAGGTAGCCCTCGACGTCGCTGCCGAGGTTGATCACCGCGCCCTTGCCGTCGAGCGATTTCACCGTGCCGGACACGATGCTGCCCTTGTCGTGCATCGCCACGAAGTTGGTGAACGGGTCGCCCTCGAGCTGCTTGATGCCGAGCGAGATGCGCTCGCGCTCGACGTCGATCGCGAGCACGACCGCCTCGACTTCCTGGCCCTTCTTGTAGTCGCGCACCGCCTGCTCGCCGGTCGCGGACCACGAAAGATCGGACAGGTGCACGAGGCCATCGATGCCGCCCGGCAGGCCGACGAACACGCCGAAGTCCGTGATCGACTTGATCACGCCCTTCACGCGGTCGCCCTTCTTGTGGTTCATCGAGAACTCGTCCCACGGGTTCGGCATGCACTGCTTCATGCCGAGCGAGATGCGGCGGCGCTCCTCGTCGATCTCGAGGATCATCACCTCGACCTCGTCGCCCAGCTGCACGACCTTGGTCGGATGGATGTTCTTGTTGGTCCAGTCCATCTCGGAGACGTGCACCAGGCCCTCGATGCCCGACTCGATCTCGACGAACGCGCCGTAATCGGTGATGTTGGTGACCTTGCCGAAAAGCCGCGTGCCCTGCGGATAGCGGCGCGACAGGCCGACCCAGGGGTCTTCGCCGAGCTGCTTCATCCCGAGCGAGACGCGGTTCTTCTCCTGGTCGAACTTCAACACCTTCGCCGTCACTTCGTCTCCGACCGCGAGCACTTCCGAGGGATGCTTCACGCGGCGCCAGGCGAGGTCGGTGATGTGCAGCAGGCCGTCGATGCCGCCCAAATCGACGAACGCGCCGTAGTCGGTGATGTTCTTGACGATGCCCTTGACGATCGCGCCTTCCGACAGCGTGGACAGGAGCTTCTCGCGCACCTCGCCCTGCGATTCCTCGAGCACGGCGCGGCGCGACACGACCACGTTGTTGCGCTTGCGGTCGAGCTTGATGACCTTGAAGTCGAGCGCCTTGTTCTCGAACGGCGAGGTGTCCTTCACCGGTCGGATGTCGACGAGCGAGCCGGGCAGGAAGGCGCGGATGCCGTTGATCATGACGGTGAGGCCGCCTTTCACCTTGCTGGTGACGAGCCCCTGCACGATCGAGCCCTGCTCCATCGCGGCCTCGAGGTCGTGCCAGGCTTTGAGGCGCTTCGCCTTGTCGCGCGACAGCTTGGTTTCGCCGTAGCCGTCTTCGAGCGACTCGATGGCGACGGTCACGAAGTCGCCGGGCTTGACTTCGATCTCGCCCTTGTCGTTCTTGAACTCGTCGATGTTGATGAACGACTCGGATTTGAGGCCGGCGTTCACGACGACGATGTTGAAGTCGACGCGGACGACCTCGGCGGTGATCAATTCGCCCTGCCGCATCTCCTGGCGCGACAGCGATTCCTCGAAGAGCTTCGCGAAATCTTCCATCGGCGGGTTGGCGGTGGCGGGAGCGGTGGACATGGGAGTGGCGGTAGCCATTGCGGGTTGGTTTCCTTTGCAAATCAAAACCGCTTGGAGTCGAGAACCCTTTTTCTCGCCCCGGCGGGCTGGTTGATCGATCCGCGCGACGCGGCCGGCTTGTAAGCGCGCGTGTCGCGGTCCTTCTGCTAAGCCTTTGATCGAACGGCGACTGCTTTTAGTGCCCGCGGGCGTGCCACAGGGACAGCACGCGGGCAATCGCTTCGTCGATCGGAAGAAAGGTCGTATCGAGGAGCACGGCGTCGTCGGCGGGTCGTAGCGGTGCGGCTGCCCGACCCGCGTCGCGGGCGTCGCGCTCACGGATATCGTGCAAAAGACTTTCCATTGTAAACGAGATTCCTTTTGCGATCAACTGCTTATGGCGCCGGCGGGCGCGTTCCTCGGCGGTCGCGGTGAGGAACACCTTGAGGTCGGCGTCGGGGAAGACGACCGTCCCCATGTCCCGGCCGTCGGCGACGAGCCCGGGCGGCTGCCGGAATGCCCGCTGGCGATCGATGAGGGCCCGGCGCACGGCGGCGTGGACGGCAACGCGCGACGCCCCGGCGGACACGGCTTCCTCCCGGATGGCCGCCGTCGCGTCGGCGCCGTCGAGGAGGATCCGGCCCGCCTCGAACCGGATTTCGAGCGCACTTGTGAGCCTCGCCAGCGCGGCCTCGTCGTCGAGACCGGTCGACGTCTGGAGCGCCTTCAGCGCCACGAGCCGGTAGAGCGAACCGCTGTCGAGGTAGCGATAGCCGAGCGCTGCCGCCACGGCGGCTGCGATTGTGCCTTTGCCCGAGGCGGCCGGTCCATCCACGGTGATCACCGGAACTTGCGTGCTGTTCACGACACGATCCCCGAAAATGCCGTGAAATAGTCGGGATAGGTCTTGCGAACGCAGCCCGGGTCTTCGATCGTGACGGGCACTGCGCCAAAGCTCGCGAGCGAGAAGCACATGGCCATGCGGTGGTCGTAGTAAGTCGCGATCGAGGCCGGCTTCCATGCCGCTGGCGGAGCGACGCGCAACCAGTCCGGGCCCTCCTCCGCCGCTGCGCCGAGCTTGCGGAGCTCGGTGGCCATTGCGCTCAGGCGGTCGGTTTCCTTGACCCGCCACGAGCCGATGTTGACGAGCGTGGTCGGCGCGTCGGCAAACAGCGCGACCACCGCCAGCGTCATCGCGGCGTCGGGGATCGCCACGCAATCGATGGTTCCACCGTGCAGCGGCCCGGCGCGGGCCTCGATCCAGTCCGGTCCGAAGCGGACGTCTGCGCCGCGCCGGGCGAGCTCGTCGGCGAACGCGACGTCGCCCTGGATGGAGTCGCGCCCAACCCCGGTGACGCGCACCGGGCCGCCGCCGATCGCGCCGGCGGCCAGGAAGTACGAGGCGCCCGAAGCGTCGCCCTCGACCGCCAATGTGCCCGGGCTGCGGTAGCCCGCGCCCCTGCGCACCGTGAACGAGCGCCAGCCGTCGCGATCGATCGCGACGCCGAAGCGCCGCATGAGATTGAGCGTGATGTCGACGTACGGCTTGCTGATGAGCTCGCCGTCGACGCTCACCGTGACGTCGTCGTCCAGGAGCGGCAGCGCCTGCAAGAGACCGGTCAGGAACTGGCTCGACACATCGCCGCGGATGCGGACGGGGGCGGCATGAGCATGGCCCGGCTCGATCACCACCGGAGGAAACCCGTCGTTCATTTCGTAGCGAATGTCCGCACCGAGCGGCCGCAGCGCGTCGACCAGGTCGCCGATCGGCCGCTCGCGCATGCGCGGCACGCCGTCGGCGCGATAGCTTCCACCGCAAAGCGCAAGCGCGGCGACGAGCGTGCGCATCGACAGTCCCGACAGTCCGAGGTGCAGGTCCGCGCGCTTGACCGGGAACGCCCCGCCGGCCCCTGCGATATCGTAGCGCCGGCCGCCGCGGTCGCGGATGACGATGCCGAGCGCGCGCAGCGCGCCCAGCATCACTATCGTGTCGTCGGACTCGAGCAGGCCCGTGAGCGTCGTCGTGCCGCTCGCGAGCGCGGCGAGCAGCAGCATGCGGTTGCTGATGCTCTTCGATCCCGGCAGCGCGACCACGCCTTCCGCACGGCGCGCGGGCGGCAGGACGAGCGTCGCCCCGAATTGCGTCACTTGTCCTCGGGAACCGGCGGCGCGCGGCGCGCCTCCCACGCCCGCCGGGCATCGCTCGCCTGCGCGAACATCTCGGCGAGCGCCTCGCCGTCGCCCTCCGAGATGAGCGTGCGCGCCGCGGCGAGCGCATCGCAGTAGCCGTCGATCTCCGCGAGCAGCGCTTCGCGGTTGGCGAGTGCGATGTCGCGCCACATCTCCGGCGAGCTGCCGGCGATGCGCGTGAAATCGCGGAAGCCGCTCGCGGCATGGTCGAAGTACGCCGCCGCATCGGGACGCGCGGCGAGCTCGGCCACGAGCGTGAAGGCGAGCACGTGCGGCAGGTGCGAGACTGCCGCGAAGACCGCATCGTGGCGGTCCGGCGCAAGCGTGCCCACCCGAGCCCCGCACGCCTTCCACATCGCGGTCACGCGCGCGATCGCCTGCGGCGAGGTCTCGGGCAAGGGCGTGAGGATGACGTTTCGGTTTTCGTAAAGCGACGGGAACGCGGCGGCGGCGCCGGCGTGCTCCGTCCCCGCGATCGGGTGGCCGGGCACGAACGACGGCAGGCGCGCGCCGAGGGCTTCGCGCGCCGCGGCGATAACGTCCTGCTTGGTGCTGCCCGCGTCGGTCATCGCCGTGTCGCGGCCGAGGTGCTGCGCAAGCGCCGCGAACAGCGCCGGAAACTGCGCGACCGGCGTGGCGAGCAGGACCACGTCGGCATCGGCGGCTTCATGTGTCCACGGGCTGTCGAGGGTGAGCGAGCGGTCGACGACCCCGCGCGAGCGCGCCGTGTCGAGGTTCGTGCGCGTGCGCCCCACGCCGACCACCTCGCCCACGGCGGCGGCACGCTTGAGCGCGAGCGCGCACGACCCGCCGATGAGACCGACCCCGACGACGAGAAGTTTGCGGATCTGCACGCTAGTGCTTGAGGATTTCCCGAAGCGCGCCCAGCAACCGCTCGTTCTCGGCGGGCAGCCCCACCGAGACGCGCAGCCATTCGGGCAGCCCGTAGCTCGCCACCGGCCTCACGATGACGCCCTTGTGCAGCAGCGCGGTGTTGACGCGCGCGGCCTCGCCGACGTGCACGAGGACGAAGTTGCCGTGGGAGCGCACGTAGCGCAGCGCAAGTGCGTCGAAGCCGGCATAGAGCTGCGCGAGTCCCTGCCGGTTGAGCGCGCGGCTCTCCTCGACGTACGCTGCGTCCTCGAGCGCCGCGACCGCCGCTGCTTGCGCCAGGGCGTTGACGTTGAAGGGCTGCCGCACGCGGTTGAACATGTCGGCCACCTCGCTCGACATGACGCCGTAGCCGATGCGCAGCGCCGCGAGCCCGTAAGCCTTCGAAAACGAGCGCGACACGCAAAGATGCGCGAAGCGCTCGATCCAGCCGACGCTGTCGGGGCGGTCGCCGGGCTCGAGATATTCGTTATAGGCTTCGTCGAGCACGACGAGCACGTCGCGTGGCACGGAGTCGATGAAGGCCTCGAGCTCGGAGGGCGCGATCCACGTGCCGGTGGGATTGTTGGGGTTGGCGACGAACACGATGCGCGTGTGCGGCGTGATGGCGGCGCGCATCGCGGGCAGGTCGTGGCTCAAGTTTCGCGCCGGCACTTCGATGCCGGTGGCGCCGCGCGCGTGCGTCGCGAGCGGGTACACCGCGAAGGCGTGCTGCGAGTACACGGCGGCCTCGCCCGGCTTGAGATAGGCCATCGTCGCCAGCTCGAGGATGTCGTTGCTTCCGTTGCCGAGCACGAGCTGCGATTGCGTCACATCGAGGCGCTTCGCAAGCGCCTCCTTCAGGTGGTAGCCGTAGCCGTCGGGGTAGCGGGTGACCTCCGTCGCGGCAGCCGCGATGGCGGCCAGCACCTTGGGGCTCGGGCCGCGCGGGTTCTCGTTGCTCGCGAGCTTGACGATGCTGGACGGATCGAGATGGAGCTCGCGCGCGACGTCCTCGATGGGCTTGCCGGGAACGTACGGCGCGAGCTTGGCGACGTAGTCGAGTGCGGACGGGCCCCCACGCTCGCCGCTGACGCGGCTTCGCTGCCCCCCGAGGGGGTGCAATTCGCGGCTTGGGGCGGCCCGGCGCCGCTCATCGGATGTCGTCGTCATGATTGTGGGCCTTGTCAGTCGAGCGCCGCCGGATACGATCCCAGCAGCTTGAGGAACGGGGCGATCTGCGACAGCTCGGCGAGCGCCGCCGCCACCGGCGCTTCGTCGCGATGGCCGACGAGATCCACGTAGAACAGGTATTCCCAGCGCCCGGTGCGCGCGGGACGCGATTCGAAGCGCGACATCGAGACGCCGTGCGCTGCGAGCGGCGCTAAGAGCTTGTGCACGGCGCCGGGCTTGTTCGGGCACGACATCACGATCGAAGTCGCGTCGCGCCCCGACGGCCCGACCTGCTGGCGGCCGAGCACCCAGAAGCGCGTCGTGTTGTTGGGCTCGTCCTCGATGTGCGGCGCGAGTGTCCCGAGCCCGTAGAGGGCGCCCGCGTTCTCCCCTGCGATCGCCGCCGCGCCGGCCTCCGCCGCGGCGAGCCGCGCGGCTTCGGCGTTGCTCGCCACCGCGATGCGGGGTACGCCCGGCAGGTGCTGCGCCAGCCAGTGCACGCATTGCGCGAGCGATTGCCCGTGCGAGTACACGCGGGTCACGGACGACATGTCGGGCGCGTTGCTGAGCAGGTTCTGGCTGACGCGGAGCTTCACTTCGCCGCAGATCGTAAGATCGGCGGCAGCCATGAGGTCCATCGTGCGGCCGACCGCGCCCTCCGTGGAGTTCTCGATCGGCACGACCGCATAATCGGCCTGCCCGCCGTCCACCGCGCGGAACACGTCGTCGAAGGTCGGCGCCGGCACGGCGTCGACGACGCTGCCGAAATGCTTGGTGACCGCCGCGTGGCTGAACGTCCCCGCCGGCCCGAGGTATGCGATGCGCAGCGGCTGCTCGAGTGCGCGGCACGCCGACATCACCTCGCGGAACACGGCGGTGACGGACTCGTTCGGCAGCGGCCCCGCGTTCGCCGCGTGCAGGCCGCGCAGCACCTGCGTCTCGCGCTCGGGCCGGTAGGCGGCACCTTCCCCCTTGATCTGGCCGATGGCCTGCGCGTGGCGCGCCCGCTCGTTCAGGCGCGCCAGGATCTCGCGGTCGAGCGCGTCGATCGCGGCGCGATGGCGCGCGAGTTCGTCGAGCGGCACGGTCTTGTCGTGGCTCATGCGGCGTTCGGAGCGTCGCCTTCGTCGTCGGTCTCGACCACGCGCTCGATCCCCGCGAGCTTCTCGCCTTCGGAGAGGTTGATGAGCGTGACGCCCTGGGTGGAGCGGCTCATCTCGCGGATCGACTTCACGGGCGTGCGGATCAGCACGCCGCCGGTCGAGATGAGCATCACCTCGTCTTCCGGGTGCACGAGCGCGGCCGCGACGACCTGGCCGTTGCGCTCGGACTGCTGGATCGCGATCATGCCCTTGGTGCCGCGGCCGTGGCGCGTGTACTCCACGATGGGCGTGCGCTTGCCGTAGCCGTTCTCGGTGGCGGTCAGCACGGATTGCGCCTCGTCCTCGGCCACGAGCATCGAGATCACGCGCTGGCCGCTGTCGAGCATCATGCCGCGCACGCCGTGGGCGTTGCGGCCCATCGGCCGTACGTCGTTCTCGTCGAAGCGCACCGCCTTGCCGCCGGAGCTGAAGAGCATGACGTCGTGCTTGCCGTCGGTGAGCGCGACGCCGATGAGCGAATCGCCTTCGTCCAAGTCGACCGCGATGATCCCCGACGGCCTGGGCCGCGAGAACTCGGTGAGCGGCGTCTTCTTGACCGTGCCCATCGCGGTGGCCATGAACACGAACTCGTTGTCGGTGAACTCCTTCACCGGGAGGATCGCCGTGATCTTCTCGGCGTCCACGAGCGGCACGAGGTTGACGATAGGCTTGCCGCGCGACGTGCGCGATCCCTGCGGCACGTTGTAGACCTTGAGCCAGTACACGCGGCCGCGGTTGGAAAAGCACAGGATGCTGTCGTGCGTGTTGGCGATGAACATGCGATCGACGAAGTCGTCCTCCTTCGTCGCCGTGGCCTGCTTGCCGCGGCCGCCGCGCTTCTGGGCGCGGTACTCGTCCACCGGCTGCGCCTTCATGTAGCCGCCGTGCGAGAGCGTGACCACCATGTCCTGCGGCGCGATCAGGTCCTCGATCGAAAGGTCCACGCCCTGCGCGACGATCTCGGAGCGCCGCTTGTCGCCGAACTGGTCGCGGATGGCGGTCAGCTCGTCGCGCACGATCTTGGTCACGCGGTCCGGCTTGGCGAGGATGTCGATGAGGTCGACGATGAGGTCCATCACCGCGCCGTAGTCGGTCGTGATCTTCTCCTGCTCGAGGCCGGTGAGACGCTGCAGTCGAAGCTCGAGGATCGCCTGCGCCTGGGCGTCGGAGAGGCGGTACCCCGACCCGTCCCTCTGCCAGCCGAATTCCGCGGGCAGGCCGTCGGGGCGCGACAGGTCGGCGGCCGCGCGCGCAAGCATCTGCTCGACGACCGGCGAGCGCCA
>DATJXV010000169.1:0-45066 GCA_035499955.1 Casimicrobiaceae bacterium
CTTGCCATTTCTTGGTCTACCGGGCACAACCACTTCGCCATTCGCCGTAGGTTTTGCGCGGTTGCCGCCAGAAGAAACTCGTCGTGAGCCCCACTCGGGCCGCGCAATCGCAGTCGATCAAGCTTCAGAATCCGCTTGAGGTGGGCGAAGAGGACTTCGACCTTCTTGCGATCTCTGCGTGATTGCTTATAAGCATCGGTCTTGGCAACGTCCCGAGCGACATCTCGTGCCGATTCATGGACGCTACGAGCGATCTTTCGCATCGGCGTGTTCGGACAGCAACGCGCCTTCATCGGGCAAGTAGCGCAATCGGATTGGCTGGATCGATAGATGATGGTGTCGGCCTTGGTGATGTGGGTACGAATGCGCTTGAAGGGGCGCCATTAGCGGCGCAGCGCGCGGCCCTGCGGACAGCGGTATTCATCGGCCTGTTCGTCCCAATGGAAGTCGCTGTTTGATAGCGTCTCGTCGTGGCGTTGGGTCTTGTCCCACACCGACACATGCGGCTCGATCTGCTTCTCGTCGACCATCCACCCCAGAATTTCTGCCGTGCCGTAATTGGTGTCGCCGATCAGCCGTTGCGGCTTGAGATCAAATCGCCTCTCAACCCGCTCGATCATGGTCCTGGTGGCGTTGATCTCATCGAGCTTGTGGGCTGGTGTCGCCTCAACGTCAACCACAATGCCCGCGGCAATGTCGATCAGGTAGTTCGCCGAATAAGCATAGAACGCCGGTCCCCAAGCAGCACTCCACTGCGCCGCCGGATCGGTCAGCGAGATGTTCTTCGGTGTGTTCTTCTCCAGCTCGGACTGATCCAACGCCGCCAGATACTCGCGTACCGGGCGGCTGATCGAAGGCTGCTTCGACCAGTCGGCCTCGGCGCCGGGCACACCACGCTGCCGGTTGGCATCCGCCTTCACCAAGCTGGCATCGATGGCGAACCCTTCGCCACCCACCAGGCCCTCCCGCACGCAGCGCTCCAGGACCTGCTCGAACACAAATCGCAGCGTATCGCTGTCCCGGAACCGGCCATGCCGGTTCTTGGAAAACGTCGAGTGATCAGGCACCGGGTCTTCCAATCCCAACCGGCAGAACCAGCGATACGCCAAGTTCAAGTGCACTTCCTCGCACAGTTGCCGCTCGGATCGGATGCCGAAGCAGTAGCCCACGATCAACATGCGAATTAGCAGCTGCAGATCAATCGAGGGGCGACCGGTATGGCTGCAGTACGGGGCGAGGTGGCGATGCAGGTCGCCGAGGTCGAGAAACTGATCAATCCCGCGTAGCAGATGATCCGAGGGAACGTGATCGTCGAGGTTGAATGAGTAGAACAGCTGCTTCTGGCCGCCAGGCTGTCGTCCCATCATTCCCGCATCTCCCGCTCGAACATCTCGGCTTCAACATAGCCAAGAACCGAACAAATTCAAGGGAGTTTTTCAACAGAATAGGTCGGCAGCCGACGTTGTCGCCGCCGTACCCGGTCCCTCGCCAAGTATACGCAGCGAGCTACCTGCGCAGCGCCGGCGGCCCGCTCACGTTCGGATTGCCTGCTTCGTAGAATCGCAGAAGCCGCGCCCGTTCCTTGGAGATCCCGATGCGCACGGACGCTGCGATGCGTCCGGGCGCTCGCACTTCGCTGCCCAGCCACAGCGCACCTCTCGCGCAGAGGTCGACACCGTCGAGCGTGCGGTCGATCGCCATCGCCTCGGCGAGCCGCCCCGGCCCGCGCGCGAGGTCCCTCGCCCGGTGCGTGCGCCGCCGCGCCTCCATGAGCGGGATGCCCTCCAGCGGCTCCAGCGCGCGCAGCAGCACGCCCGCGCCGACGCCCGGGCGCTCGCCCGAGACGTTCACGCAGAAGTGCATGCCGTAGATGAAGTAGACGTAGGCGTGGCCGCGGCGCAGGAAGAGCGAGCGATTGCGCGCGGTCTCCCCGACGTACGCGTGCCCGCTCGCGTCTCCGGGCACGTAGGCCTCGGTTTCGACGATGCGCCCGCTCGTCCGCCCCTCGGCTGCATCGCGCACGAGCGTCTTGCCGATGAGGTAGCGGGCGAGCGTCTTGGTGTCGACCGGGAGCTCGGCTCGCTTCAGCCTGCGCAATTCAGCGTCACAATTGTTGTTCGGGCACGAACGGGCTGTACAGGACGTTCTGGAGACGGTCGAGGAACGTCGTATCCGGCTCGGTGACGAGAACCACTTCCTTGTCGTCGTCCATGGTCGCCCATTCCAGGCTCTGACCGTCGCTTGCGAGCTGAACGTGGTAGGCGCTCTGCAGCTTGCTGATGTGAATGACGCGCAGCACTTCCTTCGCGAGCTCGGGACTGTCGATGATGATACCAAGCTCGGTGTTCTTGCTCGCGGAACGCGGGTCGAGGTTCATCGATCCGATGAAGACGAGCCGGCGGTCGATGACCGCGGTTTTCGCGTGCAGCCGGCCCTTGGATGCGCCCGGCAGCATGAGGCGCTTGTTGGCGACCGTGCGCGACGGGCTGAGCTCGTAGAGGTCCACGCCTTCGCGCAGGAGCTCGGCGCGGTACTTGGCGTAGCCGGTGTGCACGACCGGCTCGTCGTTGCTCGCGAGCGAGTTCGTCAGCACCGTGATCTTGACGTTGCGCTTGCGCAGGTCGCCGAACGCCTGCACGCCCATCGTGCCGGGCACGAAGTAGGGCGACGACAGCACGACCTCGCTCTTGGACGCGAGCACGAGGTCCATGACGTTCATCGTCACGCTCATCTTGCGCGCGTCCTCGTCGGTCATCGCCGTGACCTTCTCGGGAGAGTCGGCGAACGCCGTCGCCTTGCCCCAGTTGAGGCCGAGCTGGCCGTCCCTGATGTCGTCGCTGATCGGCCCGTAGCCCAGGATGTCGATCGGAGGCAGCGCAAGCGCCATCATCTGGTCGCCCTCGTCGACGATCTCGTTGAAGCGCTGCTGGAGCTGCTCCTTCGTGAGATCCGTCCTGATGACGTCCTGCACGGGGAACACGTGCCGGCTGTTCCAGTAGGTATCGTAGATGTTGACGAGCTGCGGCACCACGGCGCCGACGATAAGGGCGTCCATGTCGACGAAGTTGTCGGTCATGCTGCGCATGAAGTACTCGTCGGCGATGTTGCGTCCACCGGCCACCACGACGGCGCTGTCGGCGATGAACAGCTTGTTGTGCATCCGGTGGTTGAGCCGGCCGAAGTCGGCGAGCGAGTAGCTGTACTTCGCCAGCAGGCTGTCCCGCCCGCAGCAGAAGGGGTTGAAGAGCCGCACCTCGACGTTGGGAAAGGCCGCGAGACCGATGAACAGGGGATCACCCCCCGTCGTGTACAGGTCGTCGACAATGAGGCGCACGCGCACGCCGCGCTTCGCCGCATCGCGAACGTTGCGCAGCAACAGATGCGCCGTCTTGTCGTTGTTGATTTGGTAGTACTGCAGATCGAGGGAGCGGGTCGCGCGCTTGGCCAGCTCGACTCGCGCGTCGAGCGAGTAGAAGCCGGCGGGCATCAGGCGGAAACCGGACAGCGCTTCGTCGCCGGGCGGGGTCGACGCCTTCACGAGCTTGACCAGCGGGCTTCCCGGCGCAGGCGGAAGCGCGGTGGTCGTGGGCGTGTCGCTGCGCGTCGGCGCCATTCCGCAGGCGGCGAGCAGGAGCGCCGCGCCGGCGGCGCCGGCAAGGCGTAAGCCCCGCGCTCGCAGGTCGACTACACCGGGGGATAATATCCTCCGCATGGCAATGAAGGAGCCTCTCATGATCCGCTTGGTCGCGTCCGCCGTAGCCGCCCTTACGCTCAGCCTCCCCGCGTCGGCCGCGCTCGACATCGGCGACCGCGCGCCCGACTTCTCGGCACAGGCCGCGCAGGGCGGGAAGGTGTACCAGTACTCGCTCGCGGATGCCCTCAAGAAGGGTCCCGTCGTACTGTACTTCTTTCCGGCCGCCTACTCCGAAGGCTGCTCGGTCGAGGCGCACCACTTTGCCGAGGCGATCCCCGAGTTCGAGGCTCTGGGCGCCACGGTGGTGGGCGTGTCCGGCGACGACATCGACACGCTGTCCAAGTTCTCGGTCCAGGCCTGCCAGAGCAAGTTCCCGGTCGCCTCGGACGACAAGCAGTCGGTCATGAAGTCGTACGACGCCGTGCTCAAGACGCGGCCCGAGTACGCCAACCGCATCTCGTACGTGATCGCGCCGGACGGCTCGGTCGTGTATCACTACATGAGCCTCAACCCGACCAAGCACGTGGAGAAGATGCTGGGTGCGCTGAAGGCCATGCAGCCCACGAAGTAGGGCGTTGATCATGCGCGCGATGCTCCTGCGCTCGCCGCGCACGCCGCTCGCGCTTGGCGAGGTCGCGGATCCTCGGCCCGGCCCCGGGCAAGTGCTGGTCCGGGTTCGGGCCTGCGGCGTCTGCCGCACCGATCTCCACGTCGTGGACGGCGAGTTGCCGAATGCGCGCTCGCCGGTGATCCCCGGCCACGAGATCGTGGGGGTAGTGGCGGAGCTTGGACCCGAGGTAACGGAACTGCGCCTCGGCGACCGCGTCGGCGTGCCGTGGCTCGGTCACACCTGCGGCGCGTGCCGCTACTGCCTCGCCGCGCAGGAGAACCTCTGCGACTCGGCGCAGTTCACGGGCTATACGATCGACGGCGGCTACGCCGAGCTGACCGCAGCCGACGCCCGCTACTGCTTTCCGCTTCCACTCAACGTGGGCGACGTCGAGATTGCGCCGTGGCTCTGCGCAGGCCTCATCGGCTATCGCGCGCTGCGCATGGCGGGCGACGCTAGGCGCGTCGGCATCTACGGCTTCGGCGCCGCGGCGCACATCGTCGCGCAGCTCGCGCGGCACGAGCGACGGGAGATCGCCGCCTTCACGCGCCCGGGCGACGGTCCTGCGCAGGCCTTCGCACACGAGCTGGGTGCGGCGTGGGCCGGCGGGAGCGACGAGGCCTCGCCGTTTCCGCTCGACGCCGCGCTCATCTTCGCGCCGGTCGGAGGCCTCGTGCCTGCGGCCCTGCGCGCCGTGGTCAAAGGCGGCACGGTGGTGTGCGCCGGCATCCACATGAGCGACATTCCGTCCTTTCCCTACTCGATCCTGTGGGGCGAGCGGCGCGTCGTGTCGGTCGCCAACCTCACGCGCCGCGACGGCGAGGAGTTCTTCGCGATCGCCGGCAAGGCCGGCATCCGCACACACGTGGTGCCGTATCCCCTCGCGCACGCCAACGAGGCGCTCGACGCGCTGCGCAGCGGCCGCCTCACCGGGGCGGCGGTCCTAACGCTTTAGAACGCACTTGGCGTAGAGGTCGGGAAGCGCGTTGCCCGCGTCGTACTTCGCCTTGAGGGCGGCGTAGGCGGGCCGACTGTAGATCGACCAGAACTCTTCTTGCGTGAAATACGAGTCCGAGTAGAGCGACTTGAGCCCGCCCATCTCGCGTACGCACCGCTCGATCTTGCGGTTGATGTAGCCGGCAGGCCGCGCCTCGCGCACAGTCACCCGGTCCCAGAAGCCGAAGTTGACGTAGGCCGTGCCCGGCTCGAGCGGGTAGAGCGGATAGCGGCCGGCGACCTCCGGCGCGCGGATCGGGCAGACCCAGATCGGCAGGACGCCGACCTCCGCGAACAGGAAGCGCAAGAATTCCGCGGCGCGCGCGAGGGGAAGGTCGACATCCTGGATGACGGATTCGGCGCGCAGCCCCCGCGCGCGTTCGATCGCCGCGCCGAGCTTCCAGCGCGTGTTCCAGCGCATGACCCGCTGATAGAAGATCGAGTTGAGACGCCCGCGCCCGTAGATTCGCCGCAGGACGGGATTCTGCGCACCCAGGTTCTTCGAGCACCAGAACCAATCGGTGTCCCAGCGCCACAGATAATCCCGCGTGGCGAGGTAGTCGCTTGCGCGCTCGCGCAGCGACTTGTAGTAGATGCGCTCGTACGTGTAGTCGCTCGCGAACGGCGCCTCGTCCACGAAGCGCGCCGGCGACAGCACCAATTCATCGGGAGCGAAGACGACGCCGTCGAGGAAGTCGATGCCCGGATCCTGGAGCGATTCGGCGAGCGCCGCGAAGAAGCTCTGGGGGTCGCGGAACGTGCGGTGGTCGAGCGCCACGAAGGGCTTGACCGGCAGCGTGCGCGCCGTCAGGCGCAGCGTGTAGCCCAGCGTGCCGTAGGAGTTGGGCAGCCCGAAGAAGAGGTCGCGGTGCTCGTTGTCGGCGGTGCAGGTCACGATGCGGCCGTCGCCGGTCAGCACGTCCATCGCGGTCACCGTCTCGTGCACGAGGCCGTGGCGGAACGACGAGGCCTCGATGCCCACGCCCGCCACGGCGCCGCCAAGCGTGATCGACTTCAGTTGCGGCACGACGGCGGGCATGGTTCCGTGGGCGAGGGTCGCGTCGGCGAGGTCGACGAAGGTTGTCATGCCCTCCGCGTCGACGGTGCCCGCTGCGGGATCGACGCCGATGACGCGATCGAAACCCGAGAGATCGACGCGCGGCCGCTCCCGCGGCGCACGGTCGCGAAAGAGGTTCGACGTTTCCTTGGCGAGCCCGAAGCCCGTGCCGCCGTCCGCAGCGAGCGACGCCGCGAGTTGCGCCCGCTTGTCGGCGTAGGCCGTCACCGATACAGGAACGCGCGGCTCATCGGGTAGCTCGACGAGGAGATGTTGCCCTTCGACACCATGACCTGGAACAGGTGCGTGCGGCTGTTGGGCGAGCGGAACATCTCGGCACAGGACCAGAGGTACGTGCGCCAGGTGCGGCGGAACTTCTCGTCGAAGCGTCCGGGGTCGAGCGCGTGAATGGTCTCCCAATTCTGGTCGAAGCGCGTCGCCCAGGCATCGAGCGTGTAGGCGTAATGGCGGCGCAGATTCTCGACGTCGATCACCTCCAGGCCGTGCCGCTCCATCGCGTTCATCGCCTCGGTCAGGCTCGGGATCCAGCCGCCCGGGAAGATGTACTTGCGGATGTAGAACTCGGTGTCGAACTGGCCGACGTGGCCGATGAAGTGGATGACGCCCAGCGCCCCCGGCTTCATCGCATCGGCGTGCGCCTTGATCACCTCGTCGATCTGGTCGCGGCCCGCGTGCTCGAGGGTGCCGATCGACAGCAGCTTGTCGTACTGGCCGGGGATCTCGCGGAAATCGCAGTCGATGAGCTTTATCTTGTCGGAGAGTCCGCGCCGCTCGACTTCACCGCGCAGATCGGCGAGCTGTTGCGACGCGGCGTTGATGCCGGTGCCGAGCGCGCCGAATTTCTCGTAGGCATGGAACAGCAAGCCGCCGAAGCCGCACCCGACGTCGATGAACGTCTCGCCCGGCTTGAGCTCGACCTTGCGGCAGACGTGGTCCATCTTGTTGACCTGTGCTTCCTCGACGCTCTTCGTCCCTTCCTTCCAGTACGCGCAGGTGTAGAGCATTCCCGCGCGGTCGAGCCACAGCTTGTAGAAGTCGTACGGCAGGTCGTAGTGGAAGCTCGCGTTGGCCCTCGCCTGCGCGATGGAGCGGTTGGAGTACCGGAATTCGTGCCAGCGGTTGCGCAGGCGCACGAGCGGACGCATGCTCGCGTCCGACTTCGCATCCATCGCGGCGCGGAACGCCAGGGCGAAGTCGCCGTCCACGTCGAGCTCGCCGCTGAAATACGACTCGAGGATCGCGACATGGCCGAACAGTGCCGGCATGAGCTCCGCCTTGCGCGTGCGGAAGCGCAGCGTGAACGCGGGCTCGGCGTCGCCGCTGCGGAACTGAGCGCCATTGGCGAACACGATGCGAAACGGCACGCCCGAGCGCGAGGCGAGCGAATGCAGAAACTGGGCCAGCGGCGAGGCAACGCCTTCCGGCGGCGCCGCAACGGGGATGGAGGTGGCGTCGTTCATGCGAATCGAGGGAGAGGGACGGCTTGCGAGTTAGGTTAGCATGATCCGGGCGGCGCGGTCCGAACCGTAGCAGCCGTGGTTTAATCCCGGCAAGTCCCTTCACCAGGAGCGGCCATGCTCTACAGCGTCGTGAACGTCGAAGTCTATCCGGGCAAGGTGAGCGACGCGCTGGCCGGCATCGCGAAGTCCGCGGCGGGGCGCGAGGCGCTGCGCGCGTGCTGGTACTCGGAGATAGGACGCCTGAACCGCGTCCTCGCCATCTACGCGTACCCGTCGGCCGATGCGCTTTCGAGCGCGCAGTCGGCCATCCTGACGGGCGAGGATCCGTACGGTGTCTCCTCGCTCGCGACGGGCGTGACGGTCGACGCGTACGCGTCGTTCCCGGGAGTCGACGTCTTGACCCCGGGAGACTACGGGCCCGTCTTCGAGGTGCGCCAATACCAGCTGCGCAGGACCGGGTTGAAGCCCACGCTCGATCTCTGGGCCAAGGCGCTTCCGCCGCGCTCGACGCTTTCGCCGGCGGCGACCGTGCTTTACGCGCTGAGCGGGCTCGTTCCTCGATTCTTGCACGTGTGGCCGTACCGCGCGCTCAACGACCGCATGCGCATTCGCGAGGAGGCGGTGAAGCAGGGCCTGTGGCCGCCACCGGGCGGCTTGGCCCACATCGAATCGATGCAGTCCGAGATCTATCTGCCGGCGGCGTTTTCGCCGGTGCATTAGATGGCTCGGCCCGAGGCGCCGGCGGCCGAAGTTCGCACCACCACCTGCTACATGTGCGCGTGCCGCTGTGGCATCCGCGTGCACTTGCGCGACGGCAAGGTGCGCTACATCGACGGTAACCCGGCGCACCCGATCAACCGCGGCGTGATCTGCGCCAAGGGCGCGTCCGGCATCATGAAGCAGTACTCGCCGGCGCGGCTCACGCAGCCGTTGCGGCGAAAGGCCGGGGCCGAGCGTGGCAGCGGCGAGTTCGAGGTGATCTCGTGGGACGAGGCGTTCGCGATGCTCGAATCGCGCCTCGCGCGGATCCGCGCCACTGACCCGAAGAAGTTCGCGCTCTTCACCGGCCGCGACCAGATGCAGGCGTTGACGGGCCTGTTCGCGCGCCAGTTCGGCACGCCGAACTACGCGGCGCACGGCGGCTTCTGCTCGGTGAACATGGCCGCCGGCATGATCTACACGATCGGCGGCTCGTTCTGGGAATTCGGCGGGCCCGACCTCGGTCGAGCGAAGCTCTTCGTGATGATCGGCACGGCGGAGGACCACCACAGCAACCCGCTCAAGATCGCGATCTCGAAGTTCAAGCGCGCAGGCGGCCGCTTCGTGTCGATCAACCCGGTGCGAACGGGCTACTCCGCGATCGCCGACGAATGGGTGCCGATCAAGCCGGGGACCGATGGCGCCCTGATCCTGAGCATCGTTCACGAGCTGATCGCCACCGGACTCTACGATCGCGACTTCCTCGTGCGCTACACCAACGCGGGTCAGCTCGTGGACCGCACCACGGGGCTCCTCGCGAGCGACCCGCAAAGCCCCGAAGTCAACGCGATGTACCCGCAGAACAAGCTGTGGTGGGACCGGCAGACGAATCGCGCGGTCGCAACGCATGCCCCGGGCGCCGACCCGTGTCTGTTCGGCAATTACGAGCTCGCCGACGGCGCGCCGGTCGTGCCGGTGTTCACGCTGCTCGAGGAGCGCATGCGCGACTTCACGCCGGAATGGGCGTCGCGCATCACGGGGATTCCGGCCGCGACGATTCGAAGACTTGCGCACGAGATGGGCGTCACGGCGCGCGACCAGAAGATCGAGCTGCCCATTGCGTGGACCGACTCGTGGGGCGTCGAGCACGATACCGTCACCGGCAATCCCGTCGCGTTTCACGCGATGCGCGGGCTCGCCGCACATTCGAACGGCTTCCAGACGGTCCGCGCGCTCGCGATCCTCATGTCGCTGCTCGGCACGATCGACCGGCCCGGCGGATTCCGCCACAAGTCCCCGTTCCCGCGCGCGATCCCGCCGTCGGCCAAGCCGCCCAACTCGGCCGAAGCGGTACAGCCGGGCAAGCCGCTCGGCGGCCTCGTGCTCGGCTGGCCCGCCTCGCCCGACGACCTCTTCGTCGACGAGGAGGGCAATCCCGTGCGCATCGACAAGGGCTTCTCGTGGGAGTACCCGCTGTCGGTGCACGGCTTGATGCACAGCGTGATCACCAACGCCTGGCGCGGTGACCCGTACCGCATCGACACGCTCCTCATCTTCATGGCCAACATGGCGTGGAACTCGACCATGAACACGGTCGAGGTGCGCAAGATGCTCAACGACCGGGACGAGACGGGCGAGTACAAGATCCCGTTCCTCGTCGTGTGCGACGCGTTCCAGTCGGAGACCACCGCGTTCGCCGATCTCGTGCTTCCGGACACGACGTATCTCGAGCGGCACGACGTGATGTCGATGCTCGACCGGCCGATCTCCGAGTTCGACGGCCCGGTCGATTCCGTGCGCGTGCCGGTGCTTCCGCCGACGGGCGAGTGCAAGCCCTTCCAGGAAGTGCTGATCGAGCTCGCTTCGCGCCTGAAGCTTCCGGCTTTCGTGAACGCGGACGGCTCGCGCAAGTTCGCGCACTATCCCGACTTCATCGTGCGCTACGAGACCGAGCCCGGCTCCGGCATCGGCTTTTTGTCCGGATGGCGCGGCGAGAGCGGCGACCAGTTCCTCAAGGGCGCGCCCAACCCGAAGCAGTGGGAGATGTACGCGGCCAACAACTGCGTCTACCAATACCACCTGCCGCCGTCGTACCAGTACATGCGCAACTGGAACAAGGGGTACATGGACTGGGCGCAGCGCGTGCGCATGCGCCGCTTCAGCGAGCCGATCCTGATCCAGCTGTATTCGGAGGTCCTGCAGACGTTCCGGCTCGCCGCGCAAGGCAAGCGCCCGGGGCGACAGCCGCCGGCGCATCTGCGCGAGCGCATCGAGCGCTACGCCGATCCGTTGCCGTTCTGGTATCCGCCGCTCGAACTCGAATCGACCGACCTCGCGCGCTACCCCCTGGCCGCGGTAACGCAGCGCCCGATGGCGATGTACCACGCGTGGGATTCGCAGAACGCGTGGCTGCGCCAGATTCACGCGCACAACTATCTTTTCGTCAACCCGAAGACCGCACAAGGCCAGGGCATCGCCGACGGCGCCTGGATCTGGATCGAGTCGGCGTGGGGCCGCGTCCGCGCGATGGCGCGTTACTCGGAGGCGGTCGAGCCGTCGACGGTGTGGACCTGGAACGCGATCGGCAAGGCGCCCGGCGCGTGGCGGCTCGCGCAGGACGCCAACGAGTCGCGCGAAGGCTTCCTTCTGAACCACCTCATCGCGGAGGAGCTGCCGGCCGCCGGGGGACGCCGTATCGCCAACGCCGATCCGCTGACGGGTCAAGCGGGCTGGTACGACGTGCGCGTGCGCATCGAGCCCGCCAGCGACGCCGTAACGGCCACACGGCCCGCATTTGCGGCCATGCCCGCGTTGCCCGGTACGGCGCCGACTCCGGACGTGCTCGCCTACAAATGACCCAGCTCGCGCTCGTCATCGACCTCAACGTGTGCGTGGGCTGCCACGCCTGTGTCACGAGCTGCAAGGAGTGGAACACCTCCGGCAGCGCGGGGGCCATGAGCGACGAGCGCCCCTACGGCCGCGATCCGACGGGCACGTTCTTCAACCGCGTGCAAACCTTCGAAGTGGGAACGTTTCCCGACACGCAGACCGTGCACTTCCCGAAGTCGTGTCTGCATTGCGAGGATCCGCCATGCGTCCCGGTGTGCCCGACGGGTGCCTCGTACAAGCGCGCCGAGGACGGCATCGTGCTCGTCGACTACGACAAGTGCATCGGCTGCAAGTACTGCGCGTGGGCGTGCCCGTACGGGGTGCGCGAGCTCGACTCGCAGGAGAAGGTGATGAAAAAGTGCACGCTGTGCGTCGACCGCATCTACGACGCCGCGCTGCCCGCCGAGGAGAGGAAGCCCGCGTGCGTCATGGCGTGCCCCACGAGCGCGCGCCTCTTCGGCGACATCCACGATCCGGCCTCCGAGGTGTCGGTCGCGATTCGCGAGCAGGGGGGCTACGCGCTCATGCCCGAGTGGGGCACGCGGCCCGCCAATCACTACCTGCCGAGGCGCAAGACGCAGATGCGCGTGACGCCCGAGCAGCTCACCCGCGCCGACAATCCGCTCAAGGTCGACGGTAAGCTGCCGAAGCCGCCGCAGGACAGCCCGTCGCTCGACGACTCGACCTCCTGGTGAGAGCGGGCACGTGCATCCGGCGTTCTCCGTCGTCTTCCTGACTACGCTGATCGGCGCGGGGCAGGGGCTGTTTCTCGCGCTGTTCGCCATGGAGCGGCTGGCCCGTTACGGCTTCGTGCAGGACACGCCGCCGCCGGGTTTCCTGGGTGCCGGCGCGGTCGTCGCCGCGGCGCTGACCGCGGGAGGTCTCGTTGCATCGACGTTCCACCTCGGCCGGCCGGAGCGCGCGTGGCGCGCGGCGTCGAAGTGGCGGACTTCGTGGCTGTCGCGCGAGGTGATCGCGCTGCCGCTGTTCCTCGGCCTGCTCGCGCTCTACGCGGCGGCGCAATTCCTCGCCTGGCCCGGCAGCGCGGCGATCGGCGCGGCGGCGGCTCTGGCCTGCGTCGCGCTCTTCGTCTGCACGGGGATGGTCTACGCCGGCATCCGCTTCCTGCAGGAATGGGCGAGTCCGTGGACGCTCGTCAACTTCGTGCTGCTCGGCACGGCGTCCGGTACGACCCTCGCTGCGGCCCTGGCCTGGCTCGAATGGCCGTCGGTCGCGGCGGATTACGCCGCCGCGGCGCTCATGGTCACGATGCTCGCGCTCGTCACGCGAGCCGCGTCGCTCGCGCGCAACGCGCGGCTGCGGCCGAAGTCGACGCTGCAAAGCGCGATCGGCGTCAAGCACCCGCGCATCGAGCAGAAGGCGCAAGGCTTCATGGGCGGGTCGTTCAACACGCGGGAGTTCTTCCACGGTGCATCGCCTTCGAAGCTGCGAGCGATCAAGCGGGGCTTTCTCGCGTTCGCGTTCGCGGTGCCGATGCTCTTGTTGGGCGCGGGGCTCGGTGCCAATGCGCCCGTGCTGTTCGCCGTCGCCTTTGGCGTCCAGTACGCGGGACTGCTCGCCGAGCGATGGTTCTTCCTCGCCCAGGCCAACCACCCCCAGAATCTGTACTACCAGGCGATCAGCTGACGGCGATTACGCCTGTCGCGGCGAAGGCCTCGATCTCGGCATCGGAATAGCCGGCCTCGCGCAGCACCTCGCGCGTGTGCTGGCCGAGCAGCGGCGCGGGACGCTGGACGCGTGCCGGCGTCTGCGAGAAATGCACTGGGCAGCCGATCGCTCGGGTTGCACCCGCCTGCGGATGCACGAGGTCGACCACCATGCCGCGCGCTTGCGTTTGCGGATGCGTCAGCGCCTCGGCGAGCGAATGCACGGGTCCGGCCGGCACGCCTGCGGCGTCGAGCCGCACGAGCCATTCGGCGCGCGTGCGCGTGCGCAGCACCTCGTTCATGGCAGCCGCCAGCGCGTCGCGGTTTTGCATGCGCGCGGTGTTCGTCGCGAACCGCGCATCCTCGCGCCATTCCGCGTGGCCGAGCACGTCGGCGATGCGCTCCCAGTTGGCCTGGTTGGCGCCTCCGATATTCACGTAGCCGTCGCTGGCCTCGAAGGCCTGGTACGGCGCGGTCAGGATGTGCGCCGAGCCGAGCGGCCCGGGCGATTCCCCCGTCGCGAAGTAGCTCGAGGCGTGCCAGAACGTCTGCTGCAGCGCCGCCTCGAACAGCGACGTGTCGACGAGCTGGCCGCGGCCGGTCTTGAGCCGATGCGTGTACGCGGCGAGCACACCCAGAGCGCCAAGGAGGCCCGCATTGATATCGGAGACCGGGTTGCCGTTCTTCACGGGCGGCCGTCCGGCCTCGCCGGTGATCGCCATGAGTCCCGCGAATCCCTGCGCGACGAGGTCGAAGCCGCCGTTGCCGGCGAGCGGACCGTCGCGGCCGAAGCCGGTGATGGCGCAGTAGATGAGCGCCGGGTTCTCGGCCGCGAGCGCTTCGTAGGACAGACCGAGCTTGTCCATCGTGTCGCTGCGGTAGTTCTCGACGAGCACGTCGGCCGTGCGCACGAGCCTTAGCAGGATCTCGCGGCCGGCCGGCGCCTTGAGATCGAGCGCGATGCCGCGCTTGTTGCGGTTCAGCATGAGGAACGGCGCCGACACGCCGCTGACGCGCGGCTCGCGGTAGCCGCGCGAGTCGTCGCCGCCCGGCAGCTTCTCGACCTTGATCACGTCGGCGCCGAGGTCGGCCAGCATCACGCCGCACGTCGGGCCCGCCATGATCTGCGCAAGCTCGAGAACCTTGACACCAGTGAGCGGCCCGGTCAATTGCCCTCGAACTTCGGCTTGCGCTTCGCGAGGAACGCCGCGTAGCCTTCGCGGAAGTCCGCGGTGTCGAAGCAATCGAATGCTTCCTCGTGCTCGGCCGCGCCGATCGGGCGCGGATCGGCGAGGCGCTTCGCGAACTTCTTGTGCCACCGCGCGACGAGCGGCGCGCCCTCGGCAATGCGCTGCGCAGTCGCCTGTGCCTCCGCGGCCACCCGATCGTCGGGGACGACGCGCGTCACGAGCCCTTTGGCGAGCGCCTCTTCCGCGCCGAAGACACGGCCTTCGAGCAAAATCTCGAGTGCGGCGGCGGGTCCGACGAGGCGCACGAGCGGGGCCATCTCGGGATACGCCATCACGAGGCCGAGATTCTTGATCGGGGCGCCGAAGCGGCTTCCTGTTCCGCAGATGCGCAGGTCGCACAGCGCCGCAATCTCGAGGCCGCCGCCGACGCAGACGCCATGGATCTGCGCGACCAGCGGATGCCGGCACGTCGCGAGCGCCTCCGCCGCGTCGTGCATGGCGCGGCCGTATTCGATGGCTTGCGCCTTGTTCGCACGCTCGGCGGCGAACTCGGCGATGTCGTTGCCGGGCGAGAACGCCTTCTCGTCTGCGCCGCGCACGAGGATGCAGCGCACCGAATCGTCGGCCGATAGCGCGCGGATCGCGTGCCCGAGATCGCTCCACATCGCTCGGGTCAATGCATTGAGCTTCCGCGGGCGGTCCAACACTACCGTCGCGATTGCCCCGTCGCGCGCCACACCGATTCGGCCACTCACCTCCTCACCCATAGAAGAAATGCACCAGTCCGAGTCCCACCTCGGGCACGTAGGTGACGAGGAGCAGCACGGCGAGGAGCACGGCGACGAACCATACGTTCACCCGCGTCACCGCCCAGATCGTCTCCTTGGCAATGGAGCTCGCCACCAGCAGGACGCTCGCCACCGGCGGCGTCTGCTGGCCGATGCCCAGATTGATGGTGACCACAAGTCCGAAGTGGATGGGGTCGATGCCGGCCGACCGCACGAGCGGCATTACCACCGGCACCACCAGGATGATGGCGGCGGCCGAGTGCAGGAACATGCCGAGGAGGAGGAACAGCAGATTGAGCAGCGCGAGCACCACCCACTTGTTCGACGTGAGCGACGATACGGCGCGCGCGAGCTCCTGGGGCGCCTGCACTTCGGTCAGGTAGGCGCTGAGCAGGGCGCTGGTGGCGACCAGCAGCATGACGATCGCGGTCTGCACGCCGCCATCGATGATCGTGCGCTTGAGCTGAGGAAAGTCGAGCTCGCGGTAGATCACGAAGCCGATGAAGAGCGCGGCCACGACAGCCAATGCCGCGCCTTCGGTCGCCGTTACGATGCCGCCGAATATGCCGCCGAGGATGATGATCGGCAGAAAGAACGCCCACATCGCCTCTCGAGCGGTCCTCCTCACCTCGCGCCAAGAAAAGGCAGCCTCCCGCGGCAGGTCGTAGCGGCGCGCGAAGTAGTGGGCCATGCCCATGAGGCCCAGGCCACCGATGATGCCGGGCACGATGCCCGCAACGAACAACCGGACCACGGAGGTCTCCGCCATAACGGCGTACAGGATCATAGGGATCGACGGAGGGATGATCACCGCGAGCGTGGCCGCCGACGACATCGTTGCGGCCGCGAGCGGAGAAGGGTAGCCCTTCCGCTTCATGCCGGGAATGAGAATGGACCCGAGCGCGGCGACACCCGCCACGGCGGACCCCGAGATTTCGGCGAAGAACATCATGGCGCCGATGCCGACCATCGCAAGCCCGCCCCGGAGCCATCCGAACAGCGCGGAGGCGAACGCGATGAGCCGATGCGAGATGCCGCATGCGTTCATGATGGCGCCGGCGAGAATGAACAGCGGAATCGCCAGCAGCGGGAAGCTCGTCGCGCCGTTGTAGGTCACGATCGGCACGTTGGGAAGCGCGTCCAGCCCGTGCGAGGAGACCATGGCCACCACGGCGACGATCGCGAGCGAAACGGCGATCGGCACGTTGATGAGAACGAGCGCGAGCACCGCGACAAAGAGACCGAGCATGATCGCCATGGCGATCCCCGATCAGTGCAAGCCGTCGGACAGCGAGGTGTCGAGCGCGATCTGCTCCGGCCCGCGGTCCAGTACGAGGTCGACGAGATACGTCGCCTCGGCGATGACGACGAGGATCGACGAGATCGGGATCACCGACATCGCGAGGTTCATCGGGATCGGCACGCTCACGAGGGTGTCGGATACGAGCGTCGGCATGATCGCGACGCCGACGCCGCCGAGTATGGCGAAGAACACGATAACGAGGATCTGCACGACGATGGCGATCGCGCGCTTGGCCTGCCACGGCAGCTCGTCGACGACCTCGGGGCAGCCGATATGGGCCCGCCGCACCGACGCGAGCGCCGAACCGTAGAAGGTCAACCACGCGAGCAGGACCGATGCCACCTCGTCGTACCAGCTCAGCGCCTCGCCGAGCGAGCGGAACAGCACGCCGATGGTGACCTCCGATGCCAGGACGACCATGAGAATCGTGACGATCCATTCGAGGAACTTGCCATAGCGCGCACGGAACCGGGCCGTCGCGGTGGCGACGGCCGCTGAGGATTGCGACATGAGGGCTCCGTCCCGCCTATTGGCCGAGGGCCACCGCGCGGTCGATGAGCTCGCTCGCCCCGGGCACTTCCTTGCCGAACTCGGCGTAGATCGGCTTGCTCGCGTTGACGAAGGCGGTCTTGTCGACGTCGTTGACCTGCATGCCGGCCTGCTTCAGCTTGGCCAGCAGCTCCTCGTCGTCCTTGGCCGCCTGCTCATACACGTACGCCTGGGTTTCCTTCGCCGTGTCCTCGAGGATCTTGCGCACGTCGGGTGGCAGCGATTCCCATTTCGCCTTGCCGACGGTAAGGTAGGCGGGCGTATACACGTGCCCGGACATCGAAAGGTACTTCTGCACTTCCTGCAGCTTCGCCGAGTAGATCTGGGTCAGCGGGTTCTCCTCGCCGTCCATGACACCGGTCTGCAGGGCAGCGAAGAGCTCCGAGAACTTCATCGGGCTCGGATTGGCGCCGTATGCCTGGAACATCTTGACCCGCCACTTTCCCTCCGGCACGCGCAGCTTGATGCCCTGAAGGTCCGCCGGCACCTTGATCGGCCGCTTGCTATTGGTGATCTGGCGGAATCCGTTCTCCCACACGGCAATGACCTTGAGGCCTTTCTTCTCGGCTTCGGGCGCGAGCTTGGGCCAAAAGATCTCCTTCTCGATACGTCCCATGTGCTTGCGGTCCTTCACGAGGTACGGCATCTCGAAAATGCCGAACAGGTCGACCTGCGAGCTCATCACGGTCGACGGCAACGCCATGTCGAGCGTGCCGAGCTTCACCTTCTGCAGCATCTCGGAATCGCCGCCCAGCTGGCTCGATCCGTAGGTGAGGACCTTCGCCTTGCCGCCGAGCTTGGCGTTGGCGCGCCGGGCGAACTCGTCGGCGCTCTTCTGGAACAGCGAGCCGGGCTCGCCCACGTGCCCCAGCTTGATTTCCGTTTGGGCCAGGGCGGCGCCCGAAAGGGCGAGGGCGGCCGCGAGCGCGGCGCAGCGCAGGGTCATCCTCATGTTCACGGCGATTCCTCCAGTCGAGATGCGGTGGGGGGGTCAGGCGGCCCGTCGTCGCGCGGCCTTGTTGTCGTTCGCGCCGGCCTCGCCGAGATAGGCGAGTGCTACGCCGACGCCGTTCTTTTGATGCGGAACCTTGCGCAGTTCGAGCCCCATCTCCACGCCGCACAGCGTGCCGCAGAGCATCAGGTCGTTGAAAAAGCCCAGGTGGCCGATGCGGAAGACGCGGCCTGCGAGCTTGCCGAGGCCCGTCCCGAGCGACATGTCGAAGCGGTCCAGCACGTCGCGGCGGAACGCGTCGGCGTCGTGGCCGTCGGGCATCAGCACCGCGGTGAGCGACCCGCTGTACTCGGCCGGGTCGCGGCACAGCACTTCGAGCCCCCAGGCGCGCACGGCGCGCCGCGTGGCCTCCGCATGCCGCTGGTGGCGCGCGAACACCTTCGGCAGCCCTTCCTCGTGGAGCATCGCGAGCGTCTCGTGCAGGCCGTAGAGCAGGTTTGTCGCCGGCGTGGCCGGGAAGTAGCCCTGACGGTTCATCGCGATGGTCTCGTCCCAGCGCCAGTAGGAACGCGGCAGTCGCGCGTGCTTGCTCGCCGCGATCGCCTTGTCGCTCACCGCGTTGAAGGACAAGCCTGGCGGCAGCATCAGCCCCTTCTGCGAGCCGGCCACGGTCACGTCCACCCCCCATTCCGCGTGGCGGTAGTCGATGGAAGCGAGCGAGGAAATGGTGTCGACCATGAACAGCGCGGGGTGACCGGCCCGGTCGATGGCCTGCCGGATTGCCGCGATGCGGCTCGTCACGCCGGTCGACGTTTCGTTGTGTACCGCCATCACGGCTTTCAACGCGTGCGCGCGGTCCTGCGCGAGCTTCGCCTCGACGAGCGCGGGGTCCACGCCGCTGCGCCAATCGCCGGGGACGAACTCGACGACGAGCCCCAGCCGCTCCGCCATGGCGCGCCATAGGTTCGCGAAGTGGCCGGTCTCGAACATCAGCACGCGGTCGCCGGGCGAAAGCGTGTTGACCAGCGCCGCCTCCCAGGCCCCGGTGCCGGAAGCGGCGTAGGTGACGATCGGCCCGGTGGTCTGGAAGACGGGCTTCAGCCGCTCGAGAATCTCCTGGGTGAGCCGAGCGAACTCGGGCCCGCGGTGGTCGATGGTCGGTTGGTCCATCGCCCGCAGGACGCGGTCGGGCACGTTGGTGGGACCGGGGATCTGCAGGAAATGGCGGCCGGACGGATGCGAGTCGAGCTTGAACATGCGAGCCCCCGTAAGATCGACGACGGCCGTCGGGCCGCTCTTGGTATACAAAACGTAGTTTAGCTCAGCGCAAGTACCGTCGCGCACTTCGCGAGCACGTGCGCGCGAAGCACGGCCGCGAGCCGCGGTCCGTCGCGCCGCTCGAGGGCGTCGATCATCGCGGAATGCTCCTTCACGGCGGCGTCCCACTTGTCGCGGTCGAAGTTCGACCGGAAGCGCAGCGATTGCAGCCGGCTGTTGATCGTTGTGTACGTCTGGCGCAGCACGTCGTTGCGCGCGGCCTTGTTGATGGCGTCGTGGATGCGATGGTTGAGGCGGTAATACCCCGGCAGGTCGCGCACCGCGTGGCAAGCCAGCATCTCGAAGTGCAGGGCGCGGATCTCGTTGACCTCGGCGTGCGTGATGCGCGCGCACGCCAACTCGCCGGACATGGCTTCGAGGCCGCTGATCACCTCGAAAGTCTCCTCGACGTCCTTGCTCGAGAGCTTGAGGACGACGGCGCCGCGATTGGGGAGGAGGCTCACCAGGCCCTGCGCGGCGAGCACGCGGAAGGCTTCTCGCAGCGGCGTACGGGACACGCCAAGCTTGTCGCAAAGCATCCGCTCGTTGAGTCGCGTTCCCGGCGCAAGCACGCCCTCGACGATCATCCGCTGCAGCTGCGAGACAACGACCTCGTGCAGCATTTGCGGCTGGATCGAAACCAGGCTGGCGGTGTCGACTATGTCTTCGGCCCAGTGCAAGCGCATCTCCGGTACGGCGGCGAGGTCGAAGTGGTATACATAATTACGCCACGGGTGCCGGACTGTTCCGGCCAGTCACCGATACTGTGACATTATCGTACAATGTCCCGGGGAATCAAAGACGGATGGTCGGGTGCCGCCCACTGAAATTCGCGGCTTTCGGTATACCAGGATGACCCAGACCGCGACAGCCGACGAACGTCCGACCCTGTCGACTGCCATCAGCGAGCAGTTGCGCGGGCTCATCATCGAGGGTGACCTTGCGCCCGGCTCGCGCCTCAACGAACGCGCGCTCTGCGACCGCCTTGGCGTGTCGCGCACGCCGCTGCGGGAGGCGTTTCGCGTCCTCGCGGCCGAAGGCCTGGTCGAGCTCACACCCAATCGCGGCGCGCAGGTCGTTGCGCTGTCCGAGACGGACCTCCGCGACAGCTTCGAGCTCATGGGCTCGCTCGAGGCGCTGGCGGCCGAACTCGCGTGCGAGCGCATCACCGCCGAGGAGCTCATCGAGATCAAGGCGCTCACCTTCCAGATGCTCGCCTGCCATGCGCGGCGCGACCTGCCGTCGTATTATCAGCTCAACCGCGCGATCCACGACCGCATCAATCGCGCCGCCCGCAACACGGTGCTCACGCAGACGTACGCGAAGCTCAACCTGCGCATTCAGAGCCTGCGCTTGCGCAGCAACTTCGACGAGGGCAAGTGGGCGAAGTCGGCGCGCGATCACGAGCGCATCGCGGCGCTCCTGGAAGCGCGCGACGGCGTGGCCCTCGCCGCGCTCATGCGCGAGCACCTGCGCGCCAAGGGGGAGACCGTGCTCGAAGCGAGGCGCCGGGAGGCCGCATCGTGAATGCGCCCCTTGCCAAGCCGCTGCGTTTCGTCGCGCCGCACGAGGACGCCGGCCTCGCGCGGCGGCTGCGTTCGACAGTCCAGGGGGACGTGCTGTTCGACCGCGCCTCGCGCGGCCGCTACTCGACGGATGCGTCGATCTACCAGGTGCAGCCGGTCGGCGTGCTGGTCGCCGCGAGCGATGGCGACGTGTGCGCCGCGTTCGCGGCATGCCGTGAGCTCGGCATCCCGCTGCTTCCGCGCGGGGCCGGCAGCTCGCAGTGCGGCCAGACGGTGGGCGCGGCGCTGGTCATCGACCACAGCAAGCACTTGAACCGCATCCTCGCCTACGACGCCGAGGCGCGCACCGTGACCGTGGAGCCCGGCGTCGTGCTCGACGCGCTCAACGCCTGGCTGCGCCCGCACGGCGTCTGGTTCCCGGTGGACGTCAGCACCTCGGCGCAGGCCACGATCGGCGGCATGGCCGGCAACAACTCCTGTGGCTCCCGCTCCATTGCCTACGGCAACATGGTGCACAACGTCGAGGCCATCGACGCGCTGCTGTCCGACGGCACCACCGCGCGCTTCGGCCCCGAAGCTTCGATGCTCGACGCGCCGCCGCGGGTGCGCGAGCTCGTCGCGGCGTTGCGTGCGATCGGCGAACGCGAGCGCGAGGAAATCGCCGACAAGGTGCCGTCGATGATGCGCCGCGTCGGCGGTTACAACATAGACGCCTATTACCCGCAGAGCGTGCGCCCCTACACGGCGGACGGCAGCGTCAACCTCGCGCACCTGCTGGTCGGCAGCGAAGGCACGCTCGCCTGGACGCGCACGCTCACGCTCAAGGTGGCGCCGCTTCCGGCGCATCGAGCCCTGGGCATCGTGAGCTTCCCGTCGCTGTACCGCGCGATGGAGTGCACACGCCGCATCGTCGAGCTCGGCCCCTCGGCGGTCGAGCTGGTCGACCGAACGATGATCGACCTCGCGCGCGGCAACCCCGCCTTCCGGCCGACCATCGACGGCGCGCTCGTCGGCGAGCCCGACGCCATCCTGCTTGTCGAGTTCACCGGCGAGACGGCCGAGGAACCGCGGCGGCGCCTCGAGGATCTGGTGACTCTGACCGGCGACCTCGGACACGCGGGCAGCGTCGTGCGTATGCCGGAGGCGGCGGCGCAGAAAGCGTTGTGGGACGTGCGCAAAGCGGGGCTCAACATCATGATGAGCATGAAGGGCGACGGCAAGCCCGTCTCGTTCATCGAGGACTGCGCGGTCCCGTTGGCCGATCTCGCCGAATACGTCGACCGCCTCACCGCCGTCTTCGCGAAGCACGGCACGCGCGGCACGTGGTACGCGCATGCGTCGGTCGGCACGCTGCACGTGCGGCCGATCCTCGACATGCGGCGCGACGGCGCCGCCAAGATGCGCGCGATCGCCGAGGAGGCGAGCGCGCTCGTGCGCCAGTACAAGGGCGCGTTCTCCGGCGAGCACGGCGACGGGCTTGTGCGCAGCGAATGGGTATCGTGGCAGTTCGGGCCGCGCCTCACCCGGGCGTTCGGCGAGATCAAGGCGCTGTTCGATCCGCCCGGGCTCATGAATCCCGGCAAGATCGTCGAGCCCTCGCGCATGGACGACCGCACGCTGTTCCGTTTTCCGCCGGGCTACCGCGTCGCGCCGCTCGCCACGGCGCTCGACTGGTCGGCATGGAACGTCGAGAGCGACCCCGTGACCGAGACGCTCACGGCGCCCGGCACCGGCGGCGATCCCGCGCGCGGCTTCGGCAAGGCGGTCGAGATGTGCAACAACAACGGCCACTGCCGCAAGTTCGACGCCGGCACCATGTGCCCGAGCTATCGCGTCACGCGCGACGAGACGCATCTCACCCGCGGCCGCGCCAACACGCTGCGGTTCGCGCTGTCGGGCCAGCTCGGCGGCGGCTTCGCCTCATCCGACGTGCGCGCTGCGCTCGACCTGTGCGTGAGCTGCAAAGGCTGCCGGCGCGAGTGCCCGACCGGCGTGGACATGGCCAAGATGAAGATCGAGTTCGCGCACCAGTGGCAGAAGGCACACGGGCTCGCCTTCAAGGAGCGCTTGATTGCCCGGCTGCCGCATTGGGCGCCCTGGGCCGCGCGTATGCCGTGGCCGGCCAACCTTCGCAACGCGGTGCCGGCGCTCGCGCGGGCGGGCGAGCGCTGGCTCGGCCTGTCCGCGAAGCGGACGCTGCCGCGGTTCCGGCGCGACACGTTCCTTCGCAGCGCGCCGGCACGCGAAATCGACGATGCGGACGTCGTGCTGTTCGTCGACACCTTCACCAACTATTTCGAGCCGGAAAACGCGCGGGCGGCGCTGGCGGTCCTCGAGGCCGCCGGGTACCGCGTCGCCGTGGCGCGTGCGCACGGCGATGATCGCCCGCTGTGCTGCGGCCGGACGCTGCTCACGGCCGGGCTCGTAGACGAGGCGCGGAGCGAGGCGCAGCGGATGCTAGCCGCGGTCGCGCCGGCCGCCGAGGGCGGGGCGGCCATCGTCGGGATCGAGCCGTCGTGCCTGCTGTCGATGCGCGACGAGTTCCTCGTCATGGGGCTGGGGGAGACCGCGCAGCGGATTGCGGGCCGCGCTTTCCTCGTCGAGGAGTTTCTCGCCCGCGAGCACGCGGCAGGACGCCTGCGCCTGCCGCTTCGCGCGCTGCCGCAAAGGCGCGCGTTGCTGCACGGCCACTGCCACCAGAAGGCGTTCGACGCGATGGGGCCGACGGTTGCCGTGCTGCGGCGGGTGCCGGGCCTTGCCGTCGAGGTCGTGGAATCGAGCTGCTGCGGCATGGCCGGCAGCTTCGGCTACGATTCCGCGCACTACGACGTATCGGTCGCCATGGCAGAGCTGTCGCTGCTTCCCGCGGTACGCAGGGCCGATCCGACCACCTTGATCGTCGCCGACGGCACCAGCTGCCGCCATCAGATCGCCGATGGCGCCGGGCGCCAGGCGCTGCACGTCGTGCGCGTGCTTGCCCAAGCGCTCGATCAGGGCGACGCGCACCAGGCGACGGCGTCGGTCCCGTAGCCGTCGAATGGCATGCATTCGCCGGGCCGGGCCGACAGGGCACCCGGCGAGCCAAGGACGAGCCCGCCGCCGCGGCGGTGTTCGCCGTCACAATCGCTGGCTACATGCACGAATTGGCATATAGTATACATTACGCAATACACAAAGGGCGCCGCGATGGGTAAAGGTCGTCGACGAACGAGCGTGCTGTCGGCCGACAAGCAACCGTCGTCATCCCCGCGCAGCGAAACGACTCACTGCCCGACGATCTCGATGAACGCCCGCGAGCTCACGGCGACCTAGCTGAAACGATACCGATCCTCGTGGCGACGGGGCCTTCTCGTCGCCTTCTTTTTTGCGGCTCCCTTTTTCCGGTTCGTTCGACCTGAGTCAACGTCGGTCCGCCATTCCATGGGATATTGCAGTATCGAATCCGAGGAGATTTTCAGCATGAGGCATTGGATCGCGGTCGCGGCGACGCTGCTGGCCGCCTCGTTGGCATGCGCGGCGACACCCGCGGACGATTTGAACAGCATTCACGGCAACATGATCAAGACGCCCGACGTCGGCCCCGTGAGCGTTGCCAAGGCGGCGGGCGCCAGCGGGCGCACGGTGGCCGAGGTGTACTCGCAAAGCGCCGCCCTCAAGGACAAGCCCGTGGTCGTGCACGCGAAGGTGGTGAAGGTCGTCGCCGGCGTGATGGGCAAGAACTGGGTTCACCTGCGCGACGGGTCGGGATCGGACGCCGAGCGCACCAACGACCTCGTCGCGACGAGCAAGGACGAGCCCGCGGTCGGCGAGGTCGTGCTCGCGAAGGGCGTCGTGCGCACCGACGTCGACCTCGGCTCCGGGTACTCCTACCGCGTGCTGGTCGAGGACGTCTCGTTCACGAAGTAGCGTCCCGACAGGCGCTATCATCGGCGCCATGAGCGGACTGCGCATATCGGTGCTCGACCAGTCGACCGCCGCGGAAGGCCGCGGCCAGGACGCCGGCATCCGAGACACGCTTGCGTTCGCGAAGCACTGCGATGCGCTCGGCTATCACCGCTACTGGCTCTCCGAGCATCACAACAGCGACAGCATCGTCGGCACGGCACCCGAGGTGCTGATGGCGGCGATCGCAGCGACGACGGCCCGCATCCGCGTGGGCAGCGCGGGCGTGATGCTCCCGCACTACGCGGCGCTCAAGGTGGCGGAGCAATTCCGCGTCCTGGAAGCGATCGCGCCCGGCCGCATCGACCTCGGCGTGGGGCGCGCGCCCGGCTCCGACCGGCTGACCGCGTTCGCGCTCAACCCCCATGCCAACGCCGCCGACGAATTCCCTCAGCAGGTGCGCGACCTCCTGTGCTGGGTCAGCGGGACGCCGCTGCCCGAGGGGCATCCGTTCCGCGCGATCCGGGCGCATCCGACGGGGACGACGAAGCCCGAGGTGTGGATACTCGGCAGCAGCGACTACGGCGCACAGCTCGCCGCGCACTTCGGGCTGCCGTACGCGTTCGCCTATTTCTTCAGCGACGGCCGCGGCGTGGAGGAGGCGCTGCGCCTGTATCGCGACAACTACGAGCCGAGCCGCGACCATCCCCAGCCCAAGGCGACGATCTGCGTTTGGGCGCTCGCCGCGGACAGCGAGGTCGAGGCGCGCCGGCTCCTGCACACACGCGAGCATTGGCGCGTCGGCTTCGAGCAGGGCGTGCGGCGCGCGTTGCTGGCGCCGGAGGCGGCTGCGGCGCAACCGTACACGGCGGCCGAGCAGGGCATCATCGAGCGGCTGCGGCAGAAGGCAGTGGTCGGGACGGCCGATCAGGTCGCAAGCCGACTGCGCGAGCTCGCGCGGCACCTCGCGCTCGACGAGGTCGTGATCGTCACGTGGACTTACGACGCGGCGCCGCGCCATCGCTCCTATGAGCTCCTCGCCGAGGCGTTCGACTTGCAGCGCGCGCAGCCCTAAGGATCGCGCTCCTTCGCCGCTTCGCGCTGCGCCTCGGCGAGCGCTGCCCCCGGGGCGCGCGGGAGCCACGCGAGTCCGGCAGCGAACACGGCGGCAAGCAGCGCAATGGCCACACCGAGCGCGACGCGGATGCCCGTCACGAAGTCGCGCTGCGCCACGTCGAGGATCGCGGCGTAGACCTGCGCGTCCGGGTGGCGGATCGGCCAGGCGGGCGCCACCTCGGCGACTTGCGCCCGCGGATTGGCGCCCGCGATGATCGCCTGGCTCACGACGGCACGCTCGCGCGGATCGGCGATGACCGGCGCGAGATCTGCGTCGAGCGTCGCGCCGAGCCATGCCGACAGGATCGATCCCATCACCGCGAAGCCCAACGTCGAGCCGATCGCGCGCTGCGCACTCATGATCCCCGACGCCATCCCGGCGCGCGCCGGCGCCACGCTCGTCATCGCGAGCGTGGTGATCGGCGTGAGGCACAACGCGTAGCCGAAGCCCGCCATCGCGAGCCCACTCGTCACGAGCAGCGGGTGGCGGGCGGTCCCCGCGATCAGCACGACGAGGGCGATCATCATGATGGACAGGCCGATGCGGATCGGCACCGCGGTGCCGTGCTTGCCCACCATGCGTCCCGCGAGCGGCGAGGCGACGAGCATCGCAATCGCGAAGGGCAGCAGGAAGAGACCGGTGTCGACCGGCGTGAAGCCGCGCACGTTCTGCAGGTATTGCGTGGTGAGCAGGAGCATGCCGTAGAACGTGAACAGGGCCACACAGATCGTCGCGATGGCGAGCGCGTAGACACGGTCGCGGAACAGCGTGAGGTCCATCATCGGATCGGGCGCGCGCATCTCGTAGCGGATGAACGCGACGAGGGCGGCGATCGCGACGGCGAAGAAGCCGAGGATCGGCGCGCTCGTCCAGCCTTCGTGCGGTCCCTCGATCACCGCGTACGCGAACGCGCCGACGGCGACCATGAACAGCGCCTGGCCGACAGCGTCGAACGATCGGGAGCGCTCGTCGCGCGACTCCTCGACATGGCGCACGGTCAGCAGCACGACGACGACGCCGACCGGCACGTTCACCCAGAAGATGCTGCGCCAGCCGATCGCTTCGATCAGGAAACCGCCGAGGGTGGGACCGATCGCGTTGGCAACGCCCGCGATCGCGGCCCAGAGGCCGATCGCGCGCGCCTTGGTGGCGGGCTCGGGAAACGCGGCGCTCACGAGCGCGAGCGACGTGACGTTGACGGTCGCGGCGGCCGCGCCCTGCAGGCCGCGGGCGACGTCGAGCGCGATGATCGAGGGAGCGAGTCCGCACGCGATCGAGGCCAGCGTGAACACCGCGATGCCGGCGAGGTACGCGCGGCGGCGGCCGAAGAGGTCGGCCAGCGTCGCAGACGACATGATGAACACGGCCATGCCCAGGCTGTAGCCCGCGACCACCCATTGCATGCCGGCCTCGCCGACGCGGAAGTCCTCCTGGATCGCGGGCAGGCCGACGTTCACGATGAGCGCGTCGAGGAAGATCATGAACAAGCCGAGCCCGGTGGCGGCAAGGGTGAGACGCTGGAGCGAGGTCATGGCGATGGAAGGCTGTGCGTCGATGGGCCGATCATTCGGGTGGATTTTCCCTTGCCATTGGCATAATCTTCGGCCTTCCGCGGGCGTTCGTGCCGCTTTGCACACGCACATTATTTCCTTCGTGGCTCGCCTCTTCGCGTTCCTCTGCTTGGCGGTATCCGTCGCGGCCGGCGCCCAGGGCTTCAAGTTCTCCGATCCCGATCCCTCGCAGCAGGCGGACCAGGCCGCCGAGGCCATGAAGCAGGACCGGATCGCCTACGAGCTGTCGACGCCCTGCCGCGCCGATCTGAAGGGCAAGAAGATCATGGTGATCATCGGCGAGCAGCAGTCCGACGGCTACATCAACGCCCAGCAGCAGAACTACGGACCGCACTTCCAGGCGATCAACGCGAGGCTGCGCTCGCTCGGGCTGCGGACGTACACGCCGGAGGAGATCCGCGCCCAGGTGAAGCAGGCCGAGATCGACGCCTATTTCCGCAACGATCCGGACGGGGCGCTCTCGGCCGCGAAGCGGCTCGGCGCGAGCTTCGTCCTGCGCGGTCTCATCAGCGCGCAGGCCGGCATGAACCCCATCATCGCCGTCAACCAGGTGTCGGTAAGCATGGGCTTTACGCTGTCCGCGAGCAACGGACGGATCATTTCCGACGTCGGCGCGAGCTCGGCGTCGTACGCGGGCGCGAATATTGCACAGATGGCGCTGACGCTGGTCAACGAACAGGCCGACGAGGTCGTTGCGCGCCTGTACGGCGATTACTGCCGAAGCGCGGGCTTCCCTCCGCCGCCGCCCGCCCGCAAGAAGTGACGGTCAACGCTTCAAGTCTGTAGGAGACAAACCATGCATACCTTCGGAAGAACCGGATTCGCAGCGCCGGCGCTCGGCGTGGCGTTGGCCGCCTGCGCGTCGCTCGCCTTCGCGCAGCCGCAATTCCAGAGCGCCTCGCCGACGGCCGGCGGCAAGACGTCGCAGCAGGCGAACTCGACGGCCGACAAGACGCTCTACCAGTCGGTCGACTACGTGAACAAGAACAAGCCGGGGCCGCAGGTGATCGTCATCCCCGGGGAGATCAAGAGCAACAACGCGACCTTCCTGCAGAAGTTCACCGCGAACAACATCGCGGACTACGGCGAGCTCGAGCTCTCCAACGCCAACTTCAAGGTGCTCGAGCGCGCCAACCTGGGTCCCGTCCTGCACGAGTTCGAGCTCGCCTACAACTTGGGCGATCCCAATGCCGCGCGCAAGTACCTGGGCATGGGGAAGATGAAGACGACGAAGTACGTCGTGAAGTTCGACATCTTGAAGACGGAGCAGGTGGCGGCCGCGCAGCAGAGCTTCGACGGCGGAACGATGGGCCAGATGGCCGGGCTTCTCGGCGCGTTCTCCGGATCGCGCGGCGGCGCGATGGCCGGCGCGGTAGGCGGCACGGCGCTCGGCTCCGTGCACCAGGGCGAAGCGACGAGCGTGTGGGTGATCGGCATGCGCTACAAGATCATCAACGCCGAGACGACCGAGCAGCTCGCGCAGGGCTACACCGAGGAGAAGATGGAGGTGGGCGCAACCTCCGGAGGCGCGCTCGGCATCAACAGCTCGCAGCAGGGCGGCGCGGGTCTCGACACGATGGTGCAGCGGCTCGTGCAGAAGTCGGTGTGGGAGATCGATTCGAAGTACAAGTAGATGCGCGACGAACGCAGGGTGGCCGCATGCATGCGCAACTGAGCGATCCGCGAAGCGGCGGCAATCCGCGCCTCACGTTACCCTTCCACGCAACCGGCGAAGGGCCGCTCCTGGGCCGGTTGAGGAAGCCGAACCGGTCGCAAATTGCGGCGCGGATCGCGTAGCGATTGCGCGTCACGCAATTTGCGAACGATGGATAAGCTCGGCAAATACGAAATCCGCGGCGAGCTCGGCCACGGCGCGATGGGTGTCGTCTACGAGGCGTACGACCCGCTCATCGAGCGGGTCGTCGCGCTGAAGACGATCCGCCCCGATGCCCTCGCCGGCGCGCACGCCTCCGAGATCCTCGCCCGCTTCCGTCGCGAGGCGCAGGCCGCCGGCAAGCTCACGCACCCCAACATCGTCGCGATCTACGACTTCGGCGAGGACGGCGGGGTGTGGTACATCGCGATGGAGCTGGTCAAAGGCAAGGAGCTCAAGGCGTTCTTCGAGGAGAACCGGCGTTTCGCGACTGCTGACGTCGTCCGCATCCTGACGCAGATCCTCGCGGCACTCGGGTACTCGCACAAGCTCGGCGTCGTGCACCGCGACATCAAGCCGTCGAACGTGTTCATCCTGCCCGACGGCACGGCGAAGGTCGCCGACTTCGGCATCGCCCACGTCGAGTCGTCCGAGCTCACGCAGGTCGGCACGGTGCTCGGCACGCCCGCCTACATGTCGCCGGAGCAGATCCTCGGCCTGCCCGTCGACGGCCGCTCCGACTTGTTCTCCGTCGGCGTGATCCTCTACCAGTTCCTCACGGGCGAGCGCCCTTTCGTCGGCAACGCCACGATCACGATGCGCAAGGTGCTCGAGGAGGATCCGCTCCCGCCGTCGCGCTTCAACGTGCAGATCCCAGGCGCCATGGACGCGGTGGTCAAGCGCGCGCTCGCGAAGAAGGCCGACGAGCGCTTCCAGTCCGCGGAATCGTTCGCCGAGGGACTCGTGCAGGCCGCTCGCGCCGAGCCCGCGTCCAGCGGCGAGACGACGCTGATGCCGCCGCCGGCCGCCGCGGCGAAGCCCGTGCCCGCGGCCGCGCCGCCGCGCAAGTCGCAGATGCCGGCCATTGCGCTGGTCAGTGCCGTCGTGGCCGTCGCCATCGTCGCGGCCGCCTGGTTCGCGCTGCGCGGCCGAGGTGACGCGCCACCGGCGCAGGTCGCCGCGACCACGCATCCGCCGGTCGCGGCGGCGGCGGCCGACGCCGCACCCACACCGACCGCGAAGCCCGAACCGGGGACGCTGGTCATTTCCGCCGTCGGCCTCGCGGATCCGAGCGAGGCGCGCTACCAGGCGGACAAGTCGCAGATGCAGGCCGACCTGCGCGCCGACTCGCGCAGCCAGTTGGTCGAGAAGGCGGTCGCGCTGTTCGTCGACCGCAACTCGCTTGCCAAGAACTACGATGCGGTGCACGACAAGCTCCTTTCACGCAGCGCCGACTTCGTCACCACGGTCGTGCGCGAAAGCGCGCCCGAGACCGGCAAGGACGGACTTGCGTCGCTCACTACCGAAGCCGTGGTGAACGTCAAGGCGGTGCAGAAGTCGCTCAACGACATGTCGCGCGACGAGCGCATCGACTTCATCCGGGCGAGCGGCGACCCGCGTGTGGCCGTGCGCATCACCACGCGCGACGCCGACATGGCCGACGGGCCGCCGCAGCCGTCGCCTGCCGCCGAGAACATCCTGAAGGAGCGCATCAAGTCTTTCGGCTTCCGCACGTGGTCGGAGGGCGGCGACGATCCCAAGGCGCAGCAGCCCGACTTCGTCGTCGAGGGCGAAGCCAAGGTCAAGCGCCTATCGATGAAGCTCGAGGCGTCGGGCCTCGTCGTCACCAAGTACGCGCTCAACGGCTGGACCATCAAGTGCATCGACCGCGCCACCGGCGAGGAGATCTACTACAACACGAAGCTTCCGACGGGGCAGGGCAGCTGGGCGAGCGAGGAGGAAGCGTTCAAGGCCATCGGCACGGGCATCGCCAACGAGTTCTCGCGCGACTTCTTCCTCTCGCACGTGAGCGTCTCCGGGCGCCGCGTGATCATGAAGGTCGAGGGCCTGCCGGCCGCGATCGGCGACGACGCGCTTCGCCGCGAGCTGGTCGCGATGCCGTCGGTGCTGACCGTCGCGCCGCAGGGTGCGCCGCACGTCTTCGACCTGCAGCTCGCCGGCAACGGCCCCTCCGCCGACATCGTCACGGCCGGCATCCTCAAGCCGCTCAACGCGAAACTCGGGCAGCCATGCTTCGCCACCGGCGCGGTCTCCGGCGACGAGGTCGGCGTCACGTTCGACGCCAAGTGCAACGATCCGGCCGTGCTCGGCAAGCTGGAAACCAACCCTCCGGCGGCGCTTTACAGCGCGCCCGCGCAACGCCAGAAGGCGATCGTGAAGAATCCGGACACGTTGAAAAAGCTCATGATCTGACCGGAGGCATCCGATGAGGTCCGCGCTTGCAATCGTTGCGGCCGCGCTGTGCTCGACCGCGTGCGCGCAGGGGACGTCCGCGGTGGCCACGCTCGCGCCGACCGCCGGCAACTCCGCTGCGGGCACCGTGAGCTTCGCCCAGCAGGGTGAGACCATCCTCGTGACCGTCGACATGACCGGGCTCAAGCCTGGACCGCATGGCTTCCACGTCCACGAGAAGGGCGACTGCAGCGCGCCCGACGCCACGAGCGCGGGCGGACACTTCAATCCCACGGGCCAGCCGCACGGCGATCCCAAAGGGGCCTCGCATCACCTGGGCGACATGCCCATGCTCGTCGCCGATGCGAGCGGAAACGCGAAGCTCAAGTTCGAGTTCGGGCCCGCCACGCTGCGCGGCGGCCCCTACGACATCGTCGGCAGGTCGGTCGTTGTGCACGCCGACGCCGACGACTTCAGGACGCAGCCCGCGGGCAATTCGGGCGCGCGCATCGCCTGCGGCGTGATCAAGTAGTCCGGAAGAACGCGTTGAGCGTGGCGTGCGGCGGGGCGTCGGCGAGTGCGTCGAAGGTTCCGTGCTGCGCGATCTCGGCGGTGGCGCGGATGAAGCCGCCCCAGGCGGCGCGGGCGAGCGCGCCGCCCACGGAAACGCGGCGGACGCCGAGCGCCGCGAGGTCGGCCACCGATAGTCCGATGGGCGCACCGACGAGCACGTTGACCGGGCGCGGTGCGACGCCCTTCACGACGGCCTCGATCTGCTCGCGCGTACGCAAGCCCGGCGCGTAGAGGCAATCGGCCCCTGCGGCCGCGTACGCACGCAGGCGGCGAATGACTTCGTCCAGATCGGGCCGTCCGACGAGGAAGCACTCGGCGCGTCCGACGAGCAGCGTGTCGGGCGCGGTCGCGTCCAGCGCTTCGCGCGCAGCGCGGATGCGCGCCGCCGCCTGCTCGATGTCGTAGAGCGGCGCGGACGCATCGCCCGTCGCGTCCTCGATCGACAGGCCGGCCACGCCCGTCCGCGCGCACAGCCGCACGCTTTCCGCCACCCCCGCCGGGTCATGTGCGTAGCCGTTCTCGAAGTCGGCGTTCACCGGCACGTCGACGGCCGCGACCATCTCCGCCACGTGCGCGATCACATCGTCGCGCGGCACACCGTTGTCGGGCAGGCCGCGCGAGAACGCGAACCCGGCAGAGGTAGTGGCCAACGCCTTGAAGCCCAAACGCTGCGCGTACTTCGCGGTGCCGATATCGAACGGGTTCGGCAGCACGAAGCAGCCGGCCTCGTGCAGCTTGCGGAAGGTTGCGCGCTTGTCGGCGACCGAAGGCATCGGCGAAGCCTACCCGAACGCGCGGCGCAGCGCCTGCGCGGCCTGCGACATCGCGGCGCGTCCCGCATCGACGGCGCCGCCCATGGAGAAGAACGGATGCACCATGCCGGGGTAGTCGGTGAGCTCCACGGCGTTGCCAGCCGCCTCGAGCTTGCGCGCGTACGCGATGCCGTCGTCGCGCAGCGGATCGTATTCGCCGATGATGACGAGCGCGGGCGGCAGTCGCGTCAGGTCTTTGCAAATGAGGGGCGCGTAGCGGTAGTCCTCGCGGTCGGCATCGCGCGCGCGGTAATGCTCGTGGAACCAGAGGATCGTCTTGCGTGTGAGGAGGTAGCCTTCGGCCAGCGCGTGGTGAGACGGAAATTCCTCCGTCGGCGCGGTGCGCGGGTACACGAGAAGCTGGAAGGCAAGCGCTGGCGCACCGGCGTCGCGCGCAAGGATGGCGCATACGGCAGCGAGGTTCGCCCCCGCGCTGTCACCGCCGACGGCGAGGCGGGAGGCATCGCCGCCGAGGTCCGCCGCGGCGCGGCCCGCCCACTGCAGGGCCGCGAAGCAGTCGACGACGCCGGCGGGGAACTTGTGCTCGGGCGCCAGGCGGTAGCCGACGGACACGACGATGCAATCCGCCGACAGCGCGAGCTGCCGGCATACGGCATCGTAGCTGTCGAGGCTGCCGACGACGTGGCCGCCGCCGTGCAGCCACACGAGCATCGGCAGTGGCGACTCCGACATGCGCGGCTTGTAGACGCGCACACGCACATCGGCGTGCGGACCGAACACCGTGCGCTCGGCGACCGCGTGCACGGGTGGCGGCTTGATGTCGAGGATGCCGGCCTTGCGGTTGTGCCAATCGCGCGCCTGCTGGGGCGTCATCTGCCAGTACTCGGGATTGCCGGCGAGCCGGACCTTCTCGAGCACGGCCTCGACCTGCGGGTCAAGCGGCATGCGGAGGCACCCCGCCGGCGCGTACGAAGGCGTCGGCTTCCTCGGCGGTCTCGAAGATATGCGGCGCGACCCGGCGCCGCGCCAGCGCCTCGCCGAGCTTCAGGCGAAGGAACGCGCTGGTCGTGTAGCGCGACGCCGTCGTGTAGTAGTGCGTCTCCATGTAACGGATCATCGCTGCATACGTGTCCGCCACGGCGGGATCGATCTGGAAGTTGTCGTAGTTGACGACCAGCGCCACCTTCTTGCCGACTTTCTGGCACAGCTCCTCGACCACGCGGCGCACGCGGTCGACGTCGTCGCGCGTGCGCACCTGCAGGCCTTCGAGGTTGAGGAAGATCGTGTTGCGCGAGACGTCGTAGCTGATGCGCTCGGCGAGGCCCAGCCCGAGCAGGGTGTCCTCGAGCTGCATCGGCTCGTCGCGGAAGATGCGCGGGTCCATCACGCGCGGGCGATCGACGATCGGTGCGAAGTCCATCTGAGCGAGGATGTCGCACGCGATGTCGATGCCCGGGGCGACCTCATCGAGCAGCATGCCGTCGCGCGTGCGGCGGAACACGCAGCGCTCCGTGACGTAGAGCACCGGCTGCCCGGTCTCCGCGGCGTACGCGCCGTTGAAGGTGATCTGCTCCACGGCCCTCACGAACTTCTTCGCCTTGCCCTCGCGCATGATCGAAAGCCTGCCGCCGGCGATCTTCACCTCGAGCCCGCCCGCGGTGAAGCTGCCGGCGAAGAGCACGCGACGCGCGCTCTGGCTGATGTTGATGAAGCCGCCGGCGCCGGCGAGCTTGGGCCCGAAGCGGCTCACGTTGACGTTGCCCTGCGCGTCGACCTGCGCCATGCCGAGGCACGCCATGTCGAGGCCGCCGCCGTCGTAGAAGTCGAACTGCTGGTTCTGGTGGATGACGGCATCGGTGTTGATGGCGGCGCCGAAGTCGAGCCCACTCTGCGGCAGGCCGCCGATGACGCCCGGCTCGGCGGTCAGTGTCACGTAGCGCAGCACCTTCTCCTCGTTGGCGACTTGCGCGACTCCTTCGGGCATGCCGATGCCGAGGTTCACCACACCGCCCATCGGCAGGTCGAACGCGCAACGGCGGGCGATGAGCTTGCGCTCGTCGAGGGGCAGCGGCGGAAGCGAGTCGAGCGGCACCTTGTACTCGCCGGCGTACGCCGGGCTGTAGACCGTGGCGTAGGTCTGGTGATGGTGCTCGGGCTTCGCCGTCACCACGCAGTCGACGAGCACTCCCGGGACCTGCACGTGGCGCGGGTTGAGGGCGCCCTGCGCGCATACGCGCTCGACTTGGGCGATGACGAAGCCATTGCTGTTCCGGGCCGCCATCGCAAGCGCGAGGTTGTCCAGCGTCAGCGCCTCGCGCTCCATCGTGATGTTGCCGGCCACGTCCGCGGTCGTGCCTCGGAGGAACGCGACCGAGACCGGGAAGGCCCTGTAGAAGAGCCACTCCTCGCCGTCGATTTCCATCAGGCGCACCAAGTCCTCGGTCGTGCGGTCGTTGATCCGGCCGCCTTGCTGGCGAGGGTCGACGAACGTGCGCAGGCCCACTTTGGTGAGCGTGCCGGCGCGATGTCCCGCGATGTCGCGAAAGACTTGGGTCAGCGTGCCGAGGGGAAGGTTGTACGCCTCGATCTTCCCGGCGACCGCGAGTGCTGCGAGCTTCGGCACGAGGCTCCAGTGGCCGCCGACCGCGCGCTTCACGAGGCCCTCGTGCGCGAGGCGGTTGAGGCCGCGTTCCTTGCCGTCGCCGGGCGCGGCGGCGAACAGCAGCGTGAGGTTGCGCGGCGACCCGGTGTCGAGGAACCGCCGCTCGAGGCCGGCGATGAGCTCCTCGGGGGTGCCGCTGCCGACGAAGCCGGAGAACGCGACCGTGTCGCCGTCGCGGATGATGGCGACCGCCTCCGCAGTGCTGACGATCTTGTTCTTCATGCCGTCATCGCGCGGCCCGGCGCCGCGCCGCCGCCTCGTCGGCGAAAAGAAAGTCCCCGACGATCTTGATCTGGTCGTCCGACATGAGGGCCGGCGCATGGCCGCAGCCCGCGATCTCGACGGATTCAACGAGACCTTGCGCCGCCGCGATCCCGCGCCGCTTCATCTCGGCCACGGTGGAGGCCAGCAGCAGGTCGGAGCTCTCGCCGCGGACGATCAACACCGGGCAGGCGACGTGCTCCCACACGCGCCACAGCACGACGTCGAGGAGCATGGGGCGGGAGAACTGCGCGACGATCGCAGGATCGTAGTGGAGCGTGAGGCCCGACTTGTCCTGCACGACGCCATGCACGGCCATGTGCCGCCACTGCGCGTCGGTAAGCTTGCCGAAGGGCGCGTAGACGTCGCGCAGGTACGCTTCGACCTCGGCGAGATTCGCGAAGGCGTGCGCGCGGCGAAGGTAGGCGGCGATGCGCTGCAGCGCCACGACCGGCACGCGGGCGCCGAAGTCGTTGAGCACGAGGCGGCGAATGGGCGAGCCGGGGCGAGCCGCGAGCTCCATGCCGATGTGCCCGCCGAGCGACGTGCCGACCCAGTCCACCTGCGCTGCGCCGAGCCGCGCGATGAGTGTCGCCATCGCGGTGAGATACATCGGGGTGGCGTAGTCCTCGGCATGCTCGAGAAACTCGCTGCGGCCGCGTCCAGGCAGGTCCGGGGCCACGACGCGCGCGCCGCGTTCGACGAGGCGCTGCGCGAGAAAGTCGAAGTCGCGGCTGTTGCGCGTCAGGCCGTGCACGCACAGGACCGTGCGTGCCGCGCTCGCGCCGCCCCACTCGGTATAGCCGACGCGCGTGAACCCGTGGGGGCCGAGGACGGGAACGTCGCCGAAGCGCGGCGCGGGCTTTGGCATGCGCGCGGTCGAGCGGTTACGAGCGCTCGCGGAGCCAGTCGGTGATGCCCTTGCCCAGCACGCCCTGCGACTTGCCGCTCACGAACACGCCGACGTGGCCGCCGGGCAGCCCGATCTCGGTGTAGTCATCGGTGCCGACGAGTTCCGCGAGCGCGCGCGAAGTCCCGGGCGGAATGATGTGATCGTTCTCGGCGTAGACGTTGAGCACGGGCATCGTGAGGTTGGGCAGCTCGACCTTGCGACCCGCCAGCACGAACTCGTTCTTCACGAGCTTGTTGTCCTGGTAGAGGTCCTTGAGCCACTGCTTGGCGGCCTCGCCCGGATGATGCGGCCGGTCCTGCAGCCACTTCTCCATACGCAGGAAGTTCATGAGCTTCTTCTCGTCGTCCATTACGTCCAGCATCCCGAGGTTGTACTTGGTGAGCGAGGCGAGCGGCGTCATCGACGAGAACACGAAGCTCATGAGCTCGCCCGGCAGATTGCCGTTGGCCTCGATCAGGCGGTCGACGTCCTCCTTGCCGAGGCTTCGCGTCCACAAATTGATGAAGCCGTGGTCGGCCCGGCCGCCCCGGTCGGCGTGGAAGTCGATCGGGGTGATGGTGAGGATCAGGCTCTTGATGCGGTCAGGATGCAGCGCCGCGTAGCAGGCCGTGAACACACCGCCCTCGCAGATGCCGAGGAGATTGATCCGCTCCACGCCATGCGCCTTGCAGATGTGCTCCACGCAGGATGCGAGGTAGCCCTCGATGTAATCGTCGAGCGTGAGCCAGCGGTCGGCGCGCGTAGGGTTGCCCCAGTCGACCGCGTACAGATCGATCCCCTGCGCGAGCAGATTGCGGATGAGCGAGCGGTCCTCCTGCAGGTCGGCCATCGTGTAGCGCCCGACGAGGCCGTAAACGACGAGCACCGGTGTCGCCACCGTCGTCGCGGCGACCGCGTCGTAGTGGTACAGGACCGTCTTGTCCTCGCGGAACACTTCCTTCTTGGGCGCCGTGCCGACCGCGACGTCCTCGTCCTTCACCGAGCTCAAGAGCTCCGTGCCGCGCACAAGGCGCCCGGACAGCTCGGCGAACTCGTGTACCGTTTGCGCGGGATCGAGCTGCAGGCGGAAAGGCATGATGTGGCTCCTGGCTTTCAAGATTCGCCGCGCGGCGCCTTGGCAGGCTTGCCGCGCTGCATCGACTTCGTCAGCGCACGCAAGTCGCGGCGAAGCTCGTACACGGCGCGCGAAAGCTCGTCGACCTCGGTGCGGGTCGGGATCTGGTGGATCTCGCAGTACGCCTCGGCGATCTCGCGCTCGGCGAGCCGGCACTCGGTCGACGAGCGCGTCAGGCGTCGCTGCGCCTCCAGGAATTCCGGGGTGCGATGCGTCTCGACCAGCGTGTCGTTGGCGACCCCGACCCACAGGTCGGCGAGCTCGCGCCAGGTCCGGATCGGCTCGCCGTCCTGCGCGTGCACGACGGTGAGGAAGCGCTTGAACGCCTCGTTCCACGCGCCCTGCATCAGGAGCTGCCACGACGCCAGGTCGCGCGCCCATTCGGCGCGCAGCTTCTGCACGCGCAGGAGCTTGCGATCGAGCGTCCACAGCGTGGCGTAGCTCGGCCCTTCCACGAGATGCTCGATCGCGCGGTCGAGCGGCCCCAGGCCGGCCTGCGCCCACTGCGCCGGATCGAACAGCGCCTTGAGGAGATCGTCGACGTTGCCGGCCTTCGGAATTCCCTGCGGCGCGAGCTGCATCCATTTCTCCATCGCGCCGCGCCACAGGTCCTGAGCTTGCTGGAGCCCTGATTGCATGCCGGCGAAAGGCGAGGGCATGGCGCCCGGCGCCGCGAGGCCCGGAGGCCTCGCGCCCGTCATGGCTTGCAGGAAATTCTGCTGCTGCTCCGCCCACGCCTTCACCAGCTTGCTCGACTCTTCGAACCAGTTGTAAGGAGTGGCCATCGTCAGAACACTACGACCTGCCGCACCGCCTTGCCCTCGTGCAGCAGGTCGAAGCCGCGGTTGATGTCGTCGAGCTCCAGCGTGCCCGTCATCAGCTTGTCGACGGCGAGCTTGCCCTGCCTATACAGGTCGACGTAGCGCGGAATGTCTCGCGAGGGCACGCACGTGCCGATGTAGCTTCCCTTGAGCGTACGCTCCTCCGCGACCAGATTGACCGGTGGCACCGCCAGCGTCGCGGTGGGCGGCGGAAGCCCGGCGGTGACCGTAGTTCCGCCGCGGCGCGTGATCTTGTACGCGGTCTCGAGCGCCCGCACCGAGCCTGCGAGCTCGAAGGCGTACTCGACCCCGCCCGAGGTCGCCTCACGGATGCGCTCCACCACATCGGGTGCGGTCGCGTTGAACGCGTGCGTCGCGCCGAGCGACATCGCGAGGTCGAGCTTCGCGTCGGAAAGGTCCACGGCGACGATGTGCCGCGCGCCGGCGGCGCGCGCGCCGAGGACGGAGGCCAGTCCCACGCCGCCCAGACCGATCACGGCGGTCGACGCGCCGGCGCGGACCTGCGCCGTGTTGACGACGGCGCCGACGCCGGTCAGCACCGCGCAGCCGAAGAGCGCGGCTTCGGCAAACGGCAGCTCCGGGTCGATCTTCACGAGCGAGCGCCGCGACACGGTCGCGTATTCGGCGAAGGCCGAGCATCCCAGGTGATGATTGATCGACGCGCCGTTCTTCGACAGCCGCCGCGTGCCGCCGAGCAGCGTGCCCGCGCCGTTCGCCGCCGCGCCCGGCTCGCACAGCGCAGGGCGGCCCTCGGAGCAGGGCAGACAGTGTCCGCAGCTCGGAACGAACACCATCACCACGTGGTCGCCGCGCTTCAGATCGCTGACGCCTTCGCCGACCTGCTCGACCATGCCGGCCGCCTCGTGGCCGAGCGCCATCGGCATCGGCCGCGGGCGGTCGCCGTTGATGACGGACAAGTCGGAGTGGCACAGGCCGGCGGCACCGATCTTCACCAGCACCTCGCCGTGGCCGGGCGGCGCGAGCTCCACTTCCTCGATGGTAAGCGGGCGCGAGTCGGCGTAGGGTGTCTTGGCGCCCATGGCCTGCAGCACCGCAGCGCGTATCTTCATGGCAGCGATTCCTTTCGGGCCCTCGTCACGCGAGCGGCGACGCGATGTTCTTCAGCCGCTGGGTGAGCTTCATGTTCTCGGAGTAGTCGACCGGGCAGTCGACGATCGCGACGGTGTTGTCGGCGAACGCGCGCTTGAGCGTGGGCACCAGATCCTGTGCGCGCTCCACACGGTAGCCCTTGGCGCCGAAGCTTTCCGCGTATTTCACGAAGTCGGGATTGCTGAACGCGATGTGGCTCGGGCGACCGAAATGGCGCATCTGGTGCCAGGTGATGAGCCCGTACTCCGAGTCGTTCCAGATCAGGATCACGAACGCCGCCTTCATGCGCAGCGCCGTCTCGATCTCCTGCGAGTTCATCATGAAGCCGGCGTCGCCGGTGACCGCGCAGATCTTGCGCTCGGGGTAGGCGAGCTTGGCGGCGATCGCACCGGGGACGGCGATGCCCATGGCCGCAAAGCCGTTGCTGATGATGCAGGTGTTGGGCCGCTCGGCGCGGTACATGCGCGACATCCACATCTTGTGCGCGCCCACGTCGGAGATCGCGATGTCCTCGGGTCCCAGGACTTCGCGAAGGTCGTGCACGATCTTCTGCGGCTTCACCGGGAAGCCGGTGTCGTTCGCGTACTGGGCGCGGTCCTCGACCAGCGCGCGGCGCACCGCCTGGAACGGGATCGTGCGTTGCGGCTTGGCCTTCACCGCGATCCCGCGCAGCGTGCTGCCGATCTCGCCCAGCGCCCCCACCGCAACGCGGTAGTGGGCGTCGACCTCGGCCGGCAGCGCGTCGATGTGCACGATGGTCTTGTCGTTATCCGGGTTCCACATGTCCGGGTGGTACTCGACCATGTCGTAGCCCACGCAGATCACCACGTCCGCCTTCTCGAACGCGAACCAGGGCAGGTCGCGCGCCTTCAGCCCGATGGTGCCCAGCGACAGCGGGTTGGAAAACGGCATGACGCCCTTGGCCATGAAGGTGTTGGCCACGGGGATACGCAGCACCTCGGCGAAGCTCACGAGCGAGTCTGCCGCGCCCTGGCGAATGACGCCGTTGCCGGCCAGGATGATCGGATTCTTCGCGTTGCCGATGATCTGCGCCGCCTGGTCGACCTTGAAGTCGGGTGTGGCCGAGGTGTACGCCGTCTGCACCTCGATCGGCTTGCCCTCGATCGGCATCTCGGCGATGTTCTCGGGGAAGTCGATGAACGTCGCGCCCGGCTTCTCGGTCTGCGCGACCTTGAACGCCTTGCGCACGATCTCCGGGACGATCTGCGGCTCGCGGATCTGGGTCGCGTACTTCGTGATCGGGCGGAACAGATCGACCAGGTCGAGGATCTGGTGGCTTTCCTTGTGCAGGCGCGTCGTGGCGCCCTGGCCGGCGATCGCCACCACGGGCGCGCGGTCCATGTTCGCGTCGGCCACGCCCGTGATCAGGTTCGTGGCCCCCGGGCCCAGCGTGGACATGCAAACGCCCGCGCGGCCAGTCAGGCGGCCGTAGACGTCGGCCATGAAGGAGGCACCCTGCTCGTGGTGCACCGTCACGAACTTGATCGAGCTGCCGAGCAACGCGTCCATCACGTCGATGTTCTCCTCGCCCGGCAGGCCGAAGATGTATTCGACCCCCTCGTTCTCGAGGCAGCGCACGAGCAGCTTGGCCGCAGTCTCCTGCGAATGTGCCGCCGGTGTGGCGGTGGTGGTTTCGGTGCCGGGTGCGGGCATGGCAGGTTCCTTTCTTCCGGATCGCGCGGCAAGAGGCGGGATCGACGCTTCCGCCACAGCGAGTTTAGCGGAGGACGGTCACGGGCACACCGAAATGTGGGCCCAGGTGATCGGTGCTCGCTTTGAAATCATCCCCGGCGTTGCGTGCCGTCTGCGCGAGATGGACGCGGCGCGTGCCGAGGGTTTTCGCGTAGTGGATCACGATGCGGCCGAAGTCGCCGACGCTGATGGGCCCCGTCGCGGGAATGCCCGGTTGCGCCAAGCCAGCGCTTTCAGGCCCTCGTCGTGATGCAGACGCTTGCGGGCCGCCTCCTCGACGAAGGCGCTGACGTCGCGGTGCAGGGGCGGGCGGACTTCGCATGACGAAGGACATCGTCAGGGAAGGGCTGCCCACGGCACGCGCGGTGTTAGCGCGATCACGCGAGATTGCGCAGGATCGCTTGCGTCAGATCGCGCGTCGTGGCCTTGCCCCCCAGGTCGCCGGTGCGCACGGCATCGCGGTTGAAGGTGCGGTCGATCGCCGCGCGCACGCGGTTGGCGTCGTGGTCGCGTCCGACGTGATCGAGCATCATCGCCGCGGCGAGCAGGAGCGCGGTCGGGTTCGCGATCCCCTTGCCGGCAATGTCGGGCGCGGAGCCGTGCACCGCCTCGAAGATCGCGGCGCTCTCGCCGATGTTGCCGCCGGGCGCCATGCCGAGCCCGCCGACAAGCCCCGCGATCTCGTCGGAGAGGATGTCGCCGAACAGGTTCGTGGTGACGATCATGTCGAACTGCCAGGGGTTGAGCACCAGTTGCATCGCGCAGGCGTCGACGATGCGGTCGTCGCAGGCGACCGTACCCTCGTACTTCTGCGCGACCGCGCGCGCCGTGTCGAGGAAGATGCCGGTGAGCACCTTGAGCACGTTCGCCTTGTGCACGATCGTAACCTTCTTGCGGCCATGCTTCACGGCGTAGTCGAACGCGAACTGCGCGATGCGCCGCGAGCCGGCGCGGGTGTTCACGCCCGACGAGATCGCCGCGGCTTGCGGATCGCCCTCGATCGGGATGTAGTGCTCGAAGCCGACGTACAGGCCCTCGAGGTTCTCGCGGATCAGCACGAGATCGATGTTGTCGTAGCGGCCGCCGGGGATCAGCGTGCGCGCCGGGCGCACGTTGGCGTAGAGCTTGAACTCCTCGCGCAGGCGCACGTTGACGGAGCGGAAGCCACCGCCGACGGGTGTGGCGAGCGGTCCTTTCAGCGCGAGCCGCGTGCGGCGGATGCTGTCGATCAGCGGAGGCGGCAGCGGATCGCCGAGCTTGGCGACCGCGGCGTTGCCCCCCTCCTGCACGTCCCATGCGAACGGCGAGCCCAGGGCGTCGAGGACGGCGACGACCGACTCGGTGATCTCAGGACCGATGCCGTCGCCGGGGATCAGGGTGGCGGGGATGGGCGAGGGTTGTGGCGACATGGAGATTCCTTTCCGGGACAGCCGGGCGCTTCGCACACGCATTTCACCACATCCCGCCCCCCCGCGAGTTTTAGTACACTCGAAAGGCACCCGCGCACTAGCAAGGCTCACGATGACCGCCCAAAGGCCGCCCGATCCCTCCGCATCCGCCGACGAAGCGCGCCGGCGCGATCTCGCGAAGGCGCTGCTCAAGGGCCTCGGCGTTCCGGACCTCGACCTGGCGCAGGGGCTCGACGAGCAAACCATGGAGCTCCTCGGGCGGCTGCTGCGCGAGATGACGCAGAGCACCGTGGACATGCTGCGGCTTCGCGCGCAGGCTAAGAGCAGCATCCACGCCGAGATGACGATCATCGGCCCGCGCGCGGTGAATCCGCTCAAGGCGGCGTGGGACGTCGACGTCGCATTGCGCCACCTGTTGGCACCCGAGCGCACCGACCTCATGAGCCCCGTGCGCGCGGTGACGGACGCCTACGACGACCTGCGCGCGCACGACCGCGGCCTCGCCGCCGGGATCCAGGCCGCGCTGCAGAGCCTGCTTTCCCGCTTCAGCCCGAGCGAATTCGATCGGCGCCTGGAAGGCGGGGCGCTCGACCGCTTCCTGCCCGCCAACCGCAAGGCGAGGCAGTGGGAGCTGCTGCTCGAGATCTACGAGGACATCGCGAAGGAGGCGCACGACGACTTCTGGTCGGTGTTCGAGCGCGAGTTCCGCCGCGCCTATGCGACCGGGCAGCGCGCCTCGCCGTCGCCATAACCTAATCGACGCTTTCGCTGGTATCGCGCAGGATGCTGGTCGTCATGCGCAGGAGGCCCGACATGTGGGACAGCATGTTGAGGACCAGGCGGCGGTACAGCTCCGGGTTGCGGGCGTGGATGGCGTCCAGGTTGCTGCGCGACAGGCTGTAGGTCACGACTTCGCCCTCGGCGATCGCGGTGGCCGAGCGGGTGCCGCCCTCGATCATCGCGGACTCGCCGAAGATCACGCCCGGCGCCAGCGTCACCACACGCCGGTGCTTGCCCCCCACGCCGGGCGCCTCCGCCACGATGCTGACGGCGCCGCGCGCGAGCAGATAGAGGCGGTCTCCGAGCTGGCCATCGTGATACAGCGCCGCCCGCGCGGGAAAGAGCTGGCGGTCGAGGTAGGGCTTCACGAACTTGAGCTCGTCATTGGACAGTCCCTGCAGGAGCGCGAATTCCCCGATGGCGAGCTCGCGATCGGCACCGGCGGCCTGCGCGCCGGCGAGAAGGTGGCGCTCGGCGTGCTCCAGCGCCCGGTCGGCGTCGTCGAACCAGTCCGTGTGGTGGCGCTGCGTGAACACGCCCGCGCCCTGCAGCGCGCGCCCGAGCTTGCTCGTGGCCGAGATGTGAGCGAGCAGCATCGTCACGCCCTGCTCGCGCAGCAGGCGCGAGAGCTTGTGCAGCATGAGTGCGCCGGAAGCGTCGATCATCGTCACCCGGCGCAGGTCGATGATGAGAAACTGCCCGCCCAGCGCGGCACGTAGCGACTCGAAGCCCAGGCGGTCCGCGGTACCGAAGAAGATCGCGCCGTCGAGCTCGATCAACTTGATGCGATGCCCCTCCACGCGCAGGAAGCTCGCCTGCTCGGGCGGGTACACGCGCCGCGAGCCGCGCGTGGCGCCGGTCTGCACAGACCGGATGAGGGAGCGGTTCATCACCGCCAGGAAGAGTCCCATCGACAGGATGAGCCCGGTCAGCACGGCCGCGACCAGGCCGAACGCGATGGTCACTCCCGCGACGAGGATCACGAGCGTGATGTTGACGATGAGCTCGCTGTCGTACTGGCCGCGACGCACGCGGTCGATGGTCGATCCCGCCCAGCGGTCGATGAGGCCAACCGCGATCACGAGCATCATCGCCGACAGCGCCGCCAAGGGGATGAGCTGCAGGAGCGGCGCGCCGTACAGGAGCAGCAGCACCAGCGTGGCCGTCGTGGCAATGCTCGACAGCAGTTTGCGGCTGCCCGCGTGGTGGGTGGAGATCGCGTGGTGCGACGAATAGGCGACCGGGACGCCGCCGAAGAGCGAGGAAACCAGGTTCCCGCAGCCGAGCGCGATGAGCAGCCGGTTGGGATGGTGCGCGGTGTCGAGCGGCCCGTCGGCCTCGCCCACGGCCGCGAGCAGGCTGTCGAGCGATCCCACCACGGCGATCGCCAGCGCCGTGATGAGCAGGTCGTAGCCGAAACGCAGTGCGAGCGCGACGCCGTCGGCCGTGAGCATCGGCAGGAGCGCGTCGGGGGCGGGGATCTTGCCGAGGAACGGGACGCGCGGCCCGACGTCGCCGTGGATTATCCCGGTGATCACCATGGCCACCGCGGTGCCGGCGGC
>DATJXV010000170.1:0-7251 GCA_035499955.1 Casimicrobiaceae bacterium
GGCTGGGGACTGAACCTCGCGCACCAGGGCACGGTGATCTTCGCCACCTGGTTCACGTACGACCAGAACGGCAAGGCCTGGTGGCTTTCCATGACCGCGACGAAGACCGGCCCCAATACGTACGCGGGGCAACTCGTCGAGATGCACGGCCCGCCTTTTAGCACGGTGCCGTTCGTTCCGGGCCAGGTCACGGCGAACGTCGTCGGCAACGCCGTGCTGAGCTTCGGCGACGGCAACAGCGGCACGTTCAGCTACACCGTGAACGGCATCAGCCAGCAGAAGACGATCACGCGGCAGGTCTTCGGTGTGATGCCGACGTGCGTCTTCGCACTGCATCCGCCCCTCTACACCGCGACCAACCTCCAGGACCTGTGGTGGGCGGCGCCCGCCGGCGCGGAGGCCGGCTGGGGCATAGACCTCACGATGCAGAGCAACGTGATCTTCGCGACGTGGTTCACGTACGACGAGGCCGGCGCCCCGCTCTGGGTCTCGGCCACCCTGAACGCGAGCGGACCCAGCGTCTACGCCGGGCCGCTGATCCGCACCGCCGGCCCCGCGTTCAACGCCGTCCCGTTCAGCCCGGCCAGCGTGCAGACGACCAACGTCGGCACGATGACGCTTACGATTTCCGACGGCAACAACGCGACGTTCGCCTACACGCTGAACGGCGTGTCGCAGGTCAAGACCATCACTCGCCAGGTGTTTCGCACGCCAGGGACGATGTGCACGTAGCCGCTACGCGAGATCGCGCTGCAGGTCGCGGAACGCCTTGACCGCCTTCAGCGAGCGCAGCGCGAACGTCCTCTCCTGCGGCAACGCCTTCGCGCGCAGGACGGCGGCGAGCGCGTCCCGGTCCCCCTGGCTCCAATCGCGCATGCGCGGCAGGTTCGCGAACACGGGGGCAAGCAGCGCAAAGCCGCGCCGTTCCGCGGCCGGCCAATGCTCGAAATCGGCGGCCCCCAGCTCGCCGGCGAGCGTCTCGGCGATTCGGCGCGCGCCAAGCGCTCGCGACGGCGCCGCGACGCGCGCAAGCTGGCGGGCCGCGCGCGCGCCTGCCCGGGGCAGGAGCGCCTCGTCGAAATAGTCCGCGCGATCGTACCCGGGCAAGTCGAGGCACAGATCGCAGGAGGCGAGCGCGCGCAGCGTCGGGGCGTCGCTTCGGTGCTTGCGGTCGGTCGCGATGCGCGCCGCTTCGCGCGCCGCGAGCTTCGCGGTATCCGCCGAGACCGGCCTGAACCCGAGCCGATAGTAGAACCAGAACGCGCCGCTTCGTATCGCCTCCGCATTGCCGGCGCCGAACTGGTAAGCGTTGATGACGAAGCGCCGGCTTCCGTACAGCGTGCGGAAGGCGCGCAGCATCTGCGTCCAAAGGTAAGCAGCCTCGCCGCCGCGAAACGGATCGAAGATATTGATCCCCGTGTTCGCCTGACGGAACAGCGGCGTGACGCCGCCGTAGCCGATCGGAACGCCGTTCGCGACGAGGAGGTAGCCGGTGTTGGTCTCGAGCGCGAGTCGATGCTCGGGCGCGATGCCGATGACGGCGAGCGCGATTCCCTCGCCCAGGTCGCACCACCACACCTCGTCGGGATTGGGATGCGTCATCGCGTTGACTTCGCGGCAGCGCGCGGCCAGCGCGGCGCGCGCCGCCGCGATGACGGCCTGCGCGCGCCGGCGGGACAGCCGCTCGACGGCGGGGAGCGGCGTGCAGATGTCGGCGACGACGTCGGCGCCCGGCCGGCGAAGTCCGGTGCGAAACTTCGGCACGACGCCGGGTACGACGTTGTGCGTGACGGACTCGCGCGAATCGCCGAGCTTCCATACGACCGGAACGTCGGCGCTTTCCCAGTCCTCGCCCAGCCCGGCAGCCCCGGAGTGCGCGATGCCGTCCACGAGCCATCGCAGCGATGGCGTGCTTTCGGGCCTGGCGAGCTCGACGAACGCCCGCGTGTCGAATTCGCCGCTGTCGAAGGCCTCGCGCTCGGCCGGTGCGATGAGCCTGCCGACGATGCCGTCGAGGGCCTGCGGATCGCCGACGTTTCGCCAGTCGATCTCCACGTCGTTCGCCGCCGCGAGGAAGCGCGCGACCGGGTAGGGATAGACGTGACGCGTGACCGAGCCTGCGATGCCGCTGTCGTCCGCGCGCGTGCGCTCCTCTCGCGGCAGCGCACGCGTGCGCGCCGAGATCGACTGCAGCATCGCGCGGGCTTGCCGCCGGACCGCCGCCGAGCCCGGAAAGGCGCAGAGGAACAGCAGGTCTTCGTGCAGTTGCGCGAGCTCGCGCCACTTGCGCAGCGCGAGCGGCGCGACCGCGCGCAGGAGCGACCGCTGCTCGCGCCCGGCTGCCTCGCCGTAGGCGTTGCGCAAGGCGCGAAGGCGCGCGAGCGGCGACGCGGCGCTCACATCCGCCTACCTCACTTCATCACTCTCATCCCGCCGATGTTGCCGCGGAACGAGCAGTCTTTATCGTAGCCCGTATAGTTGCCGACGATGCCGCCCTTCTCCGATTGCAGCGCCGTGAACTTGATCGCACCGTAGGCGCCGCCCGGGCAGTTGTAGATCGCGTCGACAGTCCCGACCTGGCCCTGCTGCGTATATACCCCGTTGGTGATCTGGCATGTCGGGAACTGCATCACGATGCCGTCCTGATTCTGCGTGATCGTGAACGGGCCCGGATCGGTGGTCACGAGTCCGTTCTGCGCTCCCGGCTTGCAGTCGTACGTGACGTCCTGCGTGGACCCGATGTAGGAGCCGAGGATCGAGTTTGGAGCGAACGTCAGGCGCGATACCTGCTTCACCGCGCCTGCACCGTCGATCGTGTAGTTCATGAGCGCATGCGCCTCGTCGCCGAACTCGATGGTGAGCAGTCCGACCTCGCGGTATTTGACCGGCGACGAATCGTAGGGCTGGCCGAGCGCGGGACCGGTGGTCTGGTAGAGCGTGCCGCGGTACGTGACCGAGCCGTCCCCGCCCGTGGACACGTAGGAGAGCGTGACCGTGTACCACGCGGCCGAGCTGCCCTTGTCGTAGACGTAGAGGGTGCCGAGGAGGACGTCGGCCTGCTGGTCGATGAAGAATCCCCAGCCGGGCTCCTGGGCGTTGGACCACATGTCGGTGTAGTTGGTCGCGATGGGCGTGGCGGACCCGGTTGCGGAGGTCGCGATCGCCGCGGCGAGAAGCGCAGCGCGCAGGAAGGAACGCAGGATCATGATGTGTTTTCCGAAGGTGGCTGAGGACGTGCCCGGATAGGATGCACGAGTCGGCGAATCTCGTCGACCTGCCGCCGCCGGACGCGCCGGAGCCGCAGACCGATGGCGGCGCCCTTCGGGGAACTTTATTCGAACGGAGAGATTTTGTGGTATCAATCGCGCATCCGTGCCGGACATCCCCGCATGACCCACGCAGCCCGCATCGCCGCGATGTGGCTCCCGGCGGCAGCCGCGCTTTGCGCATGCTCGAACACGGCGCCGGCTGGCTACCAAGGCTACGTCGAGGGCGAGTTCGTGAACGTCGCCTCGCCCATCGCGGGGCGGCTCGACCAGCTATCCGTGAAGCGCGGCGACGTCATCGCGGTGAACGCGCGCCTGTACGCGCTCGAAGCCGTGAGCGAGGCCGCCGCGCAACGCCAGGCCCAGGAGCAGGTGAAGGCGGCGGAGGCCACGCTGTCGGACCTGCGCGCCGGGCGCCGTCCGCCCGAGCAGGACGTCACGCGTGCGCAGCTCGCGCAAGCGCAGGTCGAGGCGCAGCGCACGGCGACGAATCTGGAGCGCGATGAGGCGCAATTCCGCATCGGCGGCATCCCGCGGGCGCAGCTCGACGACAGCCGCGCGGCATACCAGTCCGCGCAGGCACGCGTCGAGCAGTTGAAGAGCGAACTCGTCGTCGCCCAGTTGCCGAGCCGAAGCGAGCAGATTCAGGCGCAGGTGGCCCAGGTCGCCGCGGCGCGTGCGGCGCTCGAGCAGGCGACGTGGAAGCTCGACCAGAAATCGGTGCTCGCGACGAAAGCGGGGCAGGTCTACGACACGCTGTATCGAGAGGGAGAGTGGGTGGCCGCGGGAAGCCCGGTCGTGCGCATGCTTCCGCCGGCGAACGTGAAGGTGCGCTTCTTCGTGCCGCAGACCGTCGTCGGCAGCCTCAAGGTCGGGGGCGCCGTCGCGATCCAATGCGACGGATGCGGGGCCGACATCCCGGCCTCGATCTCCTACGTCGCCAACGACGCCGAGTTCACGCCGCCCGTCATCTACAGCAACGAGACGCGGCAGAAGCTCGTGTTCATGGTCGAGGCGCGACCGTCAGCGGAGAACGCGGGCAAGCTGCATCCCGGCCAGCCGGTCAGCGTGACCCTGAAATGAGCGAGGCCAATGACGGGGCTCCCGTCATCGACGTCGATAAACTGAACAAGAGCTTCGCAGGCAAGCACGTCGTCGTGGACCTGTCCCTGCGTGTGGAGCGCGGCGAGATCTTCGGCTTCCTGGGCCCGAACGGCAGCGGCAAGACGACGTCGATCCGCCTCATGTGCGGCCTGCTCACGCCCGACTCCGGAAGCGGTACCTGCCTGGGCTTCGACATCCGGACGCAGTCGGAGGCGATCAAGCGCAACGTCGGCTACATGACCCAGCGCTTCTCGTTCTGGGACGACATGACGATCCGTGAAAATCTCGAGTTCGTCGGGCGCGTCTACCAGATGAGCGACCGCGCCGCGGCCGTCGATCATGCGATCGCCGACCTCGGCCTCACCGGCCGCCAGCACCAGCTCACGGGTACGCTCTCCGGCGGATGGAAGCAGCGTCTCGCGCTGGCCGCCTGCATGCTGCACCGGCCGCGCCTCCTGCTGCTCGACGAGCCGACGGCGGGTGTCGATCCGAACGCGAGGCGCGAGTTCTGGGAGGAGCTCCACCATCTCGCCGCGCAGGGCATCTCGGTGCTCGTCAGCACGCACTACATGGACGAGGCCGAGCGCTGCCACAAGCTCGCCTACATCGCGTACGGCCGCCTCCTTGCGCAAGGCACGGCCGGCGAGGTCATCGCGGCGCAGGGTCTCACCACGTACGCCGTGCACGGGCGGGACTTGACCGAGCTCGCCGAAAGGCTGCGCGGTATGCCGGGTGTCGAGCAGACCGTGGCCTTCGGCGAGACGGTGCATGTGACCGGCAAGGACGCGGCGCTCCTCGAGCGCTCGCTGCGCGCGGCGTGCTCCGCCGGCGGCCAGGACATCGAACCCATCCCCACGGGTCTCGAGGATGTTTTCATCCATCTCATGAAGGGGGCAACGGATAATTTCGGCGAGGCCGAGAAAGCGTCTGCGTGAACGCCTTCTCTTTCAATCGCTGGTGGGCGATGGTCACCAAGGAGTTCCTGCAGCTCCGCCGCGACCGCGTGACCTTCGGCATGATCGTCGGCATCCCGATCATCCAGCTCACGCTCTTCGGCTACGCGATCAACACCGATCCCAAGCACATGCCCACCGCGCTGATCCTCGCCGACCACAGCGAGTTCACGCGCACGTTCGTGCAGGCGATGGCCACGTCGGAGTACTTCCGCTTCGTCGGCGAGCTCCCCGACGAGGAAGCGGGACGAGCGGCGCTCGCCCAGGGCGCCGCGCAGTTCGTCGTCAGCATCCCGGCCGACTTCACGCGAAAGCTCCTGCGCGGCGAGCGGCCGTCGATATTGATCGAAGCGGACGCCTCCGATCCCATCGCGACCAGCGCCGCGCTCGCGGCCTCGTCCCAGCTCGTCGACGTGGTCGCGCGCAAGGACTTGGTCGGCCCGCTCGCGCCGCTCGCAGGCGCGCGGCCGCCGTTCGACGTCGAGGTGCACCGGCTCTACAACCCGGAGTCGATCACGCAATACAACATCGTGCCGGGCCTCATGGGCGTGATCCTGACCATGACGCTCGTGATGATGACCGGGCTCGCGATCACGCGCGAGCGCGAGCGCGGCACGATGGAGAACCTGCTCGCCATGCCCATCACGCCACTCGAGGTGATGACCGGCAAGATCATCCCGTACATCGCCATCGGGCTCATCCAGGCGAGCATCATCCTCGTGGCGGCCCGCTTCATCTTCAGCGTGCCGTTCGTCGGCAGCATCACCGCGCTGTACGGCGCATCGCTGCTGTTCATCGCGTGCAACCTCACGGTCGGCATTACCCTGTCGTCGCTCGCGGGCAACCAGCTGCAGGCGATGCAGCTCACCTTCTTCTATTTCCTGCCCAACATCCTGCTGTCGGGTTTCCTGTTCCCGTTCCGCGGCATGCCGGAGTGGGCGCAATGGCTGGGCAGCCTCCTGCCGCTCACTCATTACAATCGGGTGGTGCGGGGCATCCTGCTCAAGGGCAACGATTGGGCGGACATGTGGCCGAGCCTGTGGCCGATGATCGTGTTCGCCCTGGTCGTCATGCTCGTCGCCGTGAAGTTCTACCGGAGGACGCTCGATTGAGGGCGAGCGCGTTATTCGCGGCGGCGTGCGCTCTTGCGGGCTGCACGGTCGGGCCCGATTTCCGCGCGCCGGACCCGCCGGCCACGGATCGCTACGTGCGCGGCGCGCTGCCCGCCGCGCAGGGCATGCCGCGGCTCGTCGCTTCGCGCGACCTTCCGGCCGAATGGTGGTCGGTGTTCGAGTCGCCGAAGATCGACGCGCTCGTGCAGCGCGCGCTCAAGGGGAGCCCGACGCTCGACGAGGCGCGCGCGCGGCTGACGCAGGCGCAGCAGCTGCGCGAGGCGCGTGCGGGCGCCACGCAGTACCCGAGGCTCGACCTCACGGCCGGCGCCGAGCGGCAGCGCATCGACCCCGCGACCTTCGGCTTTCCGCAGGCGCCCAACCCCGGACCGTTCAACGTCTTCAGCCTCGGCATGAACGCCTCCTACAACTTCGACGTCTTCGGCGGGACGCGGCGCGAGCTCGAGGCGCTCGCCGCCGATGTCGACTTCCAGGGCTACGAGCTCGAAGGCGCGCGGCTCACCCTGGCGAGCAACGTGGTCGCCACCGCCATCCGGCAAGCGGCGCTGGCGGCGCAGATCGAGCTCGCGTCGGCCATCCTCGACTCGCAGCGCCGCGAGCTGGCGATCACGCAGGAACGGTATCGCGCGGGCGGAGTCGCGTGGCTCGCGGTCCAGAGCCAGGCCGCGCTCGTCGCGCAAACCGAGTCGGGCCTCCCGCCGTTGCGCGCGCAGTTCGAGCAGGCGGGCCACCAGCTCGCGGTCCTGGTAGGGGAGCCGCCGGGGTCGGCCGAAATCCCCGTCCTGACGCTCGACG